>JBDTXN010000114.1:0-9553 GCA_040006175.1 Gemmatimonadota bacterium | reverse complement strand
CCGGCTCGATCATCCAGAACTCGGTGAGATGCCGGCGCGTCTTCGACTTCTCGGCACGGAACGTCGGGCCAAAGGTGTAGATCTTTCCCCATGCAGCGGCGGCGGCCTCGCCGTAGAGCTGGCCCGTTTGCGCGAGAAACGCGTTCCCCTCCTCGAAATATTCCGTGGAGAAGAGGCCCGAGCGCTCGCCGATCGCGGCGGTGAGGATCGGCGTGTCGACGCGCAGGAAGCCGCGCTCGTAAAAGAAATCGTGAATCCCCTGCTCGAGCTCACTACGAACGGTCGCGATCGCGCGCTGGCGCGGGGAACGCAGCCAGAGATGGCGGTGGTCGAGCAGGAAATCGATCCCGTGCTCCTTCGGCTGGATCGGATAGTCGAGTGGACTCGCGCCGACGATCGCGAGGTCCGTGACGCCGAGCTCATAGCCTCCGGGCGCGCGCGCGTCGGCGCGCACCTCACCCGTGACCGCGACCGAGGTCTCGAGCGTGAGCTGGGCGAAGCGATCCCAGATCTCCTGTGCCACGGCGGATTTGACCAGCACGCACTGCAGCAGACCGGTACCATCGCGGAGCACGAGAAACGCCACTTTCCCTGAGGAGCGGACAGTGGTGACCCATCCTCGGACGGTGGCGGAGCGACCGACTTCGCTGCTCAACCCGCTAATGCGTGTAGATACCAATGTCATTGATTTGGCGGAAGTTACGTTTGGGGAGCGCAAGCTATCCCGCCGCCGATACGAGTGTCAACGATGGGATGCGCCCAAATGACCGCGGCGCCGGAACAAAAGAGAGAGGTTGCGGCTAGAGCTACGCGTGTCCGATTTTCATCTGTCCTTTGGATGGCCAGTCATTTGCGTTCCTTTGCGCTCGCAGCACTTGGCGCGAACTCGGCAAGGCTGCATTAATGGAGCACATGAACGGATCGCAAGTCGAGCCCACACTCCGGCGTTTGTACACGGCGGCGCGCTCTGTCGGAGCGCGCGGTTCGTGCATCGCGTTGCGCCTGCGCGGCCGGGTGCGTGAGTCATGACAATTCGCTCGAAGCTCGCGCTCGGACTGTTCGCAAATGTGCTCATTCTGCTCGCGCCGCTCGCGTTCGCACTGCGATCGCTCGAGCAGCTGCACTACTCGACGCAGCAGCTGCGCGATCATGCGTTTCACGCATCGCTACTGGTCAATCGGATGCGGGCGACGGCCGACGAACTGCGCCAGTCCGAGGAGCGCCTGCTCTTCGTGCACGATTCCGCGGCCTTGAGCCACGTGAACGGTCAGCTCACGCTGCTGCGCGCGATGAACGACTCGCTCGAGGGCTACGATCTCGACAAGGCGCGCACCCGCATCGGCACGCAGGTCGAGAAGCTTCTTCGCATCGCGCCGGTCGAAATGTCGCACGCGGCAAAGAGCCCTGCCATCGCGGACACGATCTCGACTCGTCAGTATCTGCCGGCGGAGCGCGAGATCGAGTCCGCGTTGCGCGAGGCGGAGCTCGTTCTCGCGCAGCGCACGACGGAGCTCGTGAACAGCGCGACCTCGCTCGTCGATGACACTACGAAGATCTCGGGAATCGGGCTCGCGATCGCCGCCAGCGTGGCACTCCTCGTGTCCGTCGCCCTGTGGCGCACCGTCAGCAAGCCGGTGCAGGATCTCGAAGCGGGAATGGAGGCCGTGGCGGCCGGACAATTCGACTATCGCCTCTCCGTCTCACCCACGCGCAACGACGAGTTCGGGCGTCTCGCTGCGAGCTACAAATCGATGGCCGCGCAGCTCGCGCAGCTCGACCGGTTGAAGGCGGAGTTCGTCTCGGTCGCATCGCACGAGCTCAAGACACCGATCAACGTCATCCTCGGCTATCTCCAGCTGCTCAACGAAGGCGTGTACGGATCCATCTCGGCCAAGCAGGGAGAGATCCTGCGCACTGTCGACGCGCAAACGCGATCACTCTCACGGCTCGTTCACCAGCTGCTCGACATCAGTCGCTTCGAGGCCGGCGGCGGAAAGCTCGACCTCCGCCCCACCGATCTCGGGCATTTTCTCAGCGATCTCCAAAGCACCTTCGAGGTGCTGTCGATGCAGCGCGGCATCCAGTTCCGCGTGGTGCGCACCGGACCTCTGCCCACCGAAGTGGTGTGGGATCCGGATCGCATCAACGAGGTGTTGGGGAACCTCCTGTCGAACGCGTTCAAGTTCACGCGCAAGGACGGCTCGGTGGAGCTGGACGTGCAGGCCGATGGTGGGCAGATTCTCGTGACGGTCACGGATACGGGCGCCGGCATCCCGCCCGAGCAGCTTCCGCACATTTTCCGTAAGTTCTTCCAGGCTGACAACCAACACTCGGCCGCGCACGACGGCACGGGTCTCGGACTCGCGATCGCAAAACAGATCGTGGACGCGCACGGAGGCAAACTGACGGTGGAAAGTCGCGTGGGTGAAGGCACGAAGTTCAGCATCACGCTGCCGGTGCGCACGGGGCCGCGTCCTCGCCGACGGTCGACGGGCACTGCGACCGTGGACGCCAGCGCGTGAGGGTTGGACGTTTTCTGCTCGTAGGTGCGGCGCTGGCGATCGGATGCACGCATCCGCGCGCGAAGCGCAGCGAGCCTCGATCGACGGCATGGAGCAGGACGGTCGACTCGGTGCAGCGTCTGGTGGCAGACTCGCAGTACACCGCCGCCGACTCTCTACTCACCTTCTTCGCCAACAGCTCACAGGGAACGGCCGAGGCGAATGAGGCGACCTTCTGGCACGGAGTAATTCTGCTCGCGCCCCAGAGCTCGGGCGGAAACGTGCATGAGGCGGCGAAGGCGCTGAGCGATTATCTCGGATCGGGCTCGATGACGCATCGGACGGAGGCGCTCGTGCTCCAGCGCACGGCGCGCATGATCGACTCCTTGGCACAAGCGCGTTCGGTCGACAGCATGCCCGCCCTGCATCTCGTCGTGTCCGACGACTCATCGAAGGCCACCGCGCGCGAGCAGGAGACCAACAAGACCGTCAAGCAGCTCCAGGATTCGCTCAGCAAGACGACCGCGGAGCTCGAGCGCATCAAGAAGCGCCTCTCGACCGGCAAGCCGTAGCGAGAGACACCGCGGCGCCGTTCAGCCCACCCGGAACAGCGCCAGCGCTCGGGGATATCGCTCGGCCAGCGCCGTTCGCACCGCGGCATGCTCGCGTTTCTCGAGCGCGGGGTCGCCGCGGAGCAACTCCTCCGCGCTCTCCATCGCCAGCAGATTGAGCGACTCATCGCGAATCGGATCGGCGTAGCGGAACGTTTTCTCGCCGCTCTGCTGCGCGCCGAAGAGATCGCCCATCCCCCGCAGTCGCAGATCGGCACGCGCAATCTCGAATCCGTCGTCCGTACCGGCGAAAAGCTGGAGACGCTCGCGCGCCTCCGGGCTCACGTCGCCGAGCAGTATACAGTAGCTCTCCTCGGCGCCGCGGCCCACGCGGCCGCGAAGCTGGTGGAGCTGCGAGAGCCCAAAGCGCTCGGGATGCTCCACGAGCATCACTGTTGCGTTGGCGACGTCGATTCCGACCTCGATGATCGTCGTCGCCACGAGGATGTCGATCTCGCCATCGCGGAAGCGGCGCATGATGTCGTCGCGCTCGTCGCTCGGCACGCGCCCGTGCAGTAGCGCCGTGCGCCGGTGCGCGAACGCGCCAGCGGAGAGCGCAGCGAACATCGCGGTCGCGCCCTTGAGATCCGTTTTCTCGGATTCCTCGATCACCGGATAGACGACGTACGCCTGCCGTCCCTTCTCGATCTCGCGATCGATGAAGGTGAGCACACGCTCGCGCGCGGAGCCCGGACGCATCGCGGTCGTGACGGGCTGGCGACCGGGAGGACGCTCGTCGAGCACGCTCACGTCGAGATCGCCGTAGAGCGTGAGCGCAAGCGAGCGCGGTATGGGCGTGGCGCTCAGGAGGAGTACGTCTGGCCGCGCGCCCTTCTCTCCGAGAGCCGCGCGCTGCTCGACGCCGAATCGATGCTGCTCGTCGATCACCGCAAGACCGAGCTTCGCGAAGCGCGTATCGCTCTGCACGAGCGCGTGCGTGCCAATCACGATGAGCGGCTCGCCGGATTCCATGCGGGCGGCTGCGGCGCGACGTTCCCCCGTCGAGAGGCTGCCGGTGACCAGAATCGACGTAACGTTCAGCGGAGCGAGCAGCCGCTCGAACGTCCGCGCATGCTGCTCCGCGAGCAGCTCGGTGGGAGCCATGAGTGCTGCTTGGAATTCGTTCTCGAGCGCGAGCAGCATCGCGAACAGCGCGACGATGGTTTTCCCGCTCCCCACATCGCCCTGCAGGAGTCGATGCATGCGGCGGTCGCTCATCATGTCCTTCACGATCTCGCGCGCAGCATGGATCTGCGCGTTCGTCAGCTCGTAGGGGAGTGACGCCTTGAGCTGCGAAGTGAGGTCTCGCTTGTTGGTGAAGCTGATCCCCTGTCGCGATTCGCGCGCGAGATCGCGCGCGCGCCGGTGTAGAATGTGAACGAAGAACAGCTCCTCGAACGCCAGCCGGGACATGCCGCGCATCGCATCCGCGATCGACCGTGGGCGGTGCACGAGGCGCAGCGCCTCGGGCAGCGGCGGCACGCCGGCGCGTTCGAGGGTTTTCGCGGGCAGATACTCCACGACCAGCGGCAGTAGCACATCGAGATGGGCCTCGATCAGCGAGCGAATGACCTTGAAGGAGAGCCCCTCTGTGGCGGGATACACCGACAGCACACGCCCTTGCGACATCCCCTCGCCGTCGGGGCCGAGGTTGACCATCTCGCGCGGCTGGAGCTGGCGGCCGTGGAAGAAGCGCACCGCGCCTGTCAGGAGGAGCTTGTCGTCTTTCTTGATCACGCGATCGAGAAAGGGCTGCCCGGGCCACGACACTTCGATCATCGCGCTCTCGTCCCGGATCACCGCCTGGAAGATGCGGAGCCCTTTGCGCGTCGGGATCACGCCCTTCGAGATCACGGTGCCGAGCACCGTGACGTCCATCCCGGGCTCGGCGCTCGCGATCGGTGAGATGGTGCTCGCGTCCTCGTAGCGGTGCGGCACGTGGAAGAGCAGGTCGCGCGCGACGACTATTCCGAGCTTGCGAAGGAGCTCCGCGCGATGCGGCCCGACGCCCTTGAGATAGACGACGCCGGTATTGAGACCAATCGACGGGCCCGCCGCTCGCGCGCTCACTCCGTTTCCAGCAGCTCCGCGGCGAACGATGCGGGATCGAACGGAACGAGATCGTCCGCCTGCTCGCCCACGCCCACGAACTTGACCGGAACGTCGAGCGCCTCGTGCACGGCCACGACGATCCCTCCGCGCGCGGTGCCGTCGAGCTTCGTCACTACGATGCCGGTGAGCGGCACTGCGGCACTGAATGCGCGTGCCTGCGCCACGGCATTCTGGCCGATGGTGCCGTCGAGCACGAGGAGCGTTTCGTGCGGCGCGCCGGGAACGCGCTTCGCGATCACCTTGCCAACCTTCTGCAGCTCCGTCATCAGACCGTCCTGCGTATGCAGACGGCCCGCGGTATCGATGATGACGACGTCCATGTTGCGCGCAATGGCGGCGTCGATTGCCGAGAAGGCGACGGATGCGGGATCGGCGCCCGCCGTGCTTCCGATGAACTGCGCCCCCGCGCGCGTGCTCCACACCCGAAGCTGATCGATCGCGCCCGCGCGGTAGGTGTCACCCGCGGCGACCATCACGCTCTTCCGCTCGCGCGCGAGGCGCGTGGCGAGCTTGCCGATGAAGGTCGTCTTCCCCGCCCCGTTGACACCCACTACGAGAATCACGGTGGGCCCGCTTGGAGCGAATGTGAGGGCGGGATCGCTGCGTCCCGCGCGCAACGCACTCTCGACGCCTGCGCGCAACGCATGAAGAAACTCGGTCTCCGTCTTCACTCTTCCTTTCTTGGCTTCGCCCTCGATCTCGGCCACCAGTCGCAGCGTCACGGGCACGCCGAAATCCGCCTCGAGCAGCAGCTCCTCGATCTGGTCGAGGGAGCCCAGTCCGACGCCGCGCACCACCACGCTGAGATCCATCAGCGCGGCGTCCTTGATCTTCTGCCAGAGCGAGCGCTTGGCTACGTCGCCCTCGCGCCGAAGAATTCTCGCCATTCTCTCTCCTCGCGCAGCGGCTCCCGCCGCGCGCGTCATCGCAATCCGAAGTGTCGTCGAAGCAGCCACTCCGCGCAGAGCACGGCAAGCAGCAGCAGATAAACCCAGTGGTAGTCGCGCAGCCGCGGTTGATCGCCGAACGGTGCGGCGCCCCCGACTGCTCCCGTGCGCACGTTTGCGCGACGCGGCAAGAGCTCCCGCGGCGCATTCACGATCAGCAGCGAGCTTCCTCCGCTCACGCGTGTTTCGTAGGTGCCGGCATCGAGCGGACCGTTCTCCGCCATCGCACCCGGGCCTCCGAAGTGCAACGCCAGCGTGTCGGCCGTAGCTTCGCCGCGCTTTCGAAGCTCGACGCGAACGAGCGTGTCGCTCCCCGTGCCGCGACGCCAACGAATGCGCTCGCCCGCGCGCACGATCGCGTCCGCTGGCAGCGCGGCGCGCGGATCCGGCCGCTCCGCAGTGAGCCAATCAAATATACCGCCCCATAGAGTCGCGTAGGCGTCGCGGCTTACGCTGCCGCGGAACGCCCACCGCCAGAGTCCGGACGCGCCCACCACCACCACGCGACGACCGCCCTCGCTTCCCGCGATCGCACTGCGGCGATCGGCGCTGCGCGCCGGCGCAGCGAGCAGTCCGGTCCAGTCCCCGCGCACCCCGGTTGCGACGCTGAGCGGGGCGAGACTGTCCCACGGCACACCGGAGAGCACCGCCGCGATCGGCGACGCGGGTGCGCCCACGGGATACCACTCGCCGATCGTATCCGCCGATGGCGCGTACAGCAGCAGCGATCCTTTGGTCACGTTTCGCGGCGCGCCGAAGAGCGCCGTATCGCCATGAACGATGGCGAGCGGCGCCTCGGCGAGCGCCGCGCGCACCGATGCCTCGCTCACCGCCGCGAGTGTTCCGTCCTGCCGCCACATTCCCGGCGCGACACGATAGTAGGCCCGCGTCGGCAGCGCGACTGCGCCGCGCAACACGGGGATGAGAAAGCGCGCGTCGAAGTCTGGCGAGGTGGACGCGAGCACCGCGCCCGCGGCAGGCGCCACCTGCACCGCGGTAGCGAGCGTGTCGTTGCGCCGCTCGACGTCGCCGGCCACGGCCACGACTGCCGCGAGGGGCACGCTCCGCACACCGCCCTGAATGCTTCCATGCAGCGTGAAGGTGCGCTCGACGCCACCGTTCAGCGAGTCGATCGGCATCGTCGCGATGACATCGCTCCCCGCCAGGAGCGAGAGTGTCGCTCCGCGCACCGGCAGCTCCCCCGCGCGAACGGTGACGCGAGCCTCGAGCGTGTCGTTCGCAACCACCGCGCGCGGCGCATCGAGTGAGATCACCGCCGCGTCGATTGCCGCAGGGTGCGCGAGCACGTTCACGCGCGACCCCGCGGGCAACGATGCGAGCGCCGCGGGATCATCGAGCTCGCCATCGGTGATGAGCACCAGCGGGCGCCCCACCGCGAGCGCACGCTCCGCCAGGGGCATCGCGCGCGAGGCCGCGTCGCGCGGCACTGCGGGCGCAGCGGCAGTGCGGGCGGAGTCTCCCCAGAGGAGGAGCTCGGAAGACGCGCCGCGCGCAGTGGATAGGGCGCGTCTCCAGAGTGCGCTGTCGCTGCCGCGCAGCCAGCTCGCCGATGCGTCGAGCGCCGCGATCGGCGGCACGGCACGGCGCGGACCCGCCGGCGCATCGAACAGCAGCGCGAGCACGATGAGCCACGCGAGTGCACGAAGCGCGGCGAGCCCCCGCGCGCGCCGGGCTTCTCCTGCGTCCGGCGCACGGTACGACCACCACGCCAGCACCGCCGCGATCAGCAGCGAAAGAAGCCAAGCGAGCATGGAGGAAACGTGACGCGGTGTGCACCGAGCGCAAAGCTCGGCGCCGCGCTACGCGTGTGCCTTGTCCAGACTCGCGAGGAGGACGGCGAGCTGCGCGTCGAAGCGCGGACGGTCCGCTAATGCGAGCGGTTGGCCCGCACTCTTCTTGAGCGCTACCGATGGATCGCGCTGCGCGCCATCGACGAGCAGCTCGAAGTGCAGATGCGGCCCGGTGGCGAGGCCCGTCATGCCGACGAAGCCGATCGTCTGGCCGATCGTCACCGTCCGACCTCCGCGCACACCGGGCGCAAAGGCACGCAGGTGTCCGTAGCGGCTCACCAATCCGCTCCGATGCCGAATCTCTATCAGATTGCCGTAGCCGCCGCGGACGCCCGCGAAGGTGACGACGCCATCGCCGATCGTGCGCACCGGAGTGCCCGCGTTGGCGACGTAGTCAGTGCCTTCGTGCCGCCGCCAGATGCCGAGAATTGGATGCTTGCGCAGTCCGAAGACACTCGAGATCCGCCGGAAGGCGAGCGGGGCGCGCAGGAACGCCGACTGCATCGATCGGCCGGTCGCGTCGAAGTACGCGGCGCGTCCATCGCCCTCCTCGAATCGCACGGTCTCCGTCGTGGCGCCCGAAAGCACCATACGAGCCGCGAGCACGCGGCCGATCTTCGTCTGTCCATTCGAGCCGACGAGTCGCTCGAAGAGCACGCGGAACGCATCGCCTGGCTGCAGCTCGCGGCTCATGTCCACGCGATACTCGAAAATGTCCGCCAGCGTCCACGCCAGCTCGGCGCGCGCGCCCTTGGGGAGCACCGTGGCGCTGTCGTCGAGCGCCTGGTAGAGATTCTCGTCGATGCGGCCGCTCACGACGAGCGTGTCCGTCACCCACGGCAGGCGCTCCTCGCTGCTCGTCCACGTGGAATCGCCCGTGCGGCGCACGTGGAGCATCCTGTCCGGCGCGAGCTGAAAGACGATCTCCCGCGGCGCCGACCCGTTGGAGTCCGAGCGCACCGTGACGGGCATGCCGGCGGGAATGCGCCTGGCGTCGAGCGAGCTCGCGCCCATCACTCGGGGCATCGCGTCCGACGACACGCCGCGTCGGGAGAGGAGCGCGCCGAGCGTCTCGCCGGAATGCAGCGTGTCGCGCACGGCCGCGAGCGAATCGGAATCCGCCGCGACGGGTTGCACCAGCACCTTCGTATCTATTGGATGTGGAGCGTCGAGCCAGGGCTTCGGCAAATCCACGGAGAGGGCCCACGCTGCCAGCGCGACGGCGACCACGGTGGTCACCGCGCGCGGCGTGGGCTTCTTCAATCCATCTGCCGCCGGATGAAAGTCGGGATCTCCATGTCGTTCAGATCCTGAACCTTCTCCTGCGGCGAGTGTGGTGCTGCACCGGGCTGCGGCTGCGGAGAACGCCGGGTGGCTTCAGCCGGCGTGGGACGCGGCTGCGGCACCGTCGTGCGAAGCGGACGCTGATTCGGGAACGGAATCACCGGAGTTTGCGTGGCGTTCCGCTGCGCCTCCTGCGAGGAGGACGACGACGGTGCGCCAGCCGAGACGATGCGATCGAAGCCCGTCGCGATCACGGTGACGCGAATCTCTCCCTGCATCGCCGGCTC
>JBDTXN010000113.1:0-9747 GCA_040006175.1 Gemmatimonadota bacterium | reverse complement strand
CGATCGCGATTCCGAAGTTCGCGAGCACGAAGGAAAAGGCATATCTGGCGTCCGAGAAGTCGGATCTGCGCAACCTGGCGACGTCGGAAGAGGCGTACTTCTCCGGCAACCAGACGTACAGCACCGACCAGAGCGCGCTGAACTTCACGACGTCGCAGGGTGTGTCGGTGACGGGTATGGCGGCCGATGCGAAGGGCTGGAAGGGCACGGCGAGCCACAGCGCGACGACCAAGAAGTGCTATGCGGGCTTCGGAAGCCAGGCTGCTGCGACCACGCTCGACGGTATCATCACTTGCGATCCGTGATCTGAGGAGCTGCTCCCGCAGCTCGCCCAGACCGCACAAACGCTCCGCGCCGACTTGGCGCGGGGCGTTTGTGTATTGTGACGCATGGATGGCTACGCGGTGCGCACCGCTTCCTGTACACGTCCCGCAGAAACGTGCACCGGGTCCGCCGCTCGACGAAGCGGGGTCTCACGACTCGCCTCCGCTCGCGCATGGAAGAGGCGGTTGAGCGCCGAGAGATACGCCTCGGCTGCCGCCACAACGATGTCCACGTGCACCCCGTTGCCGCTGTAGACCGGGAAGCGCTCGTTGCGCTCCGCATCGGCGATGTGCACGTCCGGCGCCTCGGTGGAATGCAGCGACTCCTGCGCTCTTCTCTCGCGCACGCGCATCGTGACCTCACCCACCGCGCTGATCCCCTCGGTCACCGCCGTCACATCGAACTCCACGAGCTCCCCCGGATCCCCGACGATGCGATTGATCGCCGCGCACACCGCATCGACGGGCCCTGTGCCCTGCGCCGACTCCGTGCGCACTTCTCCATCGGGAAGCACGAGTCGCACGGTGGCTGTGGGGATGAGCTCCGTGCCGCACGACACCTGCACATGCCTGAGCACGAACAGCGGCGGCGGCCGACGGACCTCACCCACGACGAGCGCCTCGAGATCGCGCTCCTCCACCAGCTTCTTGCGATCGGCGATGTCCTTGAAGCGCGTGAAGACGTGACGAAACTCGTCCTCGCTGAGCGTATGCCCCATTCCCTCGAGCCGCGAACGCAACGCGTGACGCCCCGAGTGCTTTCCGAGCACGAGTGCGTTTCCGTCCAAGCCCACCGTCTCGGCGCGCATGATCTCGTACGTCATGGGGTTCTTGAGAACGCCGTCCTGGTGGATCCCCGCCTCGTGCGCAAACGCATTCGCGCCGACGATCGCCTTGTTCGGCGGCACCGGCACGCCGATGATCGCCGCGAGAAGCCGTGAGGTGCGCGCGAGCTGGCGCGTCTGGATGTTCGTAGCGATGCCGAAGTGCTGGACGCGCGTGTGGAGCGCCATCACGATCTCCTCGAGCGCCGCGTTGCCCGCACGCTCGCCGATCCCGTTGATGGTGCACTCGACCTGGCGCGCCCCCGCGCGCACCCCCGCTAGCGAGTTCGCAACGGCGAGTCCGAGGTCGTCGTGGCAATGCGTGGAGAGCACGACGTTTCGGGCGCCCGGAACGCGCTCGAGGATGCCCGCGATCATCGCGCCGTACTCGTCGGGCATCGTGTAGCCCACCGTGTCCGGGATGTTGAGCGTCGTCGCCCCGGACTCGATGGCCACCGCGAGCACCTCGTGCAGGAACGCCGGGTCGCTGCGTCCCGCGTCCTCCGGCGAGAACTCGACGTCCGCACACCGCTCGCGCGCGAAGGCAACCATCGTGCGCACGGCCTCGAGCACCTGCGGCCGCGTCATTCGGAGCTTGTACGTGAGATGGATGTCCGATGTCGCGAGAAAGGTGTGAATGCGCGGCTTCGATGCGGTCTCGATCGCCCGCCAGCACAGATCGATGTCCTCGCGGTTCGCGCGCGCGAGCCCGCAGATGACCGGACCGATCGCCGTGCCGACCTCACTCGCGATCGCCTGCACGGCCTCGAAGTCGCCGCGCGACGCCGCCGGAAATCCCGCCTCGATGACGTCCACCCGCAGTCGCGCGAGCTGCCGCGCGATCGCGAGCTTCTCGTCCCGCGACATCGTACAGCCGGGCGACTGCTCGCCGTCGCGCAGCGTGGTGTCGAAGACGCGAACTGCGGCGCCTGCAGCAGCGTCCACGACTACGCGCCTCCCTGCCCCGGCACGCGCTCGCGCGGCTCGACGAACGGCATCTTGCTCCGCAGCTCACGCCCGACCCTCTCGATCGGATGCTGCGTATCCCTGAGCCGGAACTTCGCGAACTCCGGCCGCCCATTCGCGTTCTCGTCGATCCAGTTCTTCGCAAAGCTCCCGTTGCGCACCTCTTCGAGCAGCTCGCGCATGGTTGCGCGCGTCGCGTCCGTCACCAGACGCGGACCCGCGACATAGTCCCCGTACTCGGCCGTGTCTGACACCGAGTAGCGCATGTAGTTCAGCCCACCTTGATAGAACAGATCGACGATCAGCTTCAGCTCGTGCATGCACTCGAAGTACGCGAGCTCGGGCTGATAGCCGGCGTCGACGAGCGTCTCGAACCCTGCCTTCACGAGCGCGGACACGCCGCCGCACAGCACGGCCTGCTCGCCAAACAGATCCGTTTCAGTCTCCTCCGCGAAGGTCGTGAGCAGCACGCCGGCACGCGTGCAGCCGATCCCCCTTGCGTAGGCGAGCGCGTCGGCGAGCGCGTGCCCCGATGCATCGGCGTGCACGGCGACGAGCGCCGGCACTCCTCCACCATGCTCGTAGACCTCGCGCACACGATGGCCGGGCGACTTGGGCGCGACCATGCTGACGTCGACACCCGCCGGCGGCACGATCTGACCGTAGCGGATGTTGAAGCCGTGCGCAAAGAGCAGCGTTTTGCCGGCGGTGAGATGCGGCGCGATGTCACGCTCGTAGATCTCCTTCTGCGAAGTGTCCCCGGTGAGCAGGAACACGAGCTGCGATTGCTTCGTCGCCTCCGCCACGCTGAGCACGCAGAGTCCCGCCGCTTCGGCCTTCGCCTTGCTCTTCGACCCCTCGTAGAGGCCCACGCACACATCGAGGCCGCTGTCCCGGAGATTGAATGCGTGCGCGTGCCCCTGGCTGCCAAAGCCGATGATGGCAATGCGGCGGCCCTTCAGGAGTGAGAGATCGGCGTCGCTGTCGTAATACATCTGCGTCATGTCTTCTCCGCGACCGTGAATGTCAGTTCGTGCCGTTGATGCCGTCTGCCTGGGACAGCCACTGCTCGGGGCTCTGCGGCATGGGCGTGTTGGTGACGAGATCGGACATGATCTCGGATGCCGAGTGCGTCGCACGTCCGCGCACCATCGCGATGCGGCCCGTGCGCGTCGCCTCGAGAATTCCGAACGGCGTGAGCCGCTGGAGAAATCCTTCGACCTTGGCCGGGGATCCGCTGAGCTCGAGCAGCATCGTGCCCATGCCCACATCCGCGATCGCTGCGCCGTAGCCCAGCGCCACGGACACGATCGACTGCATGTTCCTGCCCGCCGCGACCTTCACGAGGATCACCTCGCGCTCGATCGTCGGGTCGTGAGTGACGTCATCCACCTGAAGTACCTCCACTAGTCTGTTGAGCTGTTTGACCACCTGTTCGACATCCTCCTGCTCGACCACGAGCGTCATGCGGCTCACGCCCTCTACCTCCGAGCGCCCTACGGCGAGGCTCGCGATGTTGTAGCCGCGACGACGAAGCAGGCTCACGGCGCGATGCAGCACACCGGGGTGATCCTGCAGAAGCGCCACGATGGTGTGGCTGCGAAGAAAGCCCTTCGCCTTTTTCATACGGAGGCCGTTGCCGTGACCATCATTTCGCCAATGCTCTTTCCCGCGGGCACGATGGGAAACACGTTGGCCTCGCGCTCCACGCGGAAGTCGATGACCACTGGGCCGTCGTGTGCCCACGCGTCCTCGATCGCACGATCGGAATCCTCCGGGCGCTCCACCTTCATTCCGCGGACCCCGTACGCGTGCGCCAGCAGCGAGATGTCCGGGCCCGAGAGTTTGGTCCCACTGTAGCGCGCGCCCTCGAACAGCTCCTGCCATTGCCGAACCATGCCGAGATAGCCGTTGTTGATCACCGCGATCTTCACGTTGCGAACATCCTCCTGCACCATCGTCGCGATCTCCTGATTCGTCATCTGGAATCCGCCGTCGCCCACGATCACCCAGATCGTTTCGCCCGGAAATGCGAGCGCCGCGCCGAGCGCTGCGGGAATCGAGAAGCCCATGGTTCCCGCACCGCCGCTCGTGATGTGCGTGCGCGGGCGCCCCCATTCGATGAGCTGCGCCGCCCACATCTGGTGTTGCCCGACGTCCGTCACCACGCGATAGCCGGAGTGTCTGTGAAACGAGCGATCGAGCGATGCGAACACGTCGTGTGGCATGAGCGTTGGCGTGTTCGGCCTGCGGCGATACGCCTGATGCGGCTCGTGCTCCTTCTGGTTCTCGCGGATGCGCGCGACCCAGGCGCTATGATTGCCCGCGGGTGCATGCTCGAGCATGCACGTGAGCGTCGCCCGCGCATCGCCGCGGATCCCGATCGACGTCGGCACGACCTTGCCGATCTCAGACGGATCGATGTCCACGTGGATGATCTGCGCGCGAGGTGCGAACGACGACACCTTCCCCGTCACACGATCATCGAAACGACCACCGATGTTGAAGAGCACGTCGCACTCCTGGATCGCACGGTTCACGTGCACCCAGCCATGCATGCCGGACATGCCGAGGCTCAGCTCGTGCGATTCGGGGAATGCACCCTTGCCGTGCAGCGTCGTGATCACCGGGATGCCCATGCGCTCCGCCAACGCTCGCAGCTCGCCCGACGCGCCGGACTGTATTACTCCATTTCCCGCCATGATGAGCGGGCGTTGCGCTCGGACGAGGAGCGCGGTCGCGCGCTCGACCGCTGCGCGATCGAGGACGCCGGCACCCTTGTGGCGTGGCAGACGGAGGGGTCGGTCCCATCGCGGGACGGCCCGCGCCTGTTGCGCATCTTTGGTGATGTCGATGAGGACGGGGCCGGGTCGTCCGCTGCGCGCGAGATAGAAGGCTTCCTTGATGACATACGGGATATCCTCGACGTTCTGAACGAGATAGTTGTGTTTGGTGATCGGCACGGTGATGCCCGTGATGTCCGTCTCCTGAAATGCGTCCGTGCCCAGGGCCACGCTCGAGACCTGCCCCGTGATCGCGATCATCGGCGTCGAGTCCATCCACGCGTCGGCGATCGGCGTCACCAGGTTTGTCGCGCCGGGCCCGCTCGTGCCGATGCACACGCCAACCCGCCCCGTGGTGCGCGCATACCCTTCGGCCGCGTGCCCCGCGCCCTGCTCGTGGCGACAGAGCACGTGGCGGAGCTGCGCGCGATACTCCCACATCGCGTGATAGAACGGCATGATCGCGCCGCCCGGGATACCGAACATGATCTCGACACCCTCGCGCACGAGCGCTTCGCAGATGAGCTGCGCGCCCGTGCGCGAGCCGTCGGCACCCGGATCGGTCGCGCCGTTTGCTCTGGCCGAGAGTGTCATGCGAGCACCGCTCCGCGGCTCGCGTTCGTGACCATGCGCGTGTAGCGGGAGAGCCACCCGCGCTGGTACTTCGCTTTGGGCGCCTCCCAGCCCGCGCGGCGAACCGCCATCTCCTCGCTGCCGACCTCGAGGTCCATGCGACGCGCGCCGAGATCGATGGCGATCATGTCGCCATCCTCCACGAGCCCGATCGCACCACCCTCGGCCGCCTCGGGCGCGACATGGCCGATGCACAGCCCGCGCGATCCGCCCGAGAAGCGGCCATCGGTGATCAGCGCGACGTCGGCCCCCAGCGGCATGCCCTTGAGCATCGAGGTGAGCTGCAGCATCTCGCGCATCCCCGGCCCGCCACGTGGCCCCTCGTTTCGCACCACCACCACGCACCCTGGCTCCAGATCGCCAGCACACACCGCGTTCACCGCATCTTCCTCGCACTCGAATACGCGCGCGGGGCCGCGGAACACCATCTGATGCGCGTCCACCGCGCCGACCTTCACCACCGAGCCCTCGGGCGCGAGAGATCCGAAGAGCACTGCGAGTGCGCCGCGTTCGGCATGCGGATCGGAGACCGGGCGGATGCAATCGCGATTGCGATTTTGAACGCCCTCGAGATTCTGGGCCATCGTGCGCCCGGTGACGGTGCGCGCGTCCATGCGCAGCGTTCCAGGCTTGAGCGCAAGCTCGGCGAGAATCGCCTGCACTCCACCAGCCGCCTCGACATCCTCGATGTGCCACTGCCGATCGCCATCCCACGCCGGGCTGACCTTGGTGAGATGCGGCACGCGCTCCGCGACGTCGTTGAAGCGCGATACCGGATAGTCGAGCCCGGTCTCGTGCGCCAGCGCGAGCACGTGCAGCACCGTGTTCGTCGAGCCACCCATGGCAACGTCGAGGGCCATGGCATTGTCGATCGCGCTCGCGGTCACGATGTCCGAGAATCGCACACCATCGGCGAGCAGCGACATCACCTGGCGCGCCGCCGCGCGCGCGAGCTGCTCGCGCCGCGGGTCCGTCGCGAGGATGGTTCCGTTGCCGGGGAGTGCGACGCCGAGCGCCTCGCAGAGGCAGTTCATCGAGTTCGCCGTGAACATGCCGCTGCAGCTACCGCACGTGGGGCACGCCACCTCCTCGAGCTCGAGCAGTCGCGCATCCGTGATCTCACCCGCGGCCTGCTTGCCGACGGCCTCGAACACGGTGATGAGGTCCACCTTGTTGCCGCTTGCATCCATCCCCGCGCGCATCGGACCGCCGGAGATGAAGACGGTGGGCAGATTCGCGCGTGCGGCACCCATCAGCATTCCGGGAACGATCTTGTCGCAGTTCGGGATGCAGATCATCGCATCGAAGCAGTGCGCGGCGATCATCGTCTCGACCGCATCCGCGATGAGCTCGCGCGATGGCAGCGAGTAGCGCATCCCGTCGTGCCCCATCGCAATGCCATCATCGACGGCGATCGTATTGAACTCGAACGGAATGCCGCCGGCCTGGCGAATCGCGTCCTTCACGACGCGCGCAAACGCCTGCAGATGCACGTGGCCCGGGACGATGTCGCAGTACGAGTTGCACACGGCGATGAACGGCTTGTCGAAATCACTCGCATCGCGAATCTGCCCCGTTGCCCGGAGCAGGCTCCGATGCGGCGCGCGTGAGTTCCCCTTCTTGATCACGTCCGATCGCATTCCAGATCTCATGACGTCCCCGTTGAGCGAAAAACAAAAAGCCCCTTCCGCGTCGGAAGAGGCTTTGGTGATTCGCCTCTCCGCCGTTGGTGGGAGAGGCAGATCGGCATTTCAGTACTCTATGCTCGTCGCCTCGATCCCACGTCAATAAGCCCCACGATAAGGAGGGGAATAAGGACGAGCGAAATGAGGACGAGCGACAGATTCACGATTCGATGCCGAGAGAGTTACGTGTGCATGTGTTCCGGCCGCGATGTGAGAGCGGTTGTCCGAATTAGATAGTGCATCCGGGTCGTGCTGTCAACAGCCGATGTGCGAGGTGCTCACGCCGGCACCGGCGCGCGCGTGCCCACGATCCTCCCGACAATGGCATCACCAACCTCGCTCGTGCTCCGTGGCCGCTCGCCTTTCGGCGCGACATCAGCGGTGAGCGCGCCCGCGTCAATGGCCTCCCGAATCGCGCTCTCGACGAGCTGCGCTTCCGGGTGCAATGCCAGCGAATGGCGCAGCATCATCGCGATGCTCGCGATCATCCCGATCGGATTGGCGATCCCCCGTCCGGCAATGTCGGGAGCGGAGCCGTGAATGGGCTCGAACATGCCGGGAGTCTCCTCGCGTCCGTCCCGCTGCACGCTGGCGCCTAGCGAAGCGGAGGGAAGCAGCCCAATCGACCCCGCGAGCACGGACGCCTCGTCGGTGAGGATGTCGCCGAACATGTTCTCCGTGACGATCACATCGAACGACGCCGGTCGCTGCAGCAGGTGCATCGCGCATGCATCTACGAGCAGATGCTCGACCTCGAGCGAGGGGAACTCCTCGCGGAGCACGCGCGTGGTGACCTCTCGCCAGAGCCGGGACGTTTCCAGAACGTTCGCCTTGTCCACAGACGTGATGCGCCCTCGTCGCGACATCGCGAGCTTCGCCGCGACGCGCACCACACGCTCGATTTCCGCTGTGGTGTAGGTGCATACGTCCGTCGCTTGCTCCCCCTCCGCACCGAGCGACGTGCGCGACTTCTCGCCGAAGTAGATCCCGCCCGTGAGCTCGCGCACCACGACGAAGTCGACTCCCACCAGCCGCTTCGACTTTATGGGCGACGCCGAAGCGAGTTGCCCGTGCACTGTTACCGGCCGCAGGTTGGCAAATAGTCCGAGTGCCTTGCGTATGCCGAGCAGCCCCTGCTCGGGGCGAACCTTGGCGCGCGGATTGTCCCACGCGGGGCCGCCAACGGCTCCGAGGAGAACGGCATCGCTCCCACGACAGAGATCGATCGTCGCCTGCGGCAGTGGGTTGCCCGTGGCATCGATCGCGGTGCCGCCGATCAACGCCGATTCCGTGTCGAAGGTGTGGCCCCACCGTCCTGCGATGGCGCTCAGGACGCGAACGCCCTCTTTCACGACCTCCGGTCCGATGCCGTCGCCGGGCAGCAGTGCTATTCGTGCTCGCATGCTAGTACGCTCCTGCGCGCGCGCTCTCGTAGGCGGCGATCGCGGGCTCCTTTGCCGCGAGGTAGCCGAGTTGATCGATTCCCTGCAGCATGCAGTGCCGTGCGAACGGGTCCACCGGAAAGTCGAAGCGCTCGCCACTCGGCAGCGCAAACTTCATGTTTTCGAGATCGATCGTGAACAGCGCGCCCGGATCGGACGCTATCAGGATGCCGATGCGCTCGATGACCGCCTCCGGCAGAGCGACGGGGAGCAGCCCATTACCGAGCGCGTTGTTGCGAAAGATGTCGGCGAACTCGCTGCTCACCACGGCACGAAAGCCAAAACCGAGGAGTGCCCAGGGCGCGTGCTCGCGCGAGGAGCCGCAGCCGAAGTTCTTCCCGGCCACCAACACTCGCGCCGTTTTCGCTTCGGCGCGATTGAGCACGAACTCCGGTCGCGGTGCCCCACTCGCGTCGTAGCGCCAATCCGCGAAGAGATTGTTGCCGAGCCCGAGTCGGTCCGTGGTCTTGAGAAAGCGCGCGGGGATGATCTGGTCGGTGTCCACATTCTCGAGAGGCAGCGCGACCGCGGTCGAGCGCAGGGTGACGAACGGCTCCATGCTCAATGACCTCCGACATAGCTGCGCGCATCGGCGATCGTGCCGGCGATCGCGGTTGCCGCGGCGGTGAGCGGACTCGCGAGAAAGGTGCGCCCGCCCTTCCCCTGCCGCCCCTCGAAGTTGCGGTTGCTCGTGCTCACGGCGTACTGCCCCGGCCGGAGCTCGTCGCCGTTCATCGCGATGCACATCGAGCACCCGGCTTCGCGCCACTCCGCGCCCGCCTGGCGGAAGATCTCATCGAGCCCCTCCGCCTCCGCCTGGCGTTTCACTTCCTGCGAGCCGGGCACCACGAGCATTCGCACCGTGGACGCGACGCGCTGTCCCCGCATCACTCCCGCGGCAAGCCGGAGATCGGAGATGCGCGAGTTGGTGCACGAGCCCAGGAAGACGACATCCACCGACTTGCCGAGCAGCATTTCACCTGGGGTGAGCGCCATGTACTGTAGCGCCTTCTCGAGCGCGCGGCGCTCGGATGCATCGCTCAGATGCGACGGCGTGGGCACCGGCGCATCGACCGCGATGCCCATGCCGG
>JBDTXN010000112.1:0-9764 GCA_040006175.1 Gemmatimonadota bacterium | reverse complement strand
CGAGCGCGCCGAGGCCATCGAGCTCCGGCATCTCGATGTCGAGCGTCACGATGTCCGGAAGGAGCGTTTGCACCTTCTGCAGTGCGTCGAGCCCGTGCCGCGCGGTGCCGATCACGCGAAACTCGTCGGAGCCATCGATGAGCTCCGTGACGAGCTTGCGCATGAAGGCGCTGTCGTCCACCACGAGTACGGACGGCAGGCGATTAGAGGACGACACAGCCCTTCCCCATCGACTTGACCTCGAATCGTCCGTCGCAGCCGTGCAGGTAGACGCTGCGCCCGTGTCCGCCGCCCACATCTTCTCCCATCACCCGAATGCCGTGACTCGCGAGCGCGATGCGCGTGGCGATGAGATTGCGCTCTCCAATGGGCGGGCCGCCCTGCGTGAGAAGTGACGTGAACATGCTCGCGCCGCCGGCGAGCTTCGCGACGATGTTGGCATCGCGCGCGCCGATCGCGCGCATGCGCTCGAGCAGAAGCGGCACCGCCGTCTGCGCGAACTTCGCGCGATTCTCGCGATCCCGCGCCAGCGCCTCGCTCGGCAGCAGGATGTGCGCGAGTCCCGCGACGTTCGCGCGCTTGTCGTAGAGCGCGATCGCGATGCACGAGCCGAGACCGAGGGTCGACAACACCACGTCACCCTGTCCGACAGCCGCATCGGCCACGCGCACGCTGATCTCTCTCATACGCGCTGGAAGAGTCGCTCGCGATTGTCCACGGGCGTGAACATCGTGCGCGCGGGTCCGAAGAGCGTCTCGACGCGGCCGAGCACGAGGAAGCCGCCGGGAAGCAGGGCGGCCGCGAAGCGCTCGAACAGCTCCTCCTGAGTCGTGCGATCGAAATAAATAATGACGTTTCGGCAGACGATGAGATGCTGCGGCTCCGGAAATGGCTCCCGAAGGAGATCGTGCCGGCGGAACTGCACGCGCGCGCGAACGTCGCGGTGAATGCGATAGGGCGGCTGCATGGGGAAGTACATCTGGCGCAAGTCTGCCGGCGTGTCCGATAGCGTGGCTTCCAGATACACGGCACGCTCCGCCGCGGTGAGGCTGCCGCGATCGAGATCGGTGCCGAGCACGTCCACCCGCTCGAAGCGTTTTCCCTGAGCAACGGCATAGCGGTGCATGAGCATCGCGAGCGAGTACGGCTCCTCCCCCGACGCGCACCCCGCACTCCAGATGCGCAACTGTGGCTCGACACGCGCGTACAGCGCCGGCACGAGCTCCCGGTCGATCGCGGCGAACGTCTCCGGATTGCGGAAGAACTTCGTGACGTTGATGGTGAGCGCATCGAGGAGCAGGTCGTACTCGTGCCGGTCACGATCGAGTACGCGTCCGTATTCCTCGAAGGTGTTCACGCCTCGCGCGCGCATGCGCACGGCGATGCGCCGTCGCACGCACTTCTCCTTGTAGCTCGCGCAGCCGAAGCCGCGCTCACGGGTGATCTTCTCGGTGAGTGAGAAATAACCGTCGTCCTGCGACTCGGGAGACGTCATGCGGTCTGCGTCCGCGCCAGCGCCAGGTTCGTGCGCAGGATCTCGTTCTCGGGATTCAGCGCGAGCGACCGCTCCCAGTACGCCAATGCCTGCTCCGTTTCCTGCCACTTGAAGCGGATGTTGCCGAGCTTGAAGTAGACGTCGTCGCCGATCGCGGGATTGATCTTGATTGCACGCTGATATTGGTCGAGCGCCTCCTCGTAGCGCAGCGCACGATAGAAGTAGTCGCCGAGATTCTTGTGCAGCTGAGGAATCGTGCCGCCGTTCCCCAGCGCTGCCTCGGCAGTCTGTGCCGCGGCTGCAAAGTCTCCGCGCCGCTCGTAGACCGCCGCGAGCGTGTTTCCGAGCACCGCCACCTGCGGGTGCGCCTTTACTCCCTCGGTGATGAGCTCGAGGGCGCGATCGAGATCTCCTGCAAGCCCCGCAGCAAGCGACGCGTAGTGAAACCAGGCCGGCGATGGCAGGCGCTTCCCGAGCAGCGCGCGCGCCGAGCTGAACGACGCGTTCGCCTCATCGACCTCGCCGGCGCGAAGGGCCAGCACCCCGAACGAGGTGCGAATGCGCGGATCGTCTCCGCCACCGCGCACGATCGCCTCCTGCAGCATCTCGCGCGCTTCGTCCAGATGCCCCAGCCGCTCGAGCGCGTACGCGAGATTGTGGAAGACCGAAGGACGAGCCGCAGACTGCGCCGTCGCCTCGCGCAAGGTGAGCACCGCGTCGGACCAACGCCCCTCGCGCATCGAGACGAGGCTCAGAAAGAAGCGCGCCTGCACGTCGGTGTCCTGCAGCTCGACCACGCGCCGAAATTCGCGCGTCGCCTCCTCGAACATCGCGGTGCGGTAGAAGGCGACGCCCAGGTTCCGATGCTCCTCCACTCGGGCCTCGCGCACGACATCGTCCTGCGGGCGCGATTTGCCGACGCGCTGGATGAACCCCGCGGTCGCGAGACCGTAGAGCGCCTTCCCTACCTCGAAGTCGCCCAGCCCGGACATATCGATCAGCATGGTGACGTCGCGGCGCCCGTCGATCAGCGGCGTGAGCAGCTGCTGCTGAGGCGTGAGCTGCGACTCGCTCGCGGCGAGACGGGCTGCGTCGAGCTCGAAGATGAGATCGAAGCTCGGCACCTTCTTCTCGATGAGACTCCATTCATCGACCCGGCGTGCCCCCTCGAGCAGCAGCGATTCCGGATTGATCGACACCAGGACGTCGTGGTCGTCGGGGCGCATGTCCGCCTCGAAGCTGAACGTCCCCTGCATCCAGGTGAAGAGATAGTAGACCGCCTCTTCGATCTGCACCCGGATGTAGCGGTGCAGCTCCTCGCGTGTGAGGATGTGCTGCTCGATCAGGATCTCGCCGAGGCGCTTGTTGCGCTGCTGCGTGGCTTGCGCGTCAATGGCGGCGTCGAGCTCGCGCTGCGTGATGACGTTGTTCTTGACGAGCGTGTCGCCGAGCCGGTCGCGCCGGTTGACGATCGAGGCGTAGGAGATCCGTCCGCGGTCGAAGTAGATGTAACCGAAGTTGTTGCGATCGGTGACGCTGAGGCAGCCGGTCTTCTGCCCCATCGCCAGAAGCTGCAACACGTCCGGCAGGCTTGCTTCGCGGAGGCTCCCCTTGATCGCCATCTACCGGAACTCCTCGATCGCGCGGCCGGTCACGTCCGGCCAGTCCCAGAGGATCTTCTCTTCGTCGAGGAAGAACGGATCGGCCTCGTGCCCGTTCGACTGCTTCGATTGCGCGGGCGCGGTGGCCCCGCCCTCGAGCTCCTTGCGCGCAAAGGACGCGTTGAGTGGGACGCCCACCACAACCGCGGCTTTGAGCAGCCGATCGACCGTCGCCTTCATCTCCGCCACGCTCGCTACCGAGCGTGAAGCGAGATAGTCGATGAGCGCGCGGTCGACGCGCGCGCCGGCGCTCGCGAGATAGCGCGCGTACAGCTTCTCGCGCAGTGCGTGATCGGGTGAGGAGATCTCGACCACGAGTCCGCCCTCGAATCGCGAGCGCAGCCGTTCCTCGAGCCCTTCAATGGCCTTCGGCGCGTGCACGCTCGCGAATACGATCTGGCGGCCGTTGTACTGCAGGCTGTTGAAGATGTGGAAGAGCTCCTCCTGCGAGCGTTCCTTCCCTGCACACTTGTCCACGTCGTCGAGGATGAGCGCATCGACCACGCGATAACGCGCGCGCCACTTCTCGATCTGGTCCTCCTGCAACGCAGCAATGAGCTCGTCGATGAATTGCGACGCGTTCACCACGGTCACCGTGAATGCGCCGCCGCTCTGCGCGATGAGCTCGTTGCCAAGCGCGTGCAGCAGATGCGTCTTGCCCACTCCGTGTGGCCCGTAGATGAAAAGCGGGTTGTACTTCTTCCCCGGCTCGTCGGTGATCGTGTCGACGGCGTGCACCGCGAGCTGGTTCGAGGCTCCGACCTCGAGCTCTGCCCGCGCGAACGCGGGATCGGGACCGGGAGGCGGCTCCGCTCCGCCCACGAGCCGGGCGAGCACCAGCTCTGCCTCACCGACGCGCTCCGGATCACGAAAGAGATCCGATGCCGCGAGCTGCGTATCGATCTTCGATGCCTCTATCTCGAGCTCGCGCAGCCGCCGAATCGACGCCTCATAGCGTGACAGCAGCGTGTCGACGTCCGGCTCCTCCGTCGCCTCGAGCGTGCGCTCGAGCACCTGCGTAGCGTAGCCGAGCTGGTGCCAATAGGTTATTGCTTCGACGACGCGCACGCGCCAGCTGTCGATGTGCTGAGCAACGACCTCGCTCAGGTCCGAGAGGAAGCTCGCGAACTCCTGCCCGCGTGCCAGCGAGGGCACGAGCAGCGGCGTGTCCGGCTTCTCACCGAGCAACTCCCGCACGCTGCGCGGAGTGACGGGGGTCTCCTCCAGCGTCTGGACGGCGATGAGCCGGTTGAGCGCGCCCTGCAGCTCGCGCACGTTCGTGAAGTTGATGCGCGCGACCTCGTCGAGCACGCCCGCCTCGAACACGACGCCGCGCTCCTCGCATTTGCTGCGCAGAATCGCGACGCGCGTCTCGTAGTCCGGCGTCCCGACGTCGACGACGAGTCCGCCCGTCAGTCGCGAGATCAGCCGTTCATCGAGGTCGCCGATCTCCGACGGCGGGCGGTCGCTCGTGAGCACGACCTGCTTCCCCGCGCGCTGCAGCGTGTTGAAGAGGCGGAGCATCTCGCTCTGCGTTTCCTTGCGGCCGGCGAGGAACTGCACATCATCGAGGAGCAGCATGTCCACCATGTGGAACCGCTGCTTGAACAGCTCCATCGCGCTGTCGCCGATCGCGTGGTTGAGCTCCTCGATGAACTCCTCGAGCGTGACATACTCCACCGTCATCTGCGGGTGGACGCTGCGCGCGAGGTGCCCGATCGCAAGCATCAGGTGCGTCTTGCCGAGCCCCGAGCTGCTGTAGATGAAAAGCGGGTTGTACGAGGTGCCCGGAGACTGCCCGACAGCCCGCGCCGCTGACACGGCGAGCCGATTGGCGCCCCCTACTATGTAATTCTCGAAACGGTAGCGCGGATCGAGATCCACCGTCAGCGGCCTCCCGCGGCGGCGGCGGCCGGCGGGCTGCTCGTGCCCGCGCTCAAGCGGCGGAGCACGATACCAGCGATGCCGCGCAGCGTCTCGAAGACGCCGGTGCCGTGCAGCGCATCAGCCGCGAACGACGGGATTTCACGGAAGTTCAACGCGTCGTCCAGCTCGGATGTGGTCGAGATGAGCGAGCGCGGCAAATCCTGCTTGTTGTATTGAAGCACGAGAGGCATGGTGCGCACATCGATGTCGTGCTCCGCCAGATTCGCGTGAAGATCCTGCATGCTCTCGATGTTCTCCGCGAGCTGCCTCGCCTGGCTATCCGCGACGAAGACGACGCCGTCGGCGCCGTGCAGCACAAGCTTTCGAGTGGCCTGGTAGTAGACCTGGCCCGGCACGGTATACAGCTGAAATCGAGTTGAAAATCCCGAGATGGTGCCGAGATCGAGCGGCAGGAAATCGAAAAAGAGTGTGCGATCCGTCTGGGTCGCGAGCGACACCATCTGGCCTTTGCGATCACCCGGCACCTGCTCGTAAATGTAATGCAGGTTCGTCGTCTTCCCCGACCGCCCCGGGCCGTAGTAGACGATCTTGCAGGTGATCTCACGAGTGGCGTAGTTGACCAGAGACACGGCGCGTCAGGCGAGGGAGATGGACGACTCGTCACCGTCGGCGCCACGCGGTGCGCGGCCGAAGAGGATGGCGAGATTGCGATTCAGATCCTGCTCGAGCGAGGCGGCGGATATCGGTGCCTCGACCAGCAGCGGAGGCTGCGCATGCTCGAGCAGCGCGCACAGCTCCTGAAAGTAGATGCGTACCAGCCCAAGTGAGCTTTCCGCATCGAAAACGGTGAGAAATACGAAACGGTGCCGCGTGGTCGGCACGTCGCCGATGAAGATCTGCCGCTCGCGCCCCGAGTGATACAGCTCGCGAAACGGCCTCCCTTCCAGCTCTCGTCCGAGCTCGCCCGCTGAAGCGTGAATCGCGGCCGCGAGCGCGCACGCCGCCATCACATCGACGGCACGCGTGAAGCCGAACTGTCCCATCACCTGCCCATTGGGATGCAACAGCAGCGCGAAGAGTGCGCGCGCGTCGTCGACGAACGATTGGAGCGGCGCTTCGATCCACGGCTCTGCTACGTGCGTCCTCACGCGAGAACGCCCAGCGATTCGATCATTGCGCCCCGAATTCTGCCGATGTGCGCACGCGGCTCGGCCAGCGCCACCAGCACGAGTCCCTCACGGCCAATCGCGCAGATGTGCCCGCGCTCCGCCTCGAGCTGCAGGAAGCCCACAGTCGAGAGTCCCGCGGCGGCGGAGCAGAGGCGAGCCTTGCGATAGAGGGCGGCCGCAAGGGCAGCGACCACGTTGGACTGAATGCCCACCTGCACGTTCGAATCAACGATGATCCCGTCCGCCTCGCCGACGACGAGACAGCCAAGCACACCACGCTGGCGAATGAGTCCCGACAATACGCTCTCGAAGGGCGACGCGCTCATGCGACTTCCTCGAGCCACGAGGTCGCGCGCTGCACGCAGCGGTCGAGCACGCGTCGCACGAAGCCTAGGGGCACGGAACGGCCCGCGGCCACGAGCACCATCGACTCGTCGATGGCCGGCGCCAGCGCGACGGTCGCGAGATCGGTTTCGTAGACGACCGCTTTCCACGTGCCCAGATCGAGATGCCGCACGGCACGAATCGCTTCGTCGCGCACGCCCGTGAGCGCCGCGCCCACCTCCTGCGATACGTCTTCGCCATCCGCGGTGACGTAGAGCCCCGCCGCGACGAGACCATCCGAGTTGAGCAGCAATGCAGTGTGCTCCCCCTCACCGAGAATGTCGGCGAAGAGCAGGCGCGCCTCTTCCTCCACGCGTCGCTGCGCCGCCATTAGCTCGGAGTGTCCCGGCGATCCGTGGCCGTTCCCCGCGATGTGTGCGTATCGAAGCAGCCGCCGCACCATGCGCAGCGCGGTTGCGATCGACGAGTCGCCGCGGTCGTGTGTAGCTGCCGTACTTAGATGCGTCTCGGCCTCCGACAGCTTCCCCTGCTTGAAGAGCACGTAGCCCATCCCCTTGCGCGCGCCCACGTGGCTCGGCGCGATGCGGAGCACCATGTCCCATTCGTCGAAGGCGTCCTGCAGTTCGCCGCGATCCACGCGAATACGCGCGAGCAGATCGTGCGCGTCCGCGTTGTGTGCGTGCCGCTCGAGCCCGCGATGCGCCACCTTGAGTCCGAGGTCGAGCTGGCCCGCGCGGCGGAGCGCCTCGCCGAGCTGCAGAAACACGAGGCTCGACGGATCGCGCGCGAGCTCTTCGCTCAGCCTTCTGATCTCATCAGACATCGATGTGCTCCTGGAGCAGACAGCGCAGCCGGCTCGCCGCATCGCGGGCCGCGCGAATTCGTTGCGCATCGGGGCTGCCGGGGTTCAGACGCAGCGCGCGCTCCCACGACGCGAGCGCGTCGAGATAATCGCCACTCCACGCCGCCCGGTAACCGCTCTCCGCATGCAGCTCGGCGTTGAGCGGGTCCGCTTCCAACCCTCGCGCAATTGCACGCGTTGCCTCGTCCCGTCGGCCCAGCCTGTTGAGCACTCGCGCGAGCAGCAGATGTCCTTCGGCCACTTCGGGCGACTCGCTGGTGATCCGCTCGCAGATCGCGAGCGCCACCTGCGGCTCGCCGGAGTGCAGCGCGGACGCAGCGGCCTCGAGCGGCGCCACGGTGGTGGGCGACGCGGGCGTCGCCCCATCGGTTGCGATCTCCGCGGGGCGCACGCCGTTGCGCAGCTCGACGATACCAGTGGAAAGCAATCCGTACGCGACGCGTGCCACATCGAACTCGCTCTGCGCCAGCAGCGTCGCAATGGCGCGCAGGTCGCGCGTACCATCGATCTCGGCGAGCACTTCCCACTCCCGCGGACGCAGGTCGAGAAAGCCCGGATGGTCATCGGCCACCGGTGCGAGCACGGGTACGACACCCAAGTGCGCGACCTTGCCCTCGATGCGCGACCACTCATCGATGCGGCGCGCGGCCTCCATGAGCAGCGATTCCGTAGAAATCCGGATGTTCGCCTCAGCGGGCGCGTCGCTCACTTCCTGCTCCTCGAACGAGAAGAACCCTTCGCGCCACGACATCAGCTCGAAGACGACCTCCTCTACCTGGAAGCGCACCTGCCTCTCGAGCTCTTTGCTCGTCAGTGCGCCGCTCTCCACGAGCAGCTCGCCGAGCTTTCGGCGCTGGTTCGTGGTGCGCTGCGCGTCGCGCGCGCGCGCGAGGTCAGCCTCCGCGATCTTGCCGCCGCGCAGCAGCAGCTCGCCGAGCGGATGCGGGTTACTGCGAATCGCTGCGAACACGACGGAGCCGCGCTCGAAGTAGACGGTGCCCTGATTGTCCCGAAGCACGGAGGTGACCGTGAGCGCACCCGTCTTCCGGCTCAGGTCGAGCAGCTGGAAAACATCGTGGATGCCCAGCTCGCGAAGCGGTCCCTCGATCGCCATTACGCGACCTCCTTGCGGCTGCGGAAGATCCGCAGCAAATCCGCGGCGGTGCGCGACTCGCGGCGAGCGCGGCGCGCGTGCTCTCCGTCCGGCTCGAGCTCGACCACGCGCTGCCATGTAGCGATCGCGTCGCGGTAGCGATGGCGATCGGCGAGCAGCTGTCCCTTCAGAAAGAGCGCGAGCACGTGACGCGGGTCGAAGCGCAGCACGCGGTCGATGGAGATCGCAGCATCGTCGCACCGATCGAGCTCGAGCAGCACCTCGCTCAGCGAAAGGAGCGCGTCGATGTTGTATGGGTCGCGGCGCAGCAGCTCGACGAGTGGCGGGAGCGCTGCGTCCACGCGGCCGAAGCGTCGCCGCACGTTGGCAAGGGCCAACATCGCTTCGACGTACGTCGGCACCGCCTCCAACGCCGCGAGCAGCGACTCCTCGGCCTTGCCGGGCTCACCGCGCTCCGCGAGCAGCCGTGCGAGCTCGTAGTGAACCACTGCGAAATCCCGATCCAGGTCCAGCGCGTTGCGATAGGCCGTGATCGCACCGTCGATGTCACCGGCTGCACGCGCGACGTCGCCGAACTCCTTGAGCACGTCCGCGCGCGCAGGGGCGAGCCGCCGTGCGCTGCGCAGGAGCTCCCGCGCGGCACCCGGATCACCGGCGCGCGCACGCGCGGCAGCGGTGAGCAGAAGCGCCTCCACGGAGCCACCGTCCACACCGAGAAGTAGCTCCGCCGTCACACGAGCCTCGATCACGCGATCGAGTGCGAGAAGGGAGCGCGTCTCCCCGGCCAGAAGCTTCGGATCCGCCGGCGCGGCGATGCGCGCACTCCGGTATCGCTCGAGTGCCTCGCCGAACAATCCCTGCCGCATGAAGATGTCGCCAAGGATCGCGAACCCCTCCGCCGTGGGCGCGCCGCGCACCAGCGCGCGATTCGCCTCGACGACTGCGCGGTCGAGCATCCCCTTCGCCAGGTAGTCGTGCGCGAGCACGAAGTGATGCTCCACCACCGGCTCCGCTGCCGCGGGCTTCACGGGCACGGGCTCCGGCTCTGTGGCGGGCGTTGCAGGTGCCAGCTCGGTGAAGAGCGAGTCGAGCACTTCCACGTCGAAGGCGAAGTTGTCGATGTTCGACGCCGCGTGCTCGCCGCCGCCCAGCTCCGGCGCGATCGACAGATCAGGGTCCTCGTACTCGACGTCGATCGCGAGCTCGAACTTCTGCGGCGTGTAGTACGGAT
>JBDTXN010000111.1:0-9951 GCA_040006175.1 Gemmatimonadota bacterium | reverse complement strand
GTGCCGCTTGCACGTGCGGCGCGCAGGCACAGCGCTGACCGATCACTCGCGAAACGTCTACACACATGCCAATCGCACGTGCCTACCTGGCGTGGCGCGCAGTGCTGGCGATGCGCGAAGAACGCTGCGCCTATGACCTCCGCGTGTCACGCCGGCCCGTACGAGTGCGACTACCAACACCTCGAGGCGGGTTGCGCACGCTGATTCCGGAGTCGGCCTCGTCTTCCGCAGTTGCCGGCGGACTCGCGACGAGGTGCATCGCCGATGGAGCAAAGCCGAACATCCGCTTCGAGGTGCGTGTGAGATGTGCAGCATCGGCAAAGCCGGCCGAGTGTGCAGCGGTGGACAACGACACCCCGCGCATGACGAGGTCCCATACGTGGAGAAAACGCCGCCAGAGCACGTATGGACGCAATCCCATCCCCGTCTGCTCGGCGAACAGGTGACGGAAACGGCTTGGCGAGAGAAAGACGTGCGATGCGAGCTCGTCGAGCGTCAACGGATGCGCCAGGTTCGCGCCAATGTACGACACCGCGCGTACGATCCGGTCGTCGGTTACGACCGTCGGCTCGATTCCCTCACTGAGCACGCGCACCAGCGACCGCGCGGCTGTCGCGATCGCCTGTTCGGTTTCCTGACGCAACCAGATCTCGAAGAGATGGCGAGCGGCCGTTTCCAGGGGATTGCTGCCGACTTCCGCGACGCCCGACTGGAGATATCGCTCCGTGATTGCTCGTCCTTCTCTCGTTTCCGGTTCCACGAACACGACTATGCCGTAGTCTGCCTTCGTAACGTCGATGCTGTGCGGCTGCCGGGACGGAATCAGCGCGGCGGAATACTCGACCCACGGCGCGCGTTCGCCCGCCCGAACGAGGTGAGGAGCACCGCGACCGAGGACGAGCTGAATTGCATGATGGGCGTGGGGAGGCACCGCGATGTGATGTTCGCCGATGAATAGGCACCCACCATCCCACGCCACGAAGCGCCCAATACCGACCGGTTGATTCACGGCAGCACTACCCTCGCCTGAAGAAGCCGCAATGCCGCCGATCTCCGCGACATCCGGCGACAAGCTATGGCGCCGTCCCGGCATCGGATAGCGGAATTCTTCGCACGTGGAGCCGCGACTCGTGCCCGCGCGCGAGACACACGCTCGTGAGCGCGCCCCGCGGATCTGGCCCACGTGAAAATGCGAACTGAAGACGAAGTCAGCCTCTTCGTTCAATTCTTCCGGAATGAGCTCCGCCACCTTCAGGTGACTGCGACGGGCCATTCGTGCGATCGCTCACCCGTCGTGGTTCAGGCTCACCCACCACTGGAGCACTTTATGAATACTGCATCGATGTCACGAGCGGCACTTCTCTTGATCCTCGCAGCGAGCACGCTCGCAGCGCAGAATGCCTCCACTCGCGAGCCACTCGCCCAGACGGGCTCGCAGCTCGCCCGTCGTAGTTCATTCAGCCTCGACGTGATTCAAAGCCGACCACAGGGCGCGTTGGGCCGAAATGTCGGACTCGGCTACGGAGTCGACGGCGCATACCTGTTTCGCCTGGACGGCGCAGGGATATGGAGCATTCGCGTTGGTGCAGGTATCGTCAGCTACGGTGGAGAGTCCCGCCGTACCACGCTGAGCGAGTCCGTGGGCGGGCGAGTGAACGTGAAAACGAACAACTACATCGTTCCGATGAGCATCGGCGCTCAACTCGCCCGGCCGAGCGGTTTGTTTCGTCCGTACCTCAACGCCGGTATTGGTGGTCTGGCATTCTTCACCGAAAGCCACCTCGAGGGAGAGGACGACCAACGCGCGTTCGCCAGCACCACCAATCACTCGTCGATCGCGCCGTCCTGGACGGCAGGAGGTGGCATCTACATGCCCGTTTACAACGGGAAGACGAACGTCCAGCTCGATCTCGGAATGCAGTACGTCGGCGGAGGGCGGACGCGCTATCTCGCGCCCGGACGCATTGCCGACCTTCCCGGCGCGCGGATCTCCGTCACACCGCTCGAGAGTGAGACGCACCTTCTGATCGTCCGCCTCGGCGCGAGGATCGGCTCGTGAGCATCGATGCCGGGCAGTTGGTGGAGCGCACGGTATCGCGACACTCCTCGTTGATCACTCGGAAGCCCTGTCACGAGGCCGGGACCGCGCTGGCGCTCGGCGGAGCACGAACGCAAGAAAGGCGGCCGCGGTGAGATCGAATGCCGAACAGAATGCCGGCCACCAGGCCGGAACGCCGGGATTGGACACCACGGCGCCGTGGAACGCATCGAGAATCGCATGTGCCGCAATCGCAGCGGCGACGATCCACAGATTGCGCCGAAATCCGATGGACGCGGCCAGCAGGAATATCATCGCGAGCAAAATTTCTTGAATCGTGGTGCGCGTGTTGGCGCCCATCACCGAGAAGAGCACGTAGTACGACGCAACGACGAGGAGCACCGCCGGATAAAACGCGCGATCCTTGTCGAGGCCGATCCACGCAGCATACGCCGACACCGCAAGCGCGAGAGCGATGCCAATCAGCAGTGGCAAAGCGTCGTTCATCCCCCTCGCTCCACAAACAACTCGCGTCGTTTCAAGGTGGGGACCTACATTGCGAAGTCAGTGGTGGTCATGCGCATCCACGTTGATACGCTCCGGCAGCTCAGCCGTCAACACGAGGACCCTGTAATGACGTTTCCGGCCCCATGAGTCGGATGGCTCCAGCGATGCGACTGGTGTGAAGGAGCCTCGCTCGCTTTCGAGCTATCCGGGAGTTCTGCGCCCGATCATCGGCTTTCATGTCGATGTCGGCGGCCACTGGGTCGCGGACCTCTCGTGCGGTCACGGCCAGCACGTTCGCCACGAGCCGCCCATGGTGTCGCGACCGTGGGTCCTCACTGCGGAGGGCAGAGCATCGATGCTCGGCTCGCAGCTGAGCTGTGTGCGCTGCAAGGAAGAAGTCTCACGAGGGCCGAGCGCGCAGCGCACCGTCTGGACCATCGGCCACTCCACTCGCTCCGGCGAGAAGTTTGCGCGTATCCTGACAGCGCACGGTATCGAGCTCGTTGCGGACGTGCGGCGCTTTCCGGGCTCGCGACGGCTGCCTCAATTTGCATCCGAGGCCCTCGAACGTGACCTCGCACGCCGCGACATTCTCTACTCGTGGCTTCCCATGCTCGGCGGCCGTCGCGCTCCAAACGCTTCGTCGCTCAATCTGGCGTGGCGTCATCCGTCATTCCGGGCGTACGCCGATCACGTCGCCACCGAGGAATTCGCAGAGGGGCTCGAAGATCTCCTCATACTTGCGTTCGGACTTCGCACGGCGATCATGTGCGCCGAGCTTCTTTGGTGGAGATGCCACCGGCGGATCATTGCCGACGTCCTCACGTCGCTCGACCTGCGCGTGATGCATTTGCGAGACGAGGGCGAGGGAGAGCTGCATCATCTCATTCCGCCGGCGCGTATGGTGCGCGGCGAGCTGACGTACGTTCCGGCCTAAGTCCTTCAGCCCTGACCTTCGTACCACCGCAGCACTCGCATCGCCCGCAGCGTCACCCACCGATTCGCCTCTCCGACCGCTCCCGCCATCCCTTCATGCAGCGTGTCGCGATGCCGCACATCGAGCAGCCATCGCCCGTCGTACTGCTGCCGCTCGCGCGCGATCGTCGCGCCCTCGTCCATTCGGGCATCAGGCGCCACCCCTGCCGAGCGCAGATAGTCGAGCGCGCGTAACACGTCGTAGTGCCAGAGCGTCGGGAACGCGAGCAACGTCCACGCTGCGTCGATCATCTCACCGGTCGACGATCTTCGGAGCAGGCGACGCTCGAGCAGATACTCGTGCGCGCGGCCCCGCGCATCCGTTAGTGCCGGCATCTCGCCAAATGCCTGCTCAAACGCGAGCAGCCCCTCGAGCACACAGATCGTCGTGTGAAAGGACGAGCGCACCGAGCCGCGCTCGGCCTCGCAATTCCAGCCGCCGTCCGCGAGCTGCTCGTGAAGCAATCGGTCGACCAGTCTTTCACTTCGCACTCCGAAGTACGCGCCCAGCGCGACGACGCGGCCATTGATGCACGGCTCGACCTCACCCTCGAAGAAGGGCGAGTCTTCGAATGCGGGTCCCCACGTCACGTTGGCGCGAACACGATCGATGGCTATTCGCGCGCCGGCGCTCGCGGGATCGATCCCGAGATCACGAAGGAACACCAGCGTGTACATGTTCGACCACCAGAATGGGGCGGTTACGCCATCGCCCCACTGTCCATCCGCACGCTGCAGATCGAGGAGGCGCTTGCCCCAACCCTCCGTCGCCACATGCGAGCGCTCCGCCGCAACGACCTCTACCGCAGTGTTCGTGAGGTCGCGCAGCACCTGCCACCGGATCGAAGGATCGGCGTCGAGTAGCCAAGGGATGACGGGATCGCTCGACACGCGCGGAATTTGGCTGGGCGTTGACGATACCGGAACTCTCCCTAGCTTTGTTGCCGGCGTACGGAACGCCTCCGGTCCGCGGAAAGGGCTGCGCCCATCTCTGATCACGCAGTACGCGTTTGCGCCCTCTTCGGGCCGATCGTGCGGACGCCGGCCATTACGAAGGAGGCGTCCCATGTCGTCACCGTTCGGCCGCTCGCTCTCCGCTCATCCGGATCTCGCGCAGCAAAGGAAGCAGTCGAAAGAGCTGCTTCGGGCCTTCGAGGCCGGAAACTCAGAGGCACGCGCGCGCGTGCGCGCCGCACTCCCCGACAAGAAGCAGATAACACTGGCCGACGCGCAATTCGTGCTCGCGCGCGAATACGGCTTCACCAATTGGGCGGCGCTCAAACAGCACATCGACGAGCGCGTGCAATCGGCCCGTACGGCGGTGCAGCGCGTGCACGACGCGTTCGCGCAGCGCGACGCCAGTGCTCTCAAAAAGATTTTGCAGACGCATCCAGAGCTCCGGGCACGCATACACGAGCCCGTATTCGGTTTCGATGCGCCGGCGATCGTCGCCTTTGCCTGGGATCGCGCCATGGTCGACGCGCTGCTCGACCTCGGTGCGGATCCGAACCAGCGCAGCGCATGGTGGGCGGGTCCGTTCCATGCCTTGCACTTCGCGACTGGCGATGCCGCCGAGCGCCTGCTCGCGGCGGGAGCCATCCCGGACGCTTGCGCGGCGTCGCATCTCGATCGCGCGGAGCTGCTGGCGCAGATGATCGCGGAGGATCCATCGCGCGTGCACGAACGCGGCGGAGATGGGCAGACGCCTTTGCATTTCGCGCAGTCGAGAGCCGCGATCGATCTGCTCCTCGACGCCGGAGCGGATATCGACGCGCGCGACGTGGATCATCGCTCGACCGCCGCGGAGTGGATGCTCGACCGCACGCGCGGCGCCGGACGATACGATCTCGCTCGCTACCTTGTCGAGCGCGGCGCATCCACGGACATCTTTCTCGCCGCGGCACTCGGACTCACCGATCGCGCACGCACCATGTTGGCGAACGATCCGGGGCTGCTCGATGAGAGGACAGGGCAGGGGAGCTACGGCGAGCAACCACCGAGCAGCTCGCGAATCCACACGTGGACCATCGGCGATGGGCGCTCGCCGCTCGAGGTGGCTGCGCAGTTCGAGCACGACGAGACGCTACGCGCGATGCTCGCCTTCGCCACGCCGCTACAGCAGCTCCGCCTGGCGTACCGGCGCGGCGACGAAGCAGCGGCGCTCGCACTACTCCGAGAACATCCATCACTCACCGATTCCATCTCTCGGCAGGAGCACCGAACGATCAGCGACGCCGCGTGGGAAGGTGACGCGAAAGCCGTCACGCTGATGCTGTCCCTGGGCTTCGATCCGCGAACGCCGGGTCACGACTCGGGGACGGCGCTTCACTGCGCGGCGTGGCGTGGCTCGGTCGAGACGGTCGCGACGCTTCTCGCGCACCCGGAGGCCGCGGAGCTGATCGCCGTCAAGGACGCGCATTACGGCGCGACGCCGCTGGGCTGGTGCTGTCACGGATCCGTGCACGGCGACACCACGCGCGATCACGCCAAGGTTGCCCGGCTGCTGCTCGAGGCGGGCGCGCGCACGGGCGCGGACACCGAGCATGCCTCGCCCGAGGTGGAGGCAGTGCTCGCGTCGCGTCCCAGCACGCCGTAGTCAGTTCATGCGAGCGCGGTTGCCATCTCCCCGCGCCCGCGATACGCAAGCGCCAGCATGATCGCACTGATGATCACGTGCGGGAGATTCAGCATGATCGTCGATCCGATCGCGTGATGCTGAATCACCCCCGTGACCAGGTAGATCGCTGCATCGAACGCGTAGTACCAGCCGAAGGCGGTCAGCGCGATCCGCGATGCTCGGGCCGAGCTGGCCGCCGCGATGAGGAGGACTAGTGCGCTGAGTCCATGAGTGACATCATCTGCCGCACCAATCATGTAGAGCCCGAGCATCGAGTGCTCACCAGCCTGGCTCATTTCGACGTGTGACATCCCACCGTTGAACTGCGGGATGTAGCCCAGCGCTACGACCAGCGCGAAGAACACGGCAAACCCAAAGGCGCTCCAGCGCAAGGCCTTATCCGATGTCATGGTTTCGCTCCGTTCGGGTCGAGAGGAAAAAGCAGATCGCAACAAGAAGCCGCTCGAGCACCAAGCCCGTGCGGCGATCGCGCGCGCGTCGTGTGCTGCGCGTCGCGTTCGTGCTCGTCGCGGTGCTCCTGATCTTTTCGGCCGCTGTGAGCCTGATCGGGTTGCACGAGGCGCCGGAGGTTCGTCTCTCCAGCCGCACTGATTCCACGATCGCGGTGCACGAGGTCACGGCACTGTATTCCGTCAACATGCGCAAAGTATGGACGCCACACACCGTCGACGAGATCTCTCGGGCCGTCTCCGAGAGTCGCGGTCCGATCTCCATTGGCGGCGGACGTTACTCCATGGGCGGCCAGACCGCCACACCCGACGGGGTGCAGCTGGATCTCCGCGAGTTCAAGGGCGTGGTGCAACTGGATACGGTCGCGCGCACCATCACCGTGCACTCGGGCACCCGCTGGCGCGATGTCCAGCGCGCGATCGACCCGGCGGGACTCTCGGTGAAGATCATGCAGACGTACAACAGCTTCACCGTCGGCGGCGCGCTCTCGGTGAACGCTCACGGGCGCTACATCGGCCAGGGCCCGCTCATCCGCTCCGTTCGGTCGATCACCCTCGTGCTCGCGGACGGCAGCGTCGTGCGCGCCAGCCCGACCGAGCACCCCGAGCTCTTCTTCGGCGCAATTGGCGGCTACGGCGCTCTCGGTGTCATCGCCGACGTCACGCTCGATCTCGCGCCCGACGTGCACGTGGAGCGATTCGATCGCACGCTGCCCGTCGCCGACTACCTCGCATACTTCCGGCGAAGCGTGCAGCCGGATTCGAACGTGATCTTTCACAACGCGGACATCTACCCGCCCACGTTTGCGACGACGCACGCCGTGTCCTACGCACGCACGTCGGACCCGCTCACCATAACGGAGCACGTGCAACCCCAGGACCAGGCGAGCTCTCTGCACCGCACGGTCTATCGCATCATCAGCTCCGGTCGCATGGGAAGCTGGACGCGCCAGCACATCGTGGATCCGTGGATATTCCGCGGTCACCCGGTGGCCTGGCGGAACTACGAAGCGAGCTACGATGTCAGCGAGCTCGAACCAGCCTCGCGATCCGCGGATACGTACGTGCTGCAGGAGTACTTCGTTCCCGCGGACAGCCTGCCTCGATTCGTGCCGCGCATGGGGCAGATCCTGCGCGCGCACCGCGTGAACGTCGTGAACGTCTCGATTCGCCATGCGCTGCCCGAGGTGGGCACGTACCTCGCCTGGGCGCCCACGGAAGTCTTCGCGTACGTGCTCTACTACAAGCAGCGCACGGATCCAGAGTCGCAGCGCGAGGTAGGCACGTGGACGCGCGAGCTCATCGATGCGGCAATCCACTTCGGCGGTCGCTACTACCTGCCGTACCAGCCACACGCCACACGCGAGCAGTTTGCACGAGCGTACCCGCACGCCGCGGATCTCTTCGCCGTCAAGCGGCGGGTCGATCCAACCAACAAGTTCACGAACACCCTGTGGGATCTCTATCGTCCGGACAGCACCGGCAACCCGCCCGATGTCTCGGCTACGCGCATGCCCGCTTTTCTCCCTGCGGAGGTGCGCGTGGCACTGGATACGGTGAAGGGCTATGCAAGAGATGAGGTCGGCGAGTTCCTGACGCATCCCGAATGGGATCTCGTCTACAGCAGCGAGGCGTACGCGCGTTGGCTCCGTGACGGGAAGCGGCCGAGCGGGTTTCCGTACGTGGCTTCGGTCGGGACGTTCTGGCGCGGCTACGTTGCTACGTGGGGCGCCAGCCACACGCGCTATCCGACGAGCGTGGGCGATCACGTCATGCTCGGCGTGATCGGGCTGAGCACCGCGCTCGAGTATGGGATCAAGGCGGTGTACGAGAACACGATTGGCAGGCTCTTCGAGCTGAACAGGCCCGATGGTGGAGTGGCGGAGGAGAAGTACGCCGCGGATGTCGCCGATGCGTATGCGAAGCTGATCGCAGAGAAGGGGTGGTACGAATTCGGCTTCGCGCACGCGCTCGTGCATCTATGGACGGACGTGCCGCTCTTCGGGCCCGGACTGCTTCGAAAGTGGGAGCGTCGCGCCGCGCTCTCGAGCGAGTATGCGATCAAGGCCGTGTACGCGACGTTGATTGGCATCGGAACGTCGTCCGCGTACGATGCTGATGTGCAGGCGCGCTACGCGGTCGTAGCGGGCTGGAGTGACTCCCTGGCGCACGAAGATAGTGGGGGCGACTCCGGAACGGCGGCGTTGCATCGCGTGGTGTGGCTCGACCGGCGCTATGCACTGCTCACGGTGCCGCGGTACACACCCTATCGCGACGCGCTTCTTCGGCTCGCGCGATTCTCCGATCGCGTGCGCATCGCCGAGATATCCGGGAATCGGCTGGTGACGTTCACCGGCACGGCGCCCCGGACGTGGTCGATCCCTAGTCGCGCTACGGAGGTCGTCGGCTACGAGACGCCGGCCGAGCCGGGGCGCGTGCGGGTCGTGCTCGCTGTCGACGCGCGCGATCTGCTCGACGTCCTCTCGGTCGCTCGGGGAGAGGGGCTGCTTGTCGATCACATCTACGACTACTGAGCCCGTGTAGTAGTGGCAGGCAAAAGCTGAGCGGGATCTCCCGTTACTTGCATGGATGGCCGAGCAGGCAGTCGCAGGCACCTCCGGATTGTTTCCAGTACTAGAGAGTTGCTCATGCAGATCACCATCCGGTTCGACATTGCCTATCTCGCACTGGCTCTCGCCACAGCCCGTTCGCTGCCGTCGCAGGGTGACTACGCGGCGCCGATCATGGCGGGGATCAGCAATCACGGGGGAAACGCGGACTGACCGTACGTCACCGCCGGCGATCGGGCCTATCTGATCGGCACGCAGGACGTAAATTTCCCGGACATGGGTGATCATCTGCAGGGCGAGATGGCCGGGCTCTGGGTGCATCCCATCAAGCTGATCGACGGGTTCCGCGCCGGGGTGACGGATCTCGAAACGACGCAGCACATGTCGCTCTCGGAGAGCGCCGAGTTCATCAATCATCCATACGGCAATCGGTTCAGATATGCGCCGCTGCTGGACGGGCTGGAGATCGAGCGCTTGCAGTTCAGCCCCGACCATCACACCGGTGTGATCGTTTGCTACACGATCAGGAACACCACCGATCGCGAGCGACGGTTGCGCTTCGAGCTGTCGGTCAAGACGGATCTCCGCCCCGTCTGGTACTCGGAGCATCTGGGAATACGAGATGCTCCCGACACCGTCGCATGGGATGCGACCAAACGTGCGTTCGTCGCTCAGGACACCGGTAACAGGTGGTTCTGCGTATGGGGCGCGAGTCCTTCCGCCGGTGCACAAGTGATCGCACAGCCGGAGCCAATTTCCACCGGCGGAGACGGG
>JBDTXN010000110.1:0-10097 GCA_040006175.1 Gemmatimonadota bacterium | reverse complement strand
GACATCGTGACGCTCGACATCGAGATGCCGGAGCTCGATGGCCTCGGCGCGCTCGATCGTATCATGCGCGAGTCTCCACGCCCCGTGGTGATGCTCACCGCTGCGTCCGGCCCCGGCGATGCGATGGCGCTGCGCGCGCTCGAGTGCGGCGCGGTGGAGTTCGTGCGCAAGCCCTCGGGACCGATCAGCCTCGACCTCGCGAGCATCCGCGACGAGCTGCTCACCGCGTTGCGCGCCGCCGCGCAGGTGAATCTCTCCGGAGTGCACCGCTCGGCCCTGCAGACCACGCGCGAAACCGCAGCCGTGGACGCGGGCGCGACTGCGGTGCCGTTCGTCATCGCCGTTGCTGCATCCACCGGCGGCCCTCGCGCGCTCGCCGAGCTCGTACCGGCGCTTCCCTTGCTCCTGGATGCATCGGTGCTCATCGTGCAGCACATGCCACGCGGGTTCACGAAGACGCTCGCGGAGCGTCTGGATGCGCTGAGCCCACTGGGGGTAACGGAGGCGCTGCACGGCGAGACCATCGAGTCCAGACACGTCTACATAGCGCCAGGCGGTCAGCACATGCGCGTGCAGGCTGTCGGCCGCTCGAGAGTGATCATGCTCGACGATTCGCCACCGGTGTGGGGCGTGCGCCCGTCCGCGGACCCGCTCTTTCGCTCGGTGGCCGAGTGCGTCGGTTCCACGGCGATTGGTGTCGTGCTCACCGGAATGGGACGTGATGGCGCCGCCGGCCTTCGCGCCATCCACGACGCGGGCGGCACCGGCATCGCGCAGGACCGGCAGAGCTCAATCATCTACGGAATGCCCCAGGCCGCGTTCGTGGCGGGCGGCGCGACAATGGTGCTTCCGCTTGCGGAGATCGCCTCCGCGCTTGCAACACTGGTTCGCGCCGCTGTTGATGTGACCGCGACCGGAGCCGACCGGTCAATCTACGGGGGCAGGAGCACTCAATGACTGCGGACGCCGAGACGAACATCGGAGACGGTCAATCCGCCACCGAGCTGCTGCTCATTCGCCATGGCGCCGAGTATTTCGCTGTGGCGCTCACGGCATCCATGGAGGCAATGGAGCTGCCGGTGCTCACGAAGATTCCGGGATCTCCTGCCTTGCTGCTCGGCCTGTTGACGGATCGCGGCGCCGGAGTTCCCGTGTTCGATGCGAGCCGGATTTTCGACGTCGATGCCAGCGGGAGGGGAGACGAGGTGCTCGTCATCATTCGCGATGGCGAGCGCCAGGTTGGTCTTGTGGTGGACGAGATCGAGGACGTGATCATGGTGGATCTGATGACGATGCAGCAGCCGATGGACTCGATGCGCGTGGGTGGAGTCGTACGCGGGGTAGTGCAGTCGGGAAACCGCCTCGTCGCCGTGCTCGATGCGCGCGCCATCGTGCGCATGGGCGCGCGTGCGCTGCCGGAGCGCGCATGAGCGCCGCGGCCGCGACGGCCCTGATTCAGCAGCTCGTCACCTTCCGCCTCGGTGACGATCAGTTTGCGGTCGACATTCTGGGCGTGGAGCGCGTGCTGCGATTCAGCGCGCCCGCGGCCGTGCCGAATCTTCCCGCATGGATCGACGGGGTGATCGAGCACGGCGGCCGCGTCGTGCCCGTGATCGATCTGCGCACGCGCTTCGGGATGCCGCGTCTCGAGCCGCGTCCCGATCATCGCATCATCGTGCTGGCAATCGACGACGAATGGCTCGGAGCAACCGTAGACTCCGTGCACGAGGTGCTCGCGGTGTCGCCGAGCGAGATCGCGCCGCCGCCGGCGCTCTTCCGCGGGCTTCAGGCCGAATACCTGAAAGGGCTCGTGCGGAGGGAAGGATCGCTAATCATCTTTCTCGATGTGGCGCGCGTGCTCACTTCCTCCGAGCTGCTCGAGCTGACATCGGCGACGGCGTCGCATGGCTGACGCCGAGGCCGCAACGTTTCGCGCCCGGTACGCCGCGATCGAGGCGCGATTGGAGGCAGCCACGGCGTCCACGGACCGCGACCTGATCAAGGGCGAGATCATCGCGCTCTACCGGGAAGTCGAAGCCGAGATCACGCAGCTCGGCATTCTGCGCGAGGACATCAAGACGCTGGTCGAGAAGTGGAAGCAGGTGCAGCAGAGCTCCGCGCCCTCCACGGCGCCCGAGTTCGGCGGGGATCGTCCGGTGGTAGTTGCCGATCACATCGGCGCGTCGACGTTCGTCGAAAAGGGATGGAGCCTCATCTCACTTGGCGACCACGAGGGAGCGGATCGCGCCCTCAAGCGTGCACTCGAGCTCTCCCCCAACGATCCGCAAACCGAGTCGCTGCTCGGCTGGGCGCAGATGCTCCAGGAGAAGTACGATGAGGCGCTACTCAACTTTCAAAAGGTATTGATGCGCCAGCCGACGAATTCGCTGGCGCGCATCAACCTGGGCTACATCTGCCTCAAAAAGCGCATCTTCGGGGAGGCGATCGAGCATCTGTCGAAGGCCATTCGGCTGGACAACGATCGCAAGGCGACGCTGTACGCGCACTTCTATCTCGGTCTCGTGTACGGCGAGCGCGAGATGTACGAGGATGCGCAGACGTTCTTCCGCAAAACGCTCGCGCTCGGACCGAATCTGATCGAGGCGTACTATGAGCTCGGTCGGTCGCTCTGGTTCGACGGGAAGCGGGAAGAGGCGAAACAGACTTGGCGTGACGGCCTCGCAGCCAACAAGTTCAATCCATGGGGGAAGCGCTGCGGGGAGATGCTGAAGCACGTCGAAGAGGGCGGGGCCCCGGCTCGAAACGGCTAGCACGCACCGTGTGGTGCGTGCTGCTCCTGGCGTGCGGAGGTCCACGAGCGCGCGCGCAATCGAGTGGGGAACAGGCCGAGGCGCAGCGCATCGATCGTGGCCGGTTCACGATTCTCGCCTATCCGGCGGATCTTCCGCTGGCTCGCACGCTGCTGGAAGAAGCATCGCGCAACGACACCTTTCCGGGACTTCCGCGCCCGCATGCGCGCGCGCTGATCGCGATCGCGCCCGATGCGCGGCGCTTCCGCGAGTGGACCGGCGCGGGCGCGCCTGACTGGGGCGCCGCGATCGCGATTCCGGACCAGCATCGCATCGTCATGCAGGGAAGCAGCGCAGGCTCCGGTGCAGGCGATCCGCGCGCGGTGCTGCGACACGAGCTCGCGCACCTCGCGCTCCACGAGTATCTCGGGGGGCTCCCGCCTCGCTGGTTCGACGAGGGATATGCGGGGTACGCCGCTGGCGAGTGGTCTCGCGATGAAGTGCTCGCGGCCAACATTGGGCTCGTGCTCCACGGCATTCCCGCATCGCTCGATTCGCTCGAGCGTGGTTTTCACGGCGGCGCGTCGCGCGCCTCCGGCGCGTATTCGCTCGCGTATCGCGCCGTAACGGATCTCGCCGCTCTCGATCCGCGCCGCGGCCTCTCGCTCTTTTTCGAATACTGGAAGCAGACGGGCTCCATGGATCTCGCGATGCGCCGGGCCTATGGCCTGACGCAGCCGGCGTTCGAAGCCGACTGGCGCGCGCGCACGATGCATCGATACGGCGTGCTCGCGGTCGTCGCGAATCTGTCGCTCCTCTTCGCGATGCTGACTTTTCTCCTCCTTCCATTTCTGTTGATGCGGAGGAGGCGCGACCGCCGGCGCCTCGATGCGCTCAAGGCGGCAGAAGCGGCGAGCGACAAGGCTGCGATCGAAGATGCAGCGCGTCTTCTCGCGGGCGAGCGTTCGTTTCCGAGTTGACGAACGGTCGGCGAGGCAGTGCAAACGGGATCGATACTGGCGGAAAGGATAAGCTTTCCACGAGTTCCCTTGGTCGGGCGACCCGGTCCGAGTCGCATTGCCATTCTCCCGCGGTTCACCGTCGCGTTGCTCGTTGGGCGCGTGGGAAGCCTCACGGACTTCAGCCAGGACTGCCTGCTTTCTCACGCTGATCTTTGTCCTCAGAGTGTGCACGCGAGTTGCTCCGGGAGACACACTGTCGCACGAATCTGATCCCATTCGGCGCGTTCACGGATCAGGTCGTGTGCCAGTGGAAGGGTGGTGTGCAAGCCGGTACAGTTACGGAATCGTTCCGCAATCTCTATCCGCTGCCGGCTTCGAGCTGACGGCGAACCTGCACCTAACGCAGAACAGCGGCTACTAGCGAGCGCCGTTTAGCCGAGGGTGTCACCTTCCGCCGGACAGGCGTTCTGTGCACGCTCGCGCTGAGAGCACTACGGTGACGACGTCCGCCTCATCGTCCTCCGGAGGGGAGCCACTCGTCATCGTGGCTCCCCTCTCGGGCATCATCGTCCCGCTGGACCGCGTGCCGGACCCGGCGTTCGCGCAGCGTCTCGTCGGCGACGGCATTTCGATCGATCCGATGAGCGAACGCGTGCTCGCGCCGTGCGACGCGACGGTACTGCAGGTGCACCGCGCGAGCCACGCGGTTACGCTCTCGGCGCGCGGTCTCGAGATCATCGTTCACGTCGGTCTCGACACGGTGATGCTCAAGGGCGATGGCTTCACTGCGCTGGTGAAGTCGGGCGACATCGTGCGCTCGGGCGATCCGCTGCTCTCGTTCGACGCCGATCTCGTCGCTCGCCGCGCGCGCAGCCTGTTGACGCAGGTCATCGTCTCGAACGTCGAGCGCGTGTCGTCGATTCAGCCAAGCGATGGCTTCGTGACGGCGGGACGCGATACGCTCATGCGCATCATGCTCAATGCGACATCCGACTCCGCCGCCGCGAGCACTTCACCAGATGGTCAGGGGGCCAACGCCGTTCGCTCGCGCCCCATTGTGATCACGGCTGCGGGCGGCTTGCACGCGCGCCCTGCAGCGATGATCGCAGCCGCTGCGCGTCGCTTCGCCGCGGAGCTGCGCCTTCTGAAGGGAACGCGCGAGGCGAACGCTCGAAGTGTCGTCTCGATCATGGCATTGGAAGCAGGCGAGGGCGAGGAGATCACGGTCGCTGCGACCGGTAGCGATGCGGCAGCGGCGATCGATGCGATCTCCCGATTGCTTGCAGGGGATGCCCCCAGCGACGCCGGGCCGTCGCCCGGGAGCGCACCAGCGCGCACCGCGGCGCCCGCTGCGCCTCCGCTGCGCCAGCGACCGGACGAGCCCGGGCTCCTGCGCGGCGTTCCTGCGTCTCCGGGGGTGGCGGTGGGCAAGGTCCATCATCTCCGCCATGAAGAGGCGGTGGTGGAGGAGCATGCCGCCGACCCACAGCAGGAGCGCCGAGCGCTGGACGCGGCATTGGCGTCGGCGCATGCGCAGCTCGGTGCGCTGCGAGCGGGGCTCTCTGCGAATCCGGACCGGGCCGCGATCTTCGCCGCGCACGAGGAGCTCCTGGGAGATCCTGAGCTGCTCGAGCAGGCATCTGCGGGCATTCGCGAGGGCGGAAGTGCCGCGTGGGCGTGGAAGCGCGCGTATACCGCGCAGGCCGGTCGTCTGCTCGCGCTGAGGAACGAGCTTTTCGCGGGCCGCGCCGCCGACATGCGCGACGTCGGCTCTCGGGTGCTGCACATTCTCTCGGGCGCCCATGGTGTCGCCCCGGAGATTCCGCCGGAATCGATCATCGTGGCCGAGGATCTCGCACCTTCCGATGCGGCGTCGCTCGATCGCACGCGCGTGCGCGGCTTCTGCACCACATCCGGCAGTGCGACGTCGCATGCGGCGATCCTGGCGCGAGGGCTCGGCATTCCCGCAGTGGCGGGTATCGACGCGCGCGTGCTGGATCTCGCGCCGGGCACGCGAGTCATTCTCGATGGCGACGCGGGCGTGTTGCGCCCGGAGCCGAGCGATGCGGAGGTGGAGACGATCGCGCGGAGGCGCGAGGCGGATGAGGGGCGCCGCGGGCGCGAGCTCGCCGTTTCTGGCGAGCCGGCGACGACGATCGATGGCCATCGCATCCACGTGTACGCGAACATCGGCGACACGGCCGAAGCAGCCGCAGTGGTGCAGGCGGGCGCGGAAGGCGTGGGCCTGCTGCGCAGCGAATTTCTGTTCATGCGTCGCGAGCACGCGCCCAATGAGGACGAGCAGGCGCAAAGCTATGCATCGATTGCGAGCGCGCTCGGGCCCGATCGCATTCTCGTCATTCGCACGCTCGACGTCGGCGGCGACAAACCGCTCACGTATTTGCCGATGGCCGCAGAGGCGAATCCCTTCCTGGGCGAGCGGGGCATCCGTCTCACCCTCAACCGACCGGAGATCTTCCGCGCGCAGATTCGTGCGATTCTGCGCGCTGCTTCGAGCGGCAAGGTGGCGATCATGTTTCCGATGATCGCGACGCTGGCGGAGTGGCGCCGTGCGCGGGAGCTGGTCGAAGCGGAGCGCGCTTTACTGGGCACGGCGCCGATCCCGATCGGGATCATGGTCGAGACGCCGGCGGCAGCGGTGATGGCCGATCAGTTCGCTCGCGAGGCAGACTTCCTTTCCATCGGAACGAACGATCTCACGCAGTATACGCTCTGCATGGATCGCGGAAACCCGCAGCTCGCGCCGCAGCTCGACGCGCTCGACCCGGCTGTGCTGCGGTTGATCGCGCAAACCGCAAAAGGCGGACACGAGCACAAGCGCTGGGTGAGCGTGTGCGGCGCGCTCGCAGGCGATCCCGACGCGGTGCCCGTGCTCCTCGGCCTCGGCGTCGACGATCTCAGCGTCGACATTCCAGTGGTGCCAGCGGTGAAGGCGCGCGTGCGATCTCTGTCAATGCTGGACTGTCGCGCGATTGCTCGCGCGGCGCTCGACGCGGATGATGGCGCGGGAGTGCGAGCGATCGTCGCACGTCACCGGGCATGACCTTCGAGGCGGGAGCGTAGGATGAGTCTGTGGCGTGCATCGTTCGGATGGCTGCAGAAGATCGGAAAGTCGCTCATGCTTCCCGTCTCCGTGCTCCCCGCCGCCGGCATCCTGCTCGGCGTGGGCAGCGCGAAATTCAAAGTCCTTCCCGAGGTCGTTTCCAATGTGATGGCGCAGGCGGGAGGCGCGATCTTCGGAAACCTTCCGCTGATCTTCGCGATCGGCGTCGCACTCGGACTCGCGACGAACGACGGCGTTGCGGCGCTGGCCGCCGTCGTCGGCTTCGCCGTCATGGTAGCGACGATGGGGGTGATGGCGCCGCTGCTCCACTACGAGCCGACGCCGATCCTTGGAATTCCGTCCATCGACACGGGCGTGTTCGGGGGCATTCTGATCGGCGCGGTCGCCGCGGTGCTGTTCAACCGCTATTTCCGGTTAAAGCTTCCAGCGTACCTCGGATTCTTCTCGGGCAAGCGCTCGGTGCCGATTCTCACTGCCTTCGCCGCGGTGATCGCCGGTATCGTGCTGAGCGTGGTCTGGCCACCGATTGGACATGCGATCAATGGCTTTTCGCACTGGGCCGCGACTGCGCATCCCGCCACGGCATTCGCGCTTTACGGCGTGGTCGAGCGCTCGCTGATTCCATTCGGGCTTCACCACATCTGGAACGTGCCGTTCTTCTTCGAGGTGGGCTCGTACACCGATCCCGCGACGGGGAAGATCATACACGGAGAGATCTACCGCTTCACCGCCGGTGATCCCACGGCGGGAAATCTGGCTGGTGGATACCTCTTCAAGATGTGGGGGCTGCCCGCGGCCGCACTGGCGATCTGGCGCACCGCGAAGCCGGAGAATCGCGCGCGCATCGGTGGCATCATGATCTCTGCGGCGCTGACGTCGTTTCTCACCGGCATCACGGAGCCGATCGAGTTCGCGTTTCTCTTCGTGGCGCCGGCGCTCTATGCGATTCACGCGCTGCTGGCCGGTGCGGCGTACTGGGTCGCGATCACGCTGGGAATTCATCACAGCACGACGTTCTCGCACGGCCTCATCGACTACATCGTGCTCTATCCGCACTCGAAGCGCGGATGGTGGCTGCTCTGGCTCGGGCCGCTCTGGGCGGCGATGTACTACACCATTTTCCGCACGCTCATTCTCAAGTGGAACCTGCGAACGCCAGGGCGTGAGGATGACGACGTGACTGCGAGCGCAGATCTGGCGGGCGCGGACGCGCAGGCCTCGGGCGACTCGATGGCTGGCCGGCTCGTGGCCGCATTTGGAGGCGCGTCGAACATCCGAAGCCTCGATGCGTGCATCACGCGGCTGCGCGTGGAGCTCGCCGATACCGAGCGCGCGAATCCGGATGCGCTGCGTGCGCTCGGCGCCTCGGGCGTGATGAAGGTGGGTGGCGGCATGCAGGCAGTGTTCGGCACGCGCTCGGAAAACCTCAAGACGGACATGGACGAATACATGCGCGCGATGGGCAATGTGGTCGGCGCGCCCGCGACCGCCGAGCGCCCCACCGGCGCGACGCCAGCGCGCGTGACGCCCGAGCTTCGCGGGCGCGCTGTCGCCATCACCGGGGCACTCGGAGGTGCGGGCAACATCGTGAGCGCAGACGAGGTGGCGCTCACGAGGCTTCGCGTGGAGCTTCGCGACGGGGCGAGAGTGGACGAGGGCGCGCTCACGAAGGCGGACGTGCTGGGAGTGTGGCGCCTATCGCCGGAGATGATGCATCTGATCGTCGGCGAGGATGCGGCCGCGCTCGCGGCGGCGCTCGCGGAGCAGCGGGGAGCCACCGCGTCGTCGAGCAGGTGAAACCCGCGGGGGCATTCGCCCGCCGACTCCGCTCCGTCGTCGCGTTCGCGATGCTTGGTTCAGCAGTCACCGCGGCGAACGTTCGCGCACAGCGCGCGCGGCCTCGCCCCTTCGTCGTCACCGAAAGCTCAGTGCGGCAGGGACGCTTCCGGGCGATCGCAGTCTCACGCGACAGCATTCTCTCCACCTACCCGCGCGCCGCCCGCGAGGTGCGCTTCCGCTTCAGCATCAATGGTGCGGAAAACGAATTTCCCAATGGCACCGAGCACACGATCTATCTGCGCCCGCGCGGCGGCCGACTCGTCACGAGAATCTATCGCTTTGGCGATGAGTCGGAGCCCGCGCCGCCGACACCCGAAGAGTCGGCAACGAGCGAGGATGGTGTCGCGAACGTGACGTTCCGCGTCGACCTGCGCGATGTGCTGCATTCGATGGAGGCGCAGGGATTCTATCAGCCCAGGCTCGGCGTGTGCATCAATCGCGGCGATCTGGCGCACGTGTACGTGGTGGGCGATCCGCCGCCGCTCACGTGGGATTATGCGTCGCTCCAGCCGGGCTCTCCGCTCGAGCTGCGGGATGCGGACGGAGACGGCATCTACGAGGGCACCCTTCCGATCGAGACGGCGTACACGCGCCCGCGGACCGCCAACGGCCGCGCGCTGTGGGCGCGCACCGCCGATCTCTCCGCCTATCCCGATCTGACATCGCCGCAACGGCTGCAGGATGCCAGCTACCGCCTTTCGCTCGAGGAGCTGCGTCAGTTGATACGCGTCGACGGCGCACTTTCCGCAGGCGCGAAGTGGCCCGGCGTGTGGACGCGCGATGTCTCGCTGAGCACGATCCTCTCGCTCGCGATCATCGCACCGGATGTGGCGAGGCGCAGTCTGCTCACCAAGGTCGACACGACGCGCAGCGTCATTCAGGACACCGGTACGGGCGGTTCGTGGCCCGTGTCCACCGATCGCATGGTCTGGTCGCTGGCCGCCTGGGAGATCTACGCGATGACCGGCGACCGCTCCGGGCTCCGCAAGGCGTACGACATCACGCGTCGCTCCGCGCTCGCGGATCTGCACGCTGCGCGCGATGCGGCAACGGGATTGTTCAACGGCGAAACGTCGTTCATGGACTGGCGCGAGCAGAGCTATCCACGCTGGATGCAGCCCGCGGACATCTCCCGCTCGCAGAGTCTCGGAACCAACGCCATCCACTACGCGACGTATCGCGTGCTCGGGAAGATGTCGCACGAGCTTCGCGAGACCGATCGGCGGTGGGACCTTCTTGCGGACAGCGTCAAGGCGGGAATGTCCGCGCATCTGTGGCAGGCCGATCGCGGATGGTTCGGCGAGTATCGGTACGGACGCACGTAACTCTCGCTGACTCCGCGCGCGGATGGACTGGGCGAGTCACTCGCTGCGATTTACGGTGCAGCATCGGCAGAGCAGCGCGCGGCGCTCCTCACTAACGCACCCGTGGTGACGTTCGGCACGCCGACGTTCTGGTCCT
>JBDTXN010000109.1:0-10148 GCA_040006175.1 Gemmatimonadota bacterium | reverse complement strand
TGCTCGATCGACCGATCTCGAGTCTCGGGCTCTCGCTGCAGGGCACGATGCTCGAGCGGTTGTCGGAGCGGTTGTATGCGGAGCTCTCCGAGCACGGGCTCGTGTTTCGCCCACCCATCTACCTGAGCGACGAGTGGGGTTGCCCCGATGGGATCGCCCGCATCGGCGCGCCCTTCTATCTCGCGGACGAGCGACTGCGCCGCATCGAGGAAGACCTCACGGGCGAGGTCGAGGACGAGACGGAATCGATGCGCTACCTGCGGCACGAGGCCGGCCACGCCTTCAACTACGCCTATCGTCTCTACGAGCGAGCCGATTGGGACACCACGTTCGGATCGTTCGCCGAGCCGTACCGAGATGATTATTTCCCTGACCCGTTCTCGACATCGCACGTCCGTCACGTGCTGGGATGGTATGCGCAGAAGCACCCGGATGAGGATTTCGCCGAGACGTTTGCGGTGTGGCTGACGCCGAACATGGATTGGCGATCGGCGTACGAGGGGTGGGGCGCGCTGGAAAAGCTCACGTACGTCGACCGCGTCATGGCGGAGGTCGGCTCATCCGTTCCGATCATTCCGGATGCGAGCGAAGACGACGCGGATGTGGGCGACTTGCACCATACGCTCGCCGAACATTATCACCCACTGGGCGACGCGCTCCCGATTCCGCACCGCGGACAGTTCGATGCCGATCTGCGCCGCATCCTGCCGGATGTCTCGCCGCACGATGTGCCTGCCGGTGGAGCGGCGTTTCTGCGCGCGCATCAGCGCCAGCTCGTCGGCCGGATTGCACTCTGGAGTGGCGAGAGCACGTCCACTGTACGCGCGCTCGCGAACCGGCTCGCCGAACGTGCCGACGAGCTGCACCTCGCCGCCCCGACCGACGCCGCAGGCGCGTTGATCGCGGTGACCGCATTCATCATGGGAGTCATCATGCACTGGCGAATCGAACGATGAAGATCATCATTCTGCACTCGGCGGACGCGATCGAGCCGCCCGCCGACCCCGTGTTGGCCCAAATCTCCGGTGTACTCGAGCGTGCCGGTCACAAAACTGCATTCCAGGTCGTACACTCCGACGTCGTCGCGCTCGCGACGGAGCTGCGGGCGGCAGAGCCGGAGCTGGTCGTCAATCTCGCGGAAGCGTTCGACGGGAAGAGTGCGCTCGAGTCGAACGTCGCTGCGCTCCTGAATCTTCTCGATCTCCGCTACACCGGCTCGAGTCCCGCTGGGCTCATGCTCGCCGGCGACAAGGCACTGAGCAAAAAGGTACTGTCGTTTCACGGGGTGAAATCGCCGCAGTTCGCAACCGTGCATCGAGGCGATGTCGAATGGGCGGGCGATCTCTCCTTTCCATTGATCGTCAAGCCTCCGCAGGAAGATGCGTCGATAGGCATCACGCATACTTCGGTCGTCCACAACGTGCAAGAGCTGCTCGCGCAGATGAGCGAGGTGCAAGGCCGCTATCATCAGCCGCCTCTCATCGAGGAGTTCATCGACGGACGCGAGTTTTATGTCGGCGTGATCGGCAATGCGGACGCGCGCGCGCTGCCGCCCATGGAGATGGATTTCACGGGCTTCCCGACTGACAAGCCGAAGATCGCGAGCTGGGCCGCCAAGTGGGGCGAGGACGGCGAGGGCGACGGCGCGGAGTACGCAGGCACGCGCACCTTCGTCTCGAAGGATCTGGCGCCCGAGCTGGACGAGCGGTTGCGCACGACCGCGCTCGACGCGTTTCACGCGCTCCGCCTTCGCGATTACGCGCGCGTCGACATGCGCGCATCCGAGTCGGGCGAGGTGTATGTGATCGAGGTGAATCCCAACTGCTACCTCGAGGAGTCCGGCGAGTTCGCTCGTTCGGCTGCGGCGGACGGCATGCCGTACGACGCACTGATAGCGAGGTTGATCGAGCTGGCGTCGGCGCGATACGCGCGCTGAGGAGATCGAGCACGCCAACTCCGGAATTACAGATCGTGCGCTCGCCGACTACGTCATTGGCCGGCGGGCGGTTGCCACAACTCGACCTTGTTTCCTTCCGGATCTATCACCCAGCCGAAAATACCGTACTCGGAATCGTCGATCCGCTCGAGAACGTTGCAACCTTCCTCGCGGAGCGCTGCGACGAGGGCGTGGAGATCCTCCACGCGGTAGTTCACCATGAAGGCGGCAGTGCTCGGCGCAAAGTGATCGCTCTTCGGGGACTCGATCGACCACGCCGTCGTTCCCGCAACCGGCTTCCCCTCGTCGTCGGTCCAGGTGAAGGCCGCGCCGCCCCATGGTTGGACGTCGACACCGAGGTGCCGCTTGTACCAGGCTTGAAGTTCGGGGGCGTCCTTGGCCTTGAAGAAGATGCCGCCAATGCCGGTGACTCGTTTCATGGAAGCTCCGCGGTCGTGTGACTGTAAGAAATCAAGCGAGGGCTGGATCTGCTGAGGAGTTGCTTGGCGCCGGGGCTTTGCGGCGAAGGAGCGCAGCAGAGATCAAGGTGATGAGAAGACCCACCGGCAGAGGCTCTATGAAGGTATAGGCCATGTTGACCAGGGGGTTCTGGTAGAGCTGTTGCGAATGCTGGATGGCGGCGACGCGCGCGGCGGTTGTGGCAGAATCGAGTCCCGCGGACTGCACGCGGTGGACCTGCGCGGCGAAGTAACTGTCCATGAAGTGGGGCATGAAGTTGAAGTAGAGCACCTCCCACATCGCGACGTAGCAGACCGTCGTGATCAGCGTGATGAGGATGCCGCACGCGAACGCGCGCCCGAAGGAGATTTGCCCGCCCAGGGAGTTGTCGCGGTAGCTGCGGATGCCGAAGTAGATGAGCAGAAACGACGCCACCATGATGGTGTAGCCGAGCACCATGCTGTGGCCGGAGCCGATCCGGTCGGCGAGGAGCAGAGAGAGGCCCATCAGCACGGAGATCATCAGGCCCGAGATGAGTCCGAAGGTGAGGACGGTTTTCTTCATGCGAGGCTCCTGGGCGCGGGTGAGAATGGAGTCACAATGGGGGCCGACGGGCCGGATGTCGTCACCCTTTCGGATGATTTTGCGAGCGTGCAGCGGAAATCGTGCTTTTGCGTGACGCGGTCAGGGCGGCAGGCGGACTGCTTTGCCCCATGTTCGGAGAAGTTGCGCACGCGGGTGCGTTGCGGAAGACGCCGGCAAGAGTCTCATGCCAGGCGTCCCCGCGGCTGGGCGCAGTGTCGCCCTCCTCCGTGCCACGCGATGCTCCGCTCCTTGCCTCGCCCCTTCTCCCGCCGCTCGTTCCTCGCCGCCGCTCCTGCAGCGCTGGCCGCGGCACTTTCCGCATGCTCGCGTTCGTGGGCGGTGACCGGTCCTCATCTCGCGCCCCCCGGCCGATTCGAGCGCGGGCGCGGCCACCGAGACGGCGTTCTGGAACGCGGCGCGCTTCGCCGCTCTCGACCTGACGCTCGGACGCATGCCGGCCCCCGAAATCCGCGCACTGCTCGACGAGGCCGGAATGACGACCGCGGACTACGCCTTTTTCCGCGAGCCCCGTGCGTCGGGCCGCCGCTTCCTCGGCGTGGACTATTACGTGACCTCGGAGCACAACGTCCGCGCGGACGGCGCCCGCTCGACCGCAGGCGATCGCGCTGGTCTTGCCGCGGTGGCAGGTGCCTACTACGAGCGCTACGGGCTTCCGCTCTTCATCACGGAGACCAGCCGCGAGAGCGCTGGCCGTCGACTGGCTCGCCGAGCAATGGGGCGAGGTGCAGCGGCTCTCGGCCTCCGGCGTCCCGATTGTCGGCTTCACCTGGTTTCCTCTGATCGACACGATCGACTGGCAGCACGCGCTACGGGTCCGGCGTGGAGACGTGGACCGGATCGGGCTTCACAACATCGACCGGTCGCCGCACGTCGTCGCGAGTGCGTATTCGGAGCTGATTGCGTCCGCAGGGCGGAGGCCGCTCGCGGAGCTATCGGGACGCGGCGCTGGCCTGCGGGTGGGATGAGCCCAGCGAGATGCAGCGGTGCGTGTGTGGTCCCCTGCTCCCTCAGCGTTTCGCGCGCCGCACGTACACGTAGCGGAGGTCGACGCCATCGTGTCGCGTGAGCCGGCCACCCAGCTCCGACTCGCGCACGGCCAGGCGCAACGTACCCTCGGTCGCATCGCAGCCGAGGATCGCGGACGCGGCGTCGAAGCGGCAGCGTAGATCGAGGGCGCGCTGCTCGCCGTGCACGCCGATGGTGCTCGCCGCAAGCGACACGCTATCCGCGGTACCAGCGGTAGCAACGATCCGATAGACGACCGAATCGCGACCGCACTGCCCCTTCCGTGTGATGCAGGTCGATGTGCCGCGCCACGTGCCGGTCGGGAGACGATCGTTCGGCCTCGAGGCGGTGGCCGAACTCTCGCGTCGGGAATCCCCACACGACACCAGCCACGCGCGTACCACGGCACTCGGCGGCGTCACGTTGCCATTGGCGACGAGCGCAGTGGCACGCCCGTCGACGGTATCGCCCGGCGCCAGCGCTCGCGCAGGAAGCGCGACCGTCACGCCCACCGGCCACCACGACGGGAAAAGCAGCATCGTCCCCTGCGCGTCGCGTTGCGTGGGTTCGGCAGCCCAATCGCGACCGCCTGGCGCGAGCGGAGCAGAGTTACTCCCGGGTGTGCGCTCGTGACCGGCGGCGTGCCAGTCGAGCGGCGGCGTCCACGTGCCGAAGCGAAAGCCGAGGCAGCTCCCTGCGGCTCCAGGCGATGGTGCCGTCTGTGCGGGCGCAGCGTTGGCGAGCGCCGCAAGGAAGGCGGCGGAGATTTGGACTCCGGAGAGAACGCGTGGCATTCAGGTGGTACCCACGAGATCGAGTCACGGTCGCAGCGCCTCACGCGTTTCACTGAGAGCGATGCGCCACTCAGCCGCACGAGTGGAGCCCGGCGTCAGCCGGCGTTGAAAGGTGCTGCGACACCACTACGCCGACGCGCTCGCCACTGGTACGCCGCCGTCCCGAGCAGCGCGAGCGCGATCCCGTGACTCATCACGATCGCCGGCATCGGTCTGAGGAACAGCTCGAATAGGTGCACGCCGGGTGCGGCCGACAGTATTCCGATCAGCGCAGTCGCGGCGATCACGAGCCGATCACGGGGAGGGGTGCGGAGTTGGCGGGATGGGGTGATGGTCACGTCATGTTCCTTCAGATCATCCGATCGAAGCGCGCGAAGGTGAGATAGAGCGCCGCTCCAGCGAGTACGAGCGCGTCGACGCCGAACGCGAACCATTGAAAGGAGTGAGCAAGGCGTCCATCGTAGCGGCCGGCAAACGCGAGCGCCGACAGGATCGCGACGATCACCGCGTACATTGGCATGAGCTGGTCGCTCGCGTACCACGTGATACCGCGCGCCGCGTATTCGTACCAGGCGCGCGCCCAGTACGCCAGCACGCACAGAGCTAATGCGAGGTTGAGTAGCGGGAGCAGCGGACGCGCCGGGAGCGCAGCGGGGCGGCGCAGCGTCGCGATACCAACGGCGAGATGCGCCACGACTCCGATCCACGCGAGCGTCGCCGGTGCGTTCCGCGAGATAGCGATCATCAAGTCCCTTGTATGTCTTCAACGAGAAAAGACAGCTACGCGTGGAACTCCAGAGCCCCGAAATTCATGTGGCCGTGAGATGCGCTTCCAGTGCTCTCGGGGAGCGCGGCTTCGGCACGCGCACTCCGGTTGTCAGCGTGAACGAGTGCGAGATGACCGGAAGGTGCTCACCGGACTTGAACCACTATCAGCGTGGCGGAACTCAGGCTGCTCAGTCGGTAACGGGCGCCCTCCGGGACGAGAGCCCACGATCCTGGTGCGTCCAGCGCATGCGTTTCACCGGACGCCAGCAACACCGTCGCGACTCCGGTTACCGGCTGAACGATCATTGTCGGCGACGGGGCCGAATACCATCGCTCGACCGCACCAGCGGATACTAGGGCGCGACTTTGCGTGAACCAGCGATTCCGAAGCTCGAGCACGCCGGGCAAGTCGGGCGACACCGAATCCACAGGCGACACCGAGGAGGACGTTATTGCAATCAAGTTGAACATTCGCGAACTAATGTTCGTCACGCGATGAGTTATTGGTTGTCGAACGTACGACGTGTCGACGGTAACGTCCCCTGGCTTGCGATTGGGAGCAGCTGCTGGAGCGGTGCCGCCCCAGTTGCCGTTGAGAAGCTGAATATCCACCGCCGCAGTCGAGATCGTGACGTAAAGCGCTGCCACGTTGTGCACGTGGAATAGCGTCGTGTCACCGGGACGGATTTTTACATCCATCACGCGGAGCTGCTCATGGCTCAACACGAGCCGGTGCCGAGGCTCTTCGTGCATCAGAACGGGGGCTTGAGCAGTTATCCGGGACGTGCTCGCCAACAGCAGCAGCACGCCAAATCGAGTTATTGATGTCACAACGCTCGGCGGCCTTTCCCTCACTTGACGCGGGTCAGGCGGAGCACGAAGGTCAGCTTTTCGCCATGCACGTTCCACGGCCCCGACAGGGAGAGCGTGTCCTGCGCCAGCGCGTACTGAATGGGATACCACTTGCCCTCCTCCGTACGATCGAGGCTGACCATGGACTCCATTCTGACCGTGTGTGCCTTCGGATCGATTTCGTACCTCCCCGCGTGCGCGCTGGTGAATTCAACCGCGGCCCGCAGCTGCGCCGGTGATGCCGCATCTAGCGTCCACGTGCGCCCCTTCGGTACCAGCGTGGCCGACATGTACCCGTTGCCCGTGAAGATCAGCAAGCCATCGTAGCCGGCCGTGGGTCCGGCGCTGAACACCGAGCCGTCGGACCGACGATCGATTTCATCCCGGTAGCGCCACACGCCTTCGATCGCCGGTTTGTCGTGTGGTGCAGGCGCCGTGCGCGCAGCGATCGTCGGGACTGCAATGATTGCAGCGAGGGAGAGAAGTAACGTCGATCGAGTCATGGTGCATTTCCTCTTGTCGGCCAAGGTCTGCCAAGCATTCATCAGGAGATATTGGTCCTTGGATTCGTCTGCTGCAATGGCGTGTTCCCCTGCGCGAACGATTGGGATGGGCGATAGCTCGTCCGTTCTTTACGAACGCCTGAGAGCGTACCGTTCACAGGCTTCGTGGTAACCGACGTACAATCGAAGCACCACCACACCTCACCCTGAAACGATCCGGCCCGACCGTATCACCTCGGGCCAGCGTAGTCTGACAGATGACGAGCTGCCATCGACCGCTGCGCCGAATGAAGATGTTCGTGGGGCGTCGAGCGCCCGGCGTAGACCATTCGCCGATCAGTTCAGCGATCAACGTCCGGATAGAATGGATTTCATGCGGGCAACGCCCGAGTGCGAGCAAGTTTCAGGATTTCTGGAGGAAGCAATGATGCTGCCTAACGCCCGCGCGCGCGTGCATCTGCTCGCGCCAGAGCGCGGTTGGGAACAGCGATAACGAGCGTGCGCGGTGGGAAGCCGTCACCTACCTTCGCGGTTCGTATCGCAGCGCTGCCGCCAACTGGGGAATCAAGGCACTCTCGGATGCGTCGGTCTCACGTCCGCCCGCGGTTGCCGCGAATCAACAGGCCAATGCCGATCAGCAGCAACACGGCACCGTAGAGTGCCCATTTGGTCTGGCCGGTCATGAAGCTGCCCGGCAAGACGTTGATGCCCTGCAGGAACCAAACAGCGCCCATCAGCGCACATAAGGCGCCTGCAACGTTCAGCGCGATCCGCATTGGGTGTCCAGAAGATGGAGAGGAATGTTCGTGTGAAGCCTTCCGTTAAGCTGCAGGAGCGGACCGACCTCCACTAGATCGCCTGTGCCGATGTGAAAAGGCAGCGATCGGTCGGCTCAACGCTTGGCGTCCGCCGCGCGAAGGAACGCGCGCACGTCGGCCACGTTCGCGTCACGCCGCGCCCGTGCGCTTGTACCGAATGCGCCCGCCGGGTACGGAAGCATCCCCTCGGAGGTGGCTGCGAGAACGGCCGCGCGCGCGGTGTCCGGTGGGCGCGCGCCGCTTCCGCCACATGCGATGACGATAGCGAGCAACGGGGCGAAGCGAGGCTTCATGAGGGCCGGCATCAAATGGCGAAGGTACACGATGTGGGAGCAGGGTGCGGGTGCTGCGGACTACGCTCGGTGTAGCGGCCCAACGTGAGCGGCGCGGGGCGCAGTGCGCTGCATGATGTCATTAGGTGACATCTCGACCTCGCGATACCGGAAACGGAACGCTGATCGCTGCGATGCAAAGCAGAAACGCAAGCAAACCCGCGGCGATTCTGATCCAGTCGAAGGCGACCCACTGGTGGATCATGGTAGCGATTGCATGCCGATCTTGCATCGCGTCGGTCGCACCCAAGGCGACATGCCATAGCGCCGTATTCGCTGGCCAGAACCAGCGTATCGTGAAAATGAGAATCACCAGAAGCATCAGTGGCGGAAGAAACAGACACAGGCGATACCGAAGAGGGGTTCGCCATCCACTCGCAAAAAGCGCGAACGAGCACACCAGCAGTGCCACCGAACTGGGGAAGAAATAGTCGCCGGTGTCGATCGGGAATCGTGGACCATACGGCAAGAGGCTCAAGGATTCCGGAGGATTCGCGCTCCACGCCCCCACCAACACCACGGGATCGAACAGCTTGCCGCCGAGGAGGATCCCCCAGGCAACGACCGATACCCACAGCAACATCCGGGTCATTCGTGCCCGCCAGGACTGTGCATTCATACTCATTGATAGTCCTTCCACTCGAGTCGACTAACAGTTCCGGGGCGCACGTGATGTCGCTGAGGTAGGCCAGGGCCCATCCAGCGTATTTGTAATCACTTGGATACTATTACGAAGATGTGCGCGACTGCAACTAGGTTGCGTTGACGCGCGTGTTGAGCGCAGCGAGGCGCGCCAGGAGTGCGAGGTACACAGCGAAGCGCTGGTTGCTGGGCACGCGCGACGGCGAGACGTCGTCGGTGTACGTGAGCGTCCGCGTGAACGACTCGTACTGTACCGTCACGTACGAGAGCGTAGGACTGCTCACTGCACCAACGTCCGCAATGACTCCCGCCTCCTCGAGGCGGCGGCGCAACGGCTCGTCCGTGATCCCAAATCGAAGCTCTCGCGGCCCCTGCCCCAAGACTCCCGTGACGTGAAATTGGAGCTGCCAGGTCGCAGCCCCTGGCAAATCCGGGATCGCGATCGAGAACGCGTTCATGCGCGATGTCGAGGATGATGAGCTACCGAAGCTCGTCACATTTCGCTGCGGCTCGATGAAGACCTGCACCGGCAATCCTTCATACGTGCCCACGAGGCGGCCGCGGCTCCGGTCGACGGCACCGCCAATCATCGGTGCGAGCGGCGCGAGCAGGGAAGCGTTCCGCGCGTTACTGAGCGCGGTGCCCATCCGCCCGATACCGTAGAGAATCGGTAGCATGACGAGCACGATCAGGACACCCGGCAGGATGCTGTCGGACTGGGGAGCACTCATCGCGCGATGTCCGGTTCACGGCGGAGTGTGCACGAGCGAGCCGTCGTGCTGAGCACGCGCCGCGTCGTCACTGACGCACATAGCGAAGGTGCGTAGCGGCGGGACCATCGAGAACCCTTTCGATACGGAACTGCGGCCCGGGCTCGCGCAGGTTCTCGAAGAGACGTCGCCCACCGCAAAACAGGACTGGTGCCAAGGCAATCTCCAGTTCATCGACGACACCCCGGTTCAGGTACTGCTGAACCACGTCCGCTCCACCCGCGATACGAATATCACGATTGCCTGCGGATTCCCGAGCCAGCTCCAGGGCACGCTCCGGCCCGTCATTGATGAAGTAAAAGGTCGTCCCACCGGGGCGCACCCAGGGTTCGCGTTTCTCATGGGTAAGAACGTATACCGGTGTGTGAAACGGAGCCTCCTCTGGCCAGGCGCGCTCGCCTTGGTCGAACATTCGCTTGCCCATGATGTTGGCACCGATGCGCTCCGTGGTGCTGCGAATCAGGTCATTGACCGGGCCGGTCTCTCCCCCTGGTCCGAGCTTGAGGTTCTCGCGGAAGTACTGTTGATTGAGGATCCAGGCCATCAGCGCACCCCACTTAGCGCCCCAGTTCTTGTACTCAGGCTTGTCCCAATTCTCCATGGTCATTCCTTCCGGTGCCATGTAGCCATCGAGGCTGAGTCCAATGTTGACGAATACTTTGC
>JBDTXN010000108.1:0-10196 GCA_040006175.1 Gemmatimonadota bacterium | reverse complement strand
AAACCGGGTCCATCGCCGCTTACGAGGGGCGGCGCGACCGGGGCGGCCCGTCGCGGCGCGGCGCGTCGCGACGAGGTCCGGACGACGGGCGGTCGCCGCGCGAAGCCCCACCGCGGTCGGAGCGCGGCGCGTAGCTGCGCGACCCGCGGTCCGAGGGGCTTCGCTCCGGCCGCGATCCACGATCCGAGCGCTCGAAGCGCGGACTCGAGCTCCGCTCTCCCCGCTCTCCCCGCTCTCCCCGATCGCCCCGATCGCCCCGTTCGCCCCGTTCGCCGCGGTCGGCGCGGCTCGACGGACGGTCATTGTCGACGCGCATGGTCAGCCGTTTTCCGCGCACCGTCGTCCCGTTCATCTTCTCCGCAACCTGCTCGGCCACGGGCGCCGAGATCTCGACGATGGAGTGCGTGTCGCGCAGCTCGATTTTTCCGATCTGCTCCGAGCTGATCCCGGCCTCGTTCGCGATGCTTCCCACGAGATCGCGGGGGGTCATGCCGTCCGCCTTGCCGGCGTTGACGAACAGGCGGCTCATCTCTCCCCGTGACGCAGGTGTGCGCGAAGGAGCGCCGCGCGACGAGCCACGTGCCGAGTCGCGGTCGCCGCGCTCGGGACGGGCACCACGCTCGCGGTCGGGGCGCTCGCCGCGAGGCGGACGATCCCCGCGATCGCGATCGCCGCGTTCCGGCTTCGCGCTTCGATCCGCGCGCTCGGCGCGCTCGGCGGGCGCTCCCCGCTCGGCCACCGGCGCCAGGATGCGATCGGTTTTCTCCGGCTTCTCGGCCGGCCGCTCGCGCTCCCGGTCACGCTCGAGCAGACGCAGCGCCGCGGCAGCGATCTCGATGCCGTCGAATTCGGTGAGCAGCGGCTCGAGTGCAAGCAGCTCCCGGGCATGCACGCCAGTCGCGAGCGCGGCGCGCAGCTCGTCGCGCACCTTCTCATCCCGCGAGCGCGCACGTGCGCCTGGGCCGGAGAGCACGAACGGCGTCACGCGCCCGCCGCTTGCGAGCACACGCAGCGCCGGGATCTGGCGCGCCGTCGCGAGCGCGATCACCGCGGCGCCGGAGGCGGCAAGTGTCTGCAGCACGTCGGCGGACATCGGCGACTCGTAGAGCACGATCAGGGAGACGTTTTCGACGGGCTCGCCACGCGTGATGACGATCGATTCATCGTCCTGCGCGATGCCGATCGCGCGTAGTGTGTCCCCGACTTCGTTCACGACGTCGTCGGAACGCACGTAGATCGCAGCGCGCTCGGGATCCGTGTCGTCGAGCAGGCGGCGAAGCGCGGCCGAACGTGCGAGCGGCGCGATCGCGACGTAGCGCAGATCGACGGGAACGTCCTCGACCACCGGCGTCGTGCTGCTACGACGCGCACGGCGCGCATAGCGCTCCGCGAGCGCCTCGACGGCGGGGGTGAGATGCGACGCGACGACCACTCGCGCGGCGTCCTTCGGTACTTCCGCCATGACGGCTTCGAGTGGCTCGCCGGCCGCGTCGCTCATCACGTCGGCCCACGCGAGCACGAGCGTGTTGACGGTATCGAGCTTGATCGCGGACGCGCGAATCATCTCGAGAATGTCGGAAGGCGTTCCTGCGACGACCGTTGCGGGGCGCAGTCGCTGCAAGCGGCTCGCACGGCGCCATGCGGTGACGGGAAGCACGCGCGCGGGCGTGCCGGTGCGCGTGCGCGTGGCGGCTTCGGCGATGAGTACCGCGGTCTCTGCATCGGGGGTGAGGACGAGGAGCTGCGTTTCCGCGCTCTCGGAGTCCAGGCGAGCGAGCGCCGGCTCAAGGAACTGCGAAACGGCCGCCGCGTCGTGCGGCAGGACGTGCAATACGTTCTGATTGCGGGCGACAGCAGGTCGCTCACGCTCTTCCAAGTCTTGCTCCACCAAACCCCCGATTTTCAATGGCCGGCAACGCGCCGACGTGGTAAAGTATACATAGCCGCACACCCTCACTCCAGTCGCCGAGCTACGCCGTGACCGAAACCACGACGCTGCGCACGTTCGCGCCCTCCGCCAACGTCTCGTTCCTGAAGGAATCCGCCACCATTGCCGTGTCCGCGCGCGCGCGGGCGCTCAAGGCGCAGGGGCGCAAGGTGATCGACCTTGGCGCCGGCGAGCCGGACTTCGACACGCCCGAGTTCATCCGTCGCGCGGCGCAGCGCGCCATCGATGCGGGTGCAACGAAGTACACGGCGACGGAAGGGATCATGCCGTTGCGCGAGGTGATTGCGGCGCAGGCGAGCGCGCGCTGGAACGGCGACGCGATCACGCCCTCAGAGGTCGTCGTTTCGAACGGATCGAAGCAGTCGCTGTTCAACGCATGCTTCACGCTGTTCGGCGAGGGCGACGAGGTGCTGATCCCGACGCCGAGCTGGACGAGCTATTACGAGATGGTCGCGCTCAGCAGGGCGAAGCCGGTGTCGGTGATTGGAGATCCGGAGAACGGGCTCAAGGTCACGGCAGCATTTCTCGATGCCGCATCGACGCCGCGTACAGCGGGCGTCATGCTCAACTCACCCTGCAATCCGACAGGCGCGGTCTACACCGAGAGCGAGCTGCGCGAGATCATGGAGCTCGCGGACGAGCGGGACTGGTGGGTGCTGAGCGATGAGATCTATCGCCGCATCTCGTACAACGGTGATGCGGTCTCGGTGCTGGATCTCTCGACGAAGCGTGATCGTCTCATCGTGATCGACGGCGTGGCGAAGGCGTACGCGATGACGGGGTGGCGCATTGGGTGGACGATCGCACCGCGCGCGGTGAGCGCCGCGATGGGCGCGCTGCAGTCGCACACCACCTCGAACGCGGCGGCTCCGTCGCAGCACGGCGCCGTCGAGGCACTGACGAACGTAGCCGAGGCGGAGAAGGCGATCGCGACGATGGTCGCCGAGTTTCATGCGCGCCGCGATGCGGTGGTCGAGGAGGCGCGCGTCGCACCCGGGATGCAGTTCGTGTATCCGGAGGGCGCGTTCTATCTGTACGCGAACGTCGCGACGAAGCAGGGCGGGGATGGGACGGCGTTCGCGGCGGCGCTCCTCGAGCAGCACGACGTCGCGATCGTTCCCGGTGCGGCGTTCTTCACACCCGACTGGGTGCGGCTGTCATATGCGGCACCGCGCGAGCAGGTGATCACGGGAGTGCAGAAGCTCGTGCAGCTCTACCAGTCGTTCGGGGGCTAGCGAGCGCCGTTCTAGTCCGCGGCCTTGCGCTCGTCCAGGCACCAGTTCGCGCGCGTGCGATAGATCTCCTGCCACTTGCCCTCGCGCCATCCGAGCACGGCGAGAAACGTGTCGCCGCCGAACTGCCAGCCCTGCAACACGACCTCGTCCACTCCGTCGCCATCGATGTCGAGATGATCGAAGTAGCGACGGAATGCGGCGGCTGCGAGCGGTCCGTTGATGCGGTGCGAGAAGGTCGCGCGATACGTGCCCGATGAATCCCTGTCGGCGATCACGACGAGATGCGTCGTGCGCGATGCGATCGATGCCGGCTTCCCGGCGGCCTCGTCGATGTAGGACGCGATGATCGTCGGGTATGCGCTCGCGCCCGTGTAGAGGGCGAGTGCGCGAAAGTTGAGCGAGTCGAGCTTCGTCTCCTTGATGCCGACCGACGTCGCAACCTCGCGCGAGATCACGCGCGCCAGGTGATTCACGGAATCCTGGTTCATCGCAGGGCCTGTGTGCGGCTTCGTCACCGTCGCGCTGGACGCGAGGAACTCGAGCGTGAAATCCGAAGCGGGTCGCCCATTCACCTTCACGCTGGCCATCGGCGTGAGCGTCGCGCAGCCCGGCAGCGCGTAGAGCGCGCCGCTCGTGTCGGACCACATTCCGCGCTTCACATCCACGGTGCCGTTCGCGATGCCGCTTTGGTAAAGCGAGTAGCTCTTCCCCGCCGTCTGGTACATCTCGTCGAACTTGTGCCAGCCGGAGGCGGACAGGCGGATGGGCATGAGCTTGCCGCGCACGATCGCGGCAATCGGAACCATGCGCGGATCGCTGCTTTCTCCGAACACCTGGAAAAGGACGTCGGGCTTGCCGGTGAGGTCGAGCTCCTCGCCGGGCGAGAGCTGCGGCGGACCGACCATCTGGCCCGCTCGCACGAACTCTTTTGCCTTGTCACATCCGGTGGCGACCATTAGGATGGTCGCGAGCGCCACGAGTTTGGAGATCACAGCGAAGTGAAAGAGAGAGCGGATGATGGGGCGGGCAGCGCGGATGGTCGAGCCGAGCGGCAGAAGCGTTCGGCGGCACCGGAAGCGCAGGACGGCGCCGTCGAGAGCCTTCGAACCGTGCACGCCGCTCAACGCCATTTGGTCCGGCTGATCCCCAACGTTCGCACGGCGACGGGTGGTAGCTCGCCGCTGGAACGTCTGGAACGGGATATGGATCTCCCGCATGTGATAGACGCGGAGGGCGCGGAGGATGCAACTTTGCGCGCGCGCGTCGTGCAGGGCTCGCCCGAGCCGGCATTTCGCGCCTTTCTCGACGGTACCCAGCGCAGCCACGTCCTGGGCTGGATAGGTGCCTTTCCTCTCGTGTACGGCACGTCGGCGGCCGTAGTACGGATGCGAACCGACCGGCGCCTGAGCACCTGGGAAGTGCCGCTGGTCCAGCACAAGGTGTATGCGCCCCTCGCCTACCTGCCGGAGCGACGCGAGCTGGAGCTCGCGCTCGGCGCCACGCTCGAGGACAGCACGCGCCGGGCGCCTGACGGAAGCATCCCCGCGCCCCATCCCACGCTGTTGCTCGAACGCGCAACACTCGCGGTCTCGCGCGATCGCGAACGCCTGGAGCTGACGCTCGCCGAGCGGTGGTGCGCCTCGCGCGGCGAGCCGATCATGATCGACGGAGGGATCGGCTCGAGCGAGGCTGTCGCGCAGTCATCGTGCGCGGTGGGCGTGGTAAAGAGCCACCGCACGCTGTACGCGGAGGGTGCTGCACTCGCCATCGTGCTCTCGCTCCGCAAGGGCGAGCGCTCCAGCGTCATTCGTGTGGCGCCGCGGGGACGCAGCGAAGTGTTGAGCTGGTACCTACGCCTGCGCGACTCCGAGGGACGCGATGCGCTCTGGGGGCTCGTGCGCGTGGAAATGTGCGTGATCCCGCGCGAGAAGATCACGGAGCGCGCTGACGAGCTTTCGCGCTGGCTGCTCGCCGAAAGCATGCCTGTGGCGGCTCCGGACCCGCGCTGGGACCGAATGGCGTACGGCATTCGCAGCGCGGAAGAATTTCTGCGCGCCACGACCAACTAGACATCTACGCCTGGGCGTTGGCGCACGCGCGCATCGCCCGCGCTCGCTGACTTACTTTTCCGTTTTCCGCCGCGGCATCGTCGCGCGCGCTCGCATTCGAGGACTCATGACCGCACCGCTCGGACTCGTCGTCGCCACCGAACGCACGCCCAACACGCCGCACCAGTTCCAGTTCTGGACGGCGATCGATTCGCCCGTCGGCATCGGCACCATCGTCCGCGTGGATGGGCGGCAGCCGGTGGATGGACACATCCCGCACGTGTACGGCGTCGTCACCGAAGGGTTCAGCTACACCGATCTCGCCTCGCCGCTCTTCGATGTGCTCGGCCACGATGGAGACCCGGGGCAGGATGCGTTTTCACCCACGGAGCGTGCCGAGGTGCGGCTCTACAGCGCGGCAGTGCTGCGACACGTTCCCGAAGAGCCGCTCCAGCCTGTGCCGATGGGCGAGGTGTTTCTGGCGACGGAGGCGGACGTGGCGGTCGCGCTGCGCATGGACACGTATCTGCGCGAGGATGCGAACACCGGGATCCCGATCGGCCTCTATCGCTCCGGCGGGATGGACTCGGCCATCTATCTCGATGCGGAGTTTCTCGTGGGGCCCGAGGCCGCGCACCTCAATATCACGGGCGTGTCCGGGCTCGCCACGAAGACGAGTGCCGTCGAGTGGCTGATGGCGTCTCTCTTCGCGCACTTTCCGAAGAGCAAGGGTTCCGTCGCCGCGGTCTGCTTCAACGTGAAGGGCCCGGACCTCTGCTTTCTCGATCAGCCGGCGGAGCTCGACGAGCTCGATCGCGCGATGTACGAAGCACTCGGCGTTCCCTGCGAGCCGTTCCGCAACGTGCACTACTTCGCGCCGTTCAAGGCGGACAACCTCTCGCTCAACACGCTGCGCTCGAACGAGGCGCTGATGGCCAACGTGCAGCCGCTGACCTGGGGACTGAAAGAGGTCTTCCAGTTCGCGGAGGTGCTGCTGAATCGCGATGACATCGATGCGAAGGCGGATGCGCTGATCGATTTCATCGACGAGCGGGTGGTCAACAAGGAGTTCGAGGACCGCATGCTGAAGGAGAAGCATTGCGTGCGGTCGTTCGCGGATCTCGAGCGGTGGTTCCGCGATCTCCTCAACGGGCTGGAAGAGCACAGCAGCGAGCATTGGCGCACGCACCATGTGGCGACGATCCGGAAGGTGCGGAACAGGCTTTCGAACATCTCCACCCGTTGCGCGGGGCTCGTGACGAACGACGGCCACACGAGCGATCTGCCGTGGGGACACTTCGAGGACCGTGCGGTGTATGTAGTGGACGTCGCGCTCGCGGAGGAAGATGCGCAGGACCTCATCTTCGCGCGGATCGTTTCGAAGCTTCGCGAGCACCTCGAAAAACGCGACCTCGGTGTATCACACGTCATCGTGTTCGTGGACGAGCTCAACAAATATGCACCGGCCGATGGACCCGAGACATACGTCCGCAAGATGCTGCTCGACATCGCGGAGCGCGGCCGGTATCTGGGGCTCGTGCTCTTCAGCGCGCAGCAGTTCCGCTCGCAGGTACACCGGCGCGTGGTAGGAAACGCTGCGACCGCGCTCTATGGCCGAATGGATGGAGATGAGCTCGCGACTCCCGGCTACGCAGTGCTCAGCGCAGCGACGCGCACAAAGCTCGCAACGTTGTCGAAAGGACAGTTGATGGTCCGACACCCGCACTTCACGCAACCGATTTTCGTTTCGTTTCCTCGCCCCGCGGTCATGCGCGGTCGCGATGGTGTCGAACGCTTTCCACAGGCGGCGGATGTGGAGCTCGACGTCGGCGTACTGCGCCAGCTTCGGCGACTGGATTCATCGCTCACGCTGGCGTGGGTGCAGGATGTGATCGGCCTGTACGACAAGGACGAGGTGCTGCGCGCGTTGCACGCGACGCTCTCGCGTGCACCCGAGAAGGCCGGCGCGTACTTCAAGGCGCAGTTCAGAAAGATCGTCGGCGCGTCGCCCGTGCAGCCTGCGGCCCGGACGCCGCTCCGCGTGCTTCCGGATGATGATCCCTACGCGATCTGAGTTGGCGGCGCGCCGGCTCGCTCGCGCATGTGCCATGGCCGCGGCGGTTCTCGCGATCGCACCGTCGCATGCACGCGCGCAGACGGTCATGCTCCGCATTCAGCCGCGCGTTGGGGACACGATGTACACGCGCTTCGAGCAGTCAGTCGAGATGGTGGGCACGCGGAACGTCCATTCGATCGACACGACGATGACGTCGCGCATGGACATCATGATTCTTTCGCACTCGCTCGTGCAGGGTAGCGACGGGCATGGAACAACGGTGCTCGCGGTGACGGACTCCGTCTCCATGGAAGGACACGGCACGGGCGCCACTGCGCCGAGCGAAACGCTTCGGCACGCGATGCAGGGACGTCAGGCCAAGCTCCACATCGCGCGCGACGGCTCGGCCGAGCTTCTTGGCGCATCGGACGAAGTGTCGCCCGAGGTGGAGGCGCTTTATTCCGGAATGCCGGCTACGCTGCCCGAGAAGCTCGTGTCCGTGCGCTCGACGTGGGAGCGGACGGCCTTCATTCCCGTGAGCCAGGAGAGCGACTCTGCGCACTCGGCGCGCGTGCGGACGACGTACCGGCTCGACTCCCTCTCGCAGAACGGCAACCTCGCGTTCATCTCGATACACGGGACGATTTCGCGCGACAGCGCCGCCGCGCTCGTGTCGGAGTCGCTGCGGGTGGGCTCGACCGGCACGGTTACCGGACACATGACGATGGACCGGAAGCACGGCTGGTGGGTGGAATCGGAGATCGTGATCACGATCAAGAGCATCGTCACGAGGATCGTGGAGCCGGTGTCCACGATGCAGGTGCAGACGCACATCGTGCAGTCGATGCAAACCCGAATCGCTCCGTAACCGCCCCATCCGGCGGCTTTGCCTATCCCCAAGCACGTAGCGGGGTTAGGGCTCGACGGCTAAATTTCCTGAGTGCGCCTCGTACACCTCGCCGACCTCCATCTGGGCTTCCGGCAGTACCATCGGCTCACGCCAACCGGAATCAATCAACGCGAAGCGGACGTCGCGCACGCGTTCCGACGCGCCATCGATCGCGTCATCGCGCTCGCGCCCGACATCATCGTCATCGCCGGCGATGTGTTCCACACCGTGCGTCCGATGAACCCTGCGATCATCGACGCCTTTTCGCAGTTCGCGCGGCTCACCGCCGAGCTGCCCGATGCGATCATCGTCATGGTCGCGGGGAATCACGACCGCCCGCGTGCTACCGAGACCGGTTGCATCCTCAAGCTGTTCTCGCGGCTCGGGATTCACGTCGTCGTCGACGAGCCGAAGCGGATTCAATTTCCCGATCGCGACCTCTCGATCCTCGCGGTTCCCGACATTACAGGCCCGCGTCCCGAGCTGTCCCCCGATCCGTCCGCGCGGCACAACATCCTCGTGATGCACGGCGAGGTCGAGGGCGTGCTCCCGCACGGAGGCGATCGCGCCGCGATGGAGATCCCGCGCTCCGCGCTCGCCGCATCGCGCTGGAGCTACATCGCGCTCGGCCACTACCACGTGCATCAGCGCATCGAGAGCAACGCGTACTACTCGGGGTCGCTCGAGTACACGAGCACCGATCCGTGGGGGGAGCTGGATCAGGAAGCGGAGCTGCGGCTGCCGGGGAAGGGATTCATCGAGTACGATCTCGACGACGCGGAGCACACCTTCCATCACATCCCGCCGAGCCGCGCGCTGGTGAGCCTCGACTCGATCGCGGCGCGCGGGATGTCGGCGACGGAGCTCGACGTCGCGATCCGCACGGCGTGCGAGGACTGCGATGGCGGGATCGACGAGAAGATCGTGCGGCTCGTCGTGCGCGACGTGCCGCGTCACATCGTGCGCGAGCTCGACTCGCGTGCGCTGCGCGAGCTCAAGCGGCGCGCAATGCACTTCCATCTCGACACGCGGCGGCCGGACGCGACGCGGCCGCAGGGGATCGGGGCGGGCTCGGGTCGGAGACCGACGCTCGTCGAGACCGTGACCGCGTATCTGCAGCGTCGCCCGCTCGACGAGGAGCTCGATCGTGCCGCGCTGGTGCAGCTGGGGCTCGAGTACTTGAAGCAGGCGGACGATGTCGAGGCGGCGTCGGCTGCGGCGCCGAGGGAGTAGGTGCGACTCAACAGCGTCGCGCTGACGAACTTCCGGCAGCATGCCGAAACCCGGATCGACTTCGATTCGGGGTTGACGGGCGTGATCGGGGCGAACGGCTCGGGGAAGACGACGATCCTCGAGGCGATCGCGTGGGCGATCTACGGCACGAGCGCGGCGCGCGGCACGCGCGAATCGATCCGGCACAACCGCGCCGGCGCGCGCGCGACGGTGCGCGTCGAGCTCGACTTCGACCTCGGCGGGCATCGCTACAAGGTGGTGCGAGGGCTCACGAGCGCGGAGCTGTATCTCGATGGCGGCTCTGCGCCCATCGCGAGCTCGATCAGCGGTGTGACGGAGCTGCTCACGCGACGGCTCGGCATGACGCGCGAGGAATTCTTCAACACGTACTTCACGGGGCAGAAGGAGCTCTCCGTGATGGCCGCAATGGGACCTTCGGAGCGTGCGCAGTTCCTCTCGCACGTGCTTGGCTACGAGCGGCTGCGGAGCGCGCAGCAACTCGAACGCGCCCGCAAGAACGCGCTCGTCGCGCAAATCGGTGGTATCAGACAGGGGATGCCGGACGCGGCGATCGTCGAGCAGCAACTCGCCGACTCGGAGCGCCGGCTCGTCGCCGCGACGCAGCAGAGCGAGATCGCGCGCCTGCGGCACACTGTGGCCGCGACGGCGCGCGAGTCGATCGCACCGCGGTGGGAGCGCGTGCAGCGGGAGCGGGAGCAGCTCGTCGCGCTCATGTCCGAGATGCGCGTGGCCGAGGAGGAGGAGCGGTCGATGACGCGCGACATGT
>JBDTXN010000107.1:0-10236 GCA_040006175.1 Gemmatimonadota bacterium | reverse complement strand
CACCAAGGGAGTTCTCGCGCCTGCGTGCCGAACGCCATACCTTCCTACCCATGTCCGAGCTCCAGGATCGCCTGCAGGCGTCGCTCGGTGACGCCTTTAGCATCGAGCGCGAGCTTGGTGGCGGGGGCATGTCCCACGTCTACCTGGCGCGGGAGACGGCACTCGGCCGGCAGGTCGTGATCAAGGTGTTGCCGCCGGAAATGTCGGCGGCGGTGAACATCGAGCGGTTCCGGCGCGAGATCCAGCTCGCGGCGTCGCTGCAGCATCCGCACATCGTGCCGGTGCACGCGGCCGCGCAGGTAGGGGATCTCTTCTACTATACGATGCCGCTGGTTGAGGGCGAGTCGCTGCGCGCGAAGCTTGCGCGCGAGGGCGAGCTCCCCGTGGCTGAAGCGATCAGGATCCTGATCGATGTGGCGGACGGGCTCGCGTACGCGCACGCGCGCGGCGTGGTGCATCGGGACATCAAGCCGGACAACATCCTGATCTCCGGGCAGCACGCCGTGGTGACCGACTTCGGCGTGGCGAAGGCGATGAGTGCCGCCACGGGTGGCAGCTCGCTCACATCGATCGGAGTGGCGCTCGGCACGCCTGCGTACATGGCGCCCGAGCAGGCCGCGGCGGATCCGCACGTGGATCATCGCGCGGATCTGTACGCGCTCGGCGCCATGGCGTACGAGATGCTTGCAGGGCGCCCGCCGTTCGCCGGCATGTCGCCGCAGCAGGTGCTCGCCGCGCACGTCACGACCGTGCCGGCACCGGTGTCGTCGCTACGCGAGACTGTACCACCGGCGATCAACGAGCTGGTCATGCGCCTGCTGCAAAAGAAGCCCGCCGATCGCGTGCAGCACGCGACCGAGGTCTTGTCGCAGCTCCAGGCGTTGGCGACGCCGAGCGCGGGGATGGCGCCGACGGGCGCACATCCGACGGCACCGGTGTTCACGTCGGGCGCGGAGGCTGCACTCAGGCGCGCGCATCCCGCGCGTGTGGCGGTGACGTTCGCGGTCGCGTCGAGCGCGGTGCTCGCGGTGGCTTTCGTGCTTCGGCAGAAGTTGGGGCTCCCGAACTGGGCGTTTGGCGGTGCGGTGGCACTGATCGCAGTCGGCTTCCCCATCGCGCTGCTTACGGGGCGACGGGAGCGCGAACGCGTGATCGCCGCCGCAACGGGAACGTACGCGGTGCCCGAGGCAGGCGTGGCCAAGCATCTCACGTGGCGCAAGGCGATTTTCGGCGGCGGGCTCGCGTTTGGGACGCTGATCGTGATCGTGATCGGCTACACGGTGATGCGCGCACTGGGCATTGGGTCAATTGGCACCCTGCAGGCGAAGGGGATCATCAAGGATCGGCAGCCGATTCTCCTCGCCCAGTTCGACAATCGCGCGTCCGATTCGACACTGGGGCCGACGCTCACGGAGGCGCTGCGCGTGGATCTGTCGCAGTCGTCGACGGTGAAGCTGATGAACGCCGAAGCGGTTTCGGATGGGCTCAAGCGCATGCAGAAACCGGCAAACACTCCAATGACGGCGACGCTGGGACGCGAGCTCGCGCAGCGCGAGGGCGTGCCGGCCGTCGTCGCGGGAGAGATCGACGCGGTGGGAAAGAGCTATCTCGTGTCCGCAAAGATCGTGTCGGCGAGTACGGGCGAGGTGCTTGCGGCGGTCCGTGAGAGCGCCGCAAACGACGCCGAGCTCATTCCCGCGCTCGACCGCCTTTCGCGTGCGCTGCGCGAGCGAATTGGCGAGTCGTTGGTGAGTATCCGTGCGGATGAGCCGCTCGCGCACGTGACCACTGAGTCGCTCGATGCGCTGAAGAAGTACACCGAGGCCGTGCACCTCGCGGATCTGGACGACTACGACCGCGCGATCGCGCTGCTGCAGGAGGCAACGGCGCTCGACACCGGCTTCGCGATGGCATGGCGCAAGCTCGCGGCGGTACTAGGCAACACGTCGAGCTCGACCGAGAGGGTCATCGATGCAACGACGCGCGCATTCCGGCACCGGGACAGACTTCCGGAGCTCGAGCGGCAGGCTACGATCGCGTACTACTACGGCCTCGTCGATTTCGATGAAGACAAAATGGAAGCCGCCTACCGCACGATGCTCGCGATCGACCCGAACAACGACATCGCGCTCAACAATCTCGGGCTCGCGCTCTACCAGACCAGCAAGTATGCGCAGGCCGACAGCCTTACCGCGCGCTGCACGAAGCTCGGCTTTGCCGGCACCTGCTCGTGGAATTTGATCAATGCACAGCTGGGAGAGGGAAACGCGAGCGCTGCCGACTCGACACTCAAGGCGTGGGAAACGCTCACACCTTCGGATCCCACAATGGTAGAGGGGAAGTACTACCTGGCCGCACGAAGAGGAGACTACTCGGCAGCGGAAAAGCAGTTGCACGAGCTACAGAATGCGCAGAGCGCCAGCGCCTATTGGAGGGAGATCTCGAGCCAGGATGGAGCTGCGATTGCTGGAGCACAGGGCAAGCTCGCGCTCGCAGAAGAGCGGTATCGTGCAGCCGCTGCAGCGGGAGAAGCTCGCGGATTGCCCGGCGAATATCTGAATCAGATGGCGTCTCTGGCGTTGCTTCAGATTCGCCACAGGAGTAATCCTGCCGCGTCGCTCGCGATCCTGGACTCTGCTCTCGCCAAGCACCCGCTTGCCTCGATCGAGCCAATGGACCGCCCGTATCCGTCACTTGCCTCTGCATATGCGCAGGCGGGGCGTGCTGACGAGGCGCAGCGACTGATCTCGGAATCCGACCGGCTCATACCTGCCGGCGTTCAAAGGGGAAATTTCTTCAGGCTTGCTGCGCTTGCCGATGTCGCCTTCGCGCGCGGCGATTACCGCGGAACGATCGCGGGCGAACGCGCGACGCGCGCAATTTGGGGCTGCCCCAATTGCGGGCTCTTCGAGATAGCCGCTGCGTTCGCGAAACTCGGGCAACCCGATTCTGCACGCTACTACTATGAGCAGTTGCTCGCACACAAGGGCGCCTACGCACTACTCTTCGACGTCACGCGACAAGCGGCAACCTATCAGCGACTCGGTGAGCTGTACGAGCAGGCCGGAGACCGGAAAAAAGCGGTCGACAACTACCTCAAGCTTGCGGATCTCTGGAAGAATGCCGATCCGGAACTGCAGCCGATCGTGAAGGACGCACACGCACGCGTCGCTCGGCTCTCGGGCGAGCACTAGCGATGCCGGCCGGTGCCGTGTGACGCACAGACTTCCCTGGTGATGGATGCAACCGTGGCGGATGCCAAGGCACCACCGGTCGCGAGCATTTCCGTGCCCTCACAGGGAGCGCAAGTGCCGCTGCCCTTCTCGCTTCCCTACGATGTGGGTCGCATCGACAAGTCGCATCTGTACACGATCCGCGCGTCGATCAGGAGCAAGGGTGAGCCGCTGTTCGCCAGCGACATCGCGCGCGGCGTCATCACGCAGGGGAATCCGACGCACGTGGATCTCGTGTTGAGCCGCGCCGATCCCACGGCGGCGAGCGGCTCCGGCGATGTCGCGGGGAGCTCGTGGGTGCTGGTGGATTTACAGGGTGCAGCCGTCGTCGCCGACACGCGCGTGACGCTCGACTTCTCGGCGCCAGGGCGAGTGACCGGGCCGGGCTCTTGCAACCGCTTCTTCGCTACGGTCGACATGTCGGGATCGTCGATTCGATTCGGCGCCGTCGGGGCTACTCGCATGGCGTGCGGAACGGCCGTGTCGCTGCAGGAGGTGAAGTATTTCGAAGCGCTCGAATCCGCGAACAGAGTCACGATAGAGGGCAGCACGCTCTCGATTTATGGAGGCGCGCCGAGGCCGCTGCGCTTCGAGCGCGCGGCGCCGTAAGGCGTACGCGCACGCATCGCACACATGGCCACTGAGGGCGCTCGGCGCGGACGCATTCGCATTGGTACGGCCGGCTGGGCGTACGCCGACTGGAACGGAGTGCTCTACCCCAAGCCGATGCTGCGCGGGGTGGATCGGCTGACGTACATGACGCGCTACTTCGACGTCATCGAGATCAACTCGACCTTCTACGCACCGGCGGACCAGGCCAAGGTCGATGGTTGGCTCGCGAAGACCGCGCATGCCGCCGACTTTCGCTTCGCTCTCAAGCTCTGGCAGCGCTTCACACACGAGCGCGACACTGCGTGGACGAGGGCCGATGAGTGCGATGCGCGGATCGCGCTCGAGCCGCTGCACGCCGCGGGAAAGCTCGGGGCCGTGCTCGTCCAATTTCCGTGGTCCTTCAAGCGCACGGAGGAGAACCGGATGTGGCTCGGAGATGTGGTCAGTACCTTCCGCGAGTTTCCGCTCGTGGTCGAGATCCGACACGAGAGCTGGAATGTGCCCCACTTCTACGAATCGCTTTCGGAGCTGGGTGTCGGATTCGTGAATATCGATCAGCCGCTATTCAAGAAGAGCATCAAGCCGAGTGCGGCCGTGACGTCACCGGTTGGTTACGTGCGGGTGCACGGACGCAATTACAAGGAATGGTTTCGCGAGGGCGCGAACGTCCGCGAGCGCTACGATTATCTCTACTCGCCGGACGAGCTCGCGCCCTGGACGCGCCGGATCGAGGAGATCGACGAGCACGCGGAGGAGGTGTACGTGATCACGAACAATCACAACCTCGGCAAAGCGGGAGTGAACGCGCTTCAACTCAAGTCGATGATCTCGCACGAGAGAGTAGTCGCGCCTCCTCCACTCGTGGCGAGTTATCCGGACGAGCTCGCGCCGTACGCGGAGCCTGGCTGAGTCAGCCGACTCGGATTTCTGGGCGCGGCTGTAGCTTTCATCCGTGGCCGCCGCAATCCGTCGCATTCTCCTCGCCGACGCCGATGCATTCTACGTCGCCGTTGCGCGCCTCGTGGATCCCGAGGGCGCGGGGAAGGCCCCGCTCCTGATCGTCGGCGGATCGCGCGAGAGCCGCGGAGTCGTGTGCTCCGCGTCGTACGAGACGCGGAAGTTCGGCGTGCGCTCGGCCATGCCCACTGCACAGGCGCTCAAGCTCTGCCCGCAGGCGATGTGCGTGCCGGTGCCGCGCGGCGCCTGCTCGCGCAAGAGCGCCGAGATCCGGCGCGTGCTGCAACGCTTCACGCCCATGGTCGAAGGCGCGAGCATCGACGAGTGGTATCTCGACATGGTGGGCACCGAGCAGCTCTACGACAACGAGCCGCTGGAGCGCACGTCGCAGCGAATTCGGGATGCCGTGCGCGCGGAGACATCACTCTCGATCTCCATTGGCGGCGGCACGAACAAGCTCGTCGCGAAGATGGCTGTGGAAGTAGCGAAGCCCAAGCCGGGGAACACCGCGACGGGCGTGCACATCGTCGCCCCGGGTGATGAGGCATCGTTTCTCAAGCGATTCCTTCTCGCGGAGATCCCGCTGATCGGACCGAAGTTTCAGAGCCGGCTGGAGCGCGCGGGGCTGCGTACGGTGAGCGATGTGCTCGAGCACCCGCTGCCGGAGCTGATTCGCTGGTTCGGCGAGCGCGAAGGGCAGTGGCTGTACGACCGTGTTCGCGGCATCGACGGCGGGGCAGTTGATGGCCGCGGTGACCAGAAGAGCATGAGCCGTGAGGAGACCTTCGCGGTGGACATCAACGAGGATGCGGAGCTCGAGCGTGAGCTGTTCGCGCTCGCCGCACGTGTCGCATCCGATCTTCGCTCCAAGCTGCTCGCGGCGCGCACGATCCGCGTGAAGATCAAGGATGCGGATTTCAAGGTGCGCCAGGCAGGACGCACGCTTCCCGAGGCGGTCGTATCGGACCGTGTGATCTACGGTGTTGCGCGCGAGCTGCTCCATGAGCTGCGCGCCCGGCGTCGGACGGCCGCGCGACTGATCGGGATCTCGCTTTCCACCCTCGTAACCAATCCGGCGCCGCCTCAGCTCGCGCTCTTCGAGGAAAAGAGCGCATCGCTCGAGACCGAGCGTGACCGCACGGTCGCACGCACCATGGATGTCGTGCGTCGCAGGTTCGGCCCCGACGCCATTACCGCAGCGCGGTTGAGCAAGCCGGACGACGAAGAGTAGTCGCCCGCGTGCGAGCTTCGTTCGCATCGACCGTACGTTGCAGGGGCGTTAGCTGTCGATGTAAGCGCACACCAAGAAGATCGCTCCCGCACACTCCGCCAACGCGAGTCATCCCGGCGGCTCGATTTGAGCGAGGTCCGTGCGCGCGAACACCGTTCCAAGCCACTTGATGACGAGCCACAGCTCACCGAGTGCGACCAGCGCGCCCACCGGCACCGCGGGAACGAAGTGCCACACCGTCATGGAATGCGTGGGCGTGGACAACGCGCTCACGCCGGAGACGACCAGTACGCTGACGAAGAGCGGCGGAATCAGCGCGACGAAGGTGATGATGAGCGACACGAAGATCGCGAGCACGTTCTGGCCCATCGCTTCGATGCCGGCAGCGCGGCTATCGCCCAGCCGCACCCAGCCAGGGAAGAGAAGTGCGGAGCCATTCGCGACGGTCAGCGCGATCGCGTTGAGTGTGGGGAGCAGAACGAGCGCGATCAGCACCGATGGCGCAATCGGCAACGGTGGCCGTGCATCGAACGAGGTGAGAACGGCGGCGAGCGCGAGCAGCAGATACTGCATCGCCGAGAGAATGATCGTGCTGCCCGCGATTTCCGCTGCGACGATCGTCGAGCCTCGCAGCGGGTAGCTGCGCAGCTGATCGAGCTGCAGCAGATCCTGCCGAAGGTCGGCGCGAACGAAGCCGGGGCCCAGCACCACGAGCATCACGAGCGGAATTGCGCACAGCGTTTCGCCGATCTGCGCGAGATCCGTCCAGTCACCCACCTCGCTGTAGACCGCCGTGCCGATGACCACGATGCCCACTGCAAGAATTGCAAGCGTCGTCAGCCGCAGCGCGCGCGTGTAGCCGAGCACGTTTTTCCAAACGATGGCGATCGCGGGATGTCCGGTTGGCGCGAGCTTGAACCACGGACGCGGCACCGCGCCCTCGGCCCTCACCACCGGCCGGCGGCGCGAGTCGCGCGAGGTCGCGATCGCGCGAGCACGCTTCGCCGCCGCGTCCGCGACCGTCTCCTCGAACGCGGCATCCGTGTGCGTCACCCACGGGTAGTGCACCACCATCAGGCCCAGCGCGGGAAGGATCGCGAGCAGCCAGTGTGCAGAGGAATCGGCGAAGAGCGGAGCGACGAGCAGCCGGAAGGGGAAGAGAATCACCGCGAGCGGCTGGCTCGTGACGATCTCACGCAGCGCATCGGCTCCTCTGCCCAGATGCATCGCAGCGCGCACGATCGGAATGGCGCGCACCACCGTCACGCCCACGATCAGCACCACCGCCGACACGATCACGATGGGGACGAGATTCGTGCGCACACCTCGCGTGCCGTGGCCGACGGCGCTCGTGCGCACGAGCGAGGCGCCCACGCGATGCAGATAGAGTGTGGAGAGAATGATCCAGAGCGAGATCGCGCGCATCCAGAACGGGAGCGTCGTTCCTCCGCGCCGCAGTAGCACCACCCATATGAGGACGCTGAAGAGCACGACGATCTGCGCCTGCGCCACCTTGTAGCGCACCAGCGCGGAGCGCGAGAGCGGCGCAGGGAAGAGGAGCTGTACTTCCGCTTCCGAGAACACCAGCGCCGGGCGATCGCTGCCGAACACCCATCCGCTCGCGATCGTGACGAAGATGACGGCCGTGTAGATGAGCTGGCCGATCGTGCTCGACGTGGAGCCCGTGAGTGGGCTCGGCATGCGCGAGTTGAAGAGCAGCGTGCCGAAATACAGCGCGCCCGCAAGAACTGCGAGCAGATAGCGCGGCCGTTTGAGCCGCGCGATCTGGCCGCGCATGCGATTCAGCGCGCTGCGCCAGAGGAGGTAGCGGAGCGCGTCGTTCACGTGCCGCTCGGCGCGCTGTCTTCCCGCTCGCCTTCCTCGATGAGGGCGAGGAAGACATCCTCGAGCGCGCGTCCCGCCAGATCCGGACGCTCGGCGACGATCTCCGCGAGCGTGCCGATCGCGATCACACGTCCGCGCTGCATCACGAGCAGACGCGTGCACAGCTCCTCGACGAGATGCAGCAGATGCGAGCTGAGAACTACGGCGGCACCGGCGCGCGCGCGGGCAGCGATCGTGGATTTCATGCGCCGCATGCCGGCCGGATCGAGTCCGGTGAGCGGCTCGTCCAGCAGCAGCGCGGATGGTGAATGCAGTAGGCCGCATGCGATCGCGAGCTTCTGACGCATCCCGCGCGAAAGCGCAGCGGGGAGCGAACCGCGTTTGTCGAGCAGCTCCATCTCGATGAGCAGCGGCTCGATGCGCACGGGCGCGTCGGCAACACCGTACAGTCGCCCGATGAAGCGGAGATGCTCCTCGACCGTGAGATGCTCGAAGAGCTGTGGCTCATCGGGGATGAAGGCGAGGAGCGCCTTCGCGCGCTGTGGGACTGCGGCCATGTCGTTGCCGCCCACGCGCACGGAGCCGCCGGTCGGTACGATGATCCCGGCGATACTCCGGAGCGTCGTCGTCTTCCCGGCGCCGTTCGGCCCGACGAGGCCGAGCACTTCGCCGGGCGCGACGTGAAAGGACATGCCTCGCACCGCCTCGAAGTCGCCGTAGGTCTTGGTCAGGTTCTCGACGTCGATCATGGCGGCGGCAGGCGTGTGGGGCGGGAACGCGGAAGCGGGGGGAGAGCACGAATCCTAATAAGCCACCCGCACCTTCATTCGCGAGCTCGCCGAAAGCTGCGACGGCACTTCGGCTCCGGGCGTTGGTATTACTGCCAGGGCCCAATCGTCCACTTATCTTTCATACATGCGACTCTCCGCTCTTCATTCGATGCTCCCGGCCGCGCTGCTGTTCGGCGGCGTGACTGCCTTTGCTCCCGCGGGGATTCCGGCTGCTGCGCCCGATGCGAGTGCGGCCTTTCACGCTCATCTGGTTCGCGCCGAGCCCGCGGTGAACGACACCATCGCGGCGACTCCCAAGGCCGTACGACTCTGGTTCTCCGAGCCGGTGGAGCTGGGACTCAGCCGGGTGAAGATCTCGCGCGTGGGCGGCGACACGATGAAGACGAGCGTGCTTCGCCATGAGGGTGCGGCGGTGACGACGGCGGCCCTGGATCTCGCGAGCCCGCCCTCGGCGCCGGGTACCTATATGGTGACATATCGGGTGGTTTCCCGTGACGGCCATCCGACGTCCGGGAGCTACACCTTCGTATTGAAGGCTGTTGGGACGCAGTAACTGACTGGCTGAACCGTTGTCACCGCTCGGTGACATTTGAGCCGATCATGAGTCCAGCAGTGCCCTGACCACGATCCCCACCGTCTTCTCGATGCGCCGCCAACCCTCCGGGGTGTTTGCGTCCAGCCGCTGCGCGCCGCCCTCTGACGCGCTCCGCGCGCCGGTATCCTCGCGTGGCGCCCGCATCGCGAAGAGCGCGAGCGCCGCGCTCAATAGCTCGAGCAACGCAGCCAGATCGACGTAGGGCGGCACTCGATGCTTCGCCCGCAATGCAGTGATGATCTCCGCGTGGCGATCCGCGCGCTGCACCCCCGTCGCCCGTCCGAGCGCATTCATGCCCACCACCTCGGCGGCGCCAGCCTGCAGCATCAAATCCCCGCTCGCGAGTGCCGCCCATTCCTCCAGCACGACCGTTTCGAGCGCGTGCGCGAGTGAGACCTCCTCATCGCCCCCACCCCCCTCGACAACCGCGACCCTCGGCCACAACATCCGCTCGGACCCCACCGCCTCCAGCACTCCACCGAGCCCGCCGAAATACCGGTAGATGAGCACCTTGTCGCACTTTGCGGACTCCGCCAGCGCATTTATCTTCACCGCACCCACGCCGTGCGCCGCCACCAGCTCCGCCGCACTCTCGATTATGGCGGCGCGCGTCGCAAAACGATCTCTGGCCATGCCTCTCCAAGTCACTAGACGGTGACAAGATATTGTCACCAAGTGGTAACTCGCAAGAGCTTCCCTGGTTTCCGGGATCTTTTTCTCCTGCGACGCGCTATGCTCAAGGGCCAGCGAGTGGCTCATCGCTTGCACCTTTTCTCCGCCAAGGCTCCCGTTTTTCACCTCGGGTCCTTTGATCATGCCGTAACCCCCATAGCGCTGCCGCGCGTGCTCCGTCGCACGCGCGCACGCGTGGGATCCTCGCGACAATGAGTGCTCGATGCGCGCTGCAGGTCGATCGATTTTCACGCTGTTCCTGCCCACGCTCGCCTGCGCGGTCGCGCTGTCATGCGGTAG
>JBDTXN010000106.1:0-10243 GCA_040006175.1 Gemmatimonadota bacterium | reverse complement strand
CGGAAGAGGTGACGAGCGACGCGATCGTGACGCGCGTGCTGGCGGCGATCGAGGCTCCCTGATGGGGGCGGCGGTCTCGCCCGACATGCTGCGGCAGGTTCGCCTGCTCGAGCTGCGCACGCGCGGTCTGGTGAATACGGTGTTCAGCGGCGAATACCATTCCGTGTTCAAGGGACAGGGGATGGAGTTCGCCGAAGTGCGCGAGTACCAGCCGGGCGATGAGGTTCGCTCGATCGACTGGAACGTCACCGCGCGCATGCGGCACCCGTTCGTCAAGCGCTACATCGAGGAGCGCGAGCTGACGGTGATGCTCGCCGCCGATCTGTCGGGATCGCAGCGCTTCGGCACTGTCTCGCGCTTCAAGAGTGAGTTGACCACCGAGCTCGCTGCCGTGCTCGCGATGAGCGCGATCCGCAACAACGATCGGGTCGGGACCTTGATGTTCACCGATCGCGTGGAGCACGTAGTGCCGCCCAGAAAGGGACGGCGCCACGCAATGCGCGTGATACGGGATCTGTTGCTGCTCGAGCCGGCGGGCCAGGGAACGGACATCGGCAGGGCCATCGACTACCTGATGAAGATGCTCCCGAACCGCGCCATCGTGTTTCTGCTTTCGGACTTCGTGGATCCCAATGCGGAGCGTCCGCTCAAGCTCCTCGCGCAGCGGCACGATGTGGTCGCGGTGACTGTCGAAGATCCGCACGAGCTCGCGCTCCCCGACATCGGCCTCGCGCGCTTCGCCGACCCCGAGACTGGTGCAACCGTCGAGGTGGACACGAGCGACGCGCGCGTGCGCGCCGGTTACGACGAGGCGCTGCGCGTCGAGCGCGCGGCGCGCACGCACCTGCTTCGCCGGCTGGCGATCGACGAGATCGCGGTGAGAACGGACCGCAGCTACATCGAGCCCCTGCTCAGGTTTTTTCGGCGGCGCAATACGCGACGGCGCAGATGATCGCGGCCGCGCTGCTGTTCGCGCTGCAGGGTACTCAGGCCACGACCGCGACGGTACCCTCGCAGGAGTCGTCCCGCGCCGCGCCTGTGCAGATCGGCGCGGCCGTGCGGCCGGACACCGTGACGGTCGGCGAGCATTTCGTGGTGCGTATCCGAGTGCGCGCACCCAAAGGCGCGGAGATCGGATTCCCTGTTGGACCCGACAGCGGTGTGGCGGTAGAAGCCGTCGATCCGAAGAGGGAGATTGCGAGCGCCGATACGAGCGCCACAGAGCGCACGGCGGTCTACCGCCTGGTCGCGTGGACGGTCGGGGCGCAGCACGTCACGCTTGGCGGCATCGTCGTTTCGATGGCGGGCACGAATCAGCGGTACGCGGTCCCCGACCTGCCGGTGCTCGTGCGAAGCGTGCGCCCGAACGACTCGACCGGGCGCGTGCCGCGTCCCGCGCGATTCGTGATGGTCGCGCCGCCCGTGCTCTGGCCATGGATTCTTGGCGGGCTGCTACTCCTCGCTCTCGTAGTCTGGATACTGCGGCGGCGATTCCGGCGCCGGCCGGCGACTGCGCACGCGGGTCGCGGTGCGCTCGCAGACGCGAAACGGGACTTCGCGCGCATCGACGAGCTCGCACTCCTGGAAGCCGGTGAGCGCGGACGCTACGTAGCGCTGCATATCGACGTACTGCGCGAATATCTCGCGGCGCGAATTCCGGAAGCGGCGCTGTCGCTCACGTCGACGGAGCTCCTGGAGGTGCTGCGCGCCGACGCGCCGGTGCCGCTGCCGCGACTGGTTCCGGTGCTCGCGGCGGCGGATCTCATCAAGTACGCCGATCGACCAGTGACCGAGCCCCGCGCGCGTGAGCTCGCGAGCGAGACGCGCGCCATCGTGGAAGCGACAGAAGAGGCGGTGGTGCACCGGGCAGAGTCGCCCGCGAAGCCGGAGCGTGCGGCATGATCGATCAGCTCGATCTCCCCACCATCGACTTCGCCTCGCCGTACGTGCTTTTCCTGCTGCTCCTGATTCCGCTCTGGTGGCTCTGGCGGAGACGTCGTCGTGCGCCAGCGATCGTGTTCTCGCGCTCTGATGTGCTCGCGCGCGGGCGCCGCGGAGGTGCATTCACGCGTCGACTTCTTGGCACGCTCCGCATCCTTCTGCTCACAGGCTTGATCGTCGCGCTCGCGCGCCCGCGCTCGGGCGCGCACACGGAGAACGTCGAGAGTCAGGGAATCAACATTGTGATCGCGATCGATCTGTCGAGCTCGATGCTCTCCGAGGATTTTCAGCCGCAGAATCGGCTCGAGGTCGCGAAGGACAAGGTGAAGCAGTTCATCCTCGGACGGCACAGCGACCGTATCGGGCTGGTTGCGTTCGCAGGCGAAGCGCTCACCCAGGTGCCGCTTACCGTCGACTATCCCGTGCTGCTCGCGGCCGTCGACAATCTGCAGGCCGGGCAGCTCGAAGACGGCACGGCAATCGGCACCGCGATCGCCACGGCCGCGAACCGTCTACGCAGCGCGCCCGGTCGCTCCCGCGTTCTCATCCTGCTCACGGACGGCGAGAACAACCGCGGAGCGATCGATCCGCGCACGGCAGCGCAGGCCGCGGCGGCGGTTGGCGTGAAGATCTACACGATCGGCGCAGGCACGATCGGGATGGCGCCCGTGCCAGTGGGCCGAGGCCTGATGGGGATGCGCTACGAATACCGTCCCGTCGAGATCGATGAGGGACTGCTGCGCGACGTCGCGACGACGACGGGCGGACGCTACTTCCGCGCGGTCGATGCCGCCGCGCTTGCGCGCATCTACCAGCAGATCGATCAACTCGAACAGGAGCCCGTACGCGCGCACACGTACGTGCGGTACACGGAGGAGTACCGGTGGCCGCTCGCGGTCGCGTTGATCGCGATTACGCTCGAGGCCCTGCTGAGCCTGTGGCGAGGGCCGCTGCCGTGATTCCCTATACTGACGCGCCGTGGGCGCTCTGGGCTGCGCCGGTGCTCGCGCTGCTAGTCGCGCTTCTCGTGCTCTGGTCGTATCGCCGCCGCGCACGCCGCCTGCAGCGGCTCGCAACGAGCGAGCTGCTCCCGCGCCTCGTGCCGCCCGCCTCGGCAAGGGTACCGTGGGTACGCGCGGCGCTCCAGTTCGCGGCCGTGCTGTGCGCGAGCATCGCGTTCGCGGGTCCGCGCTGGGGCACCGAGCAGACACTCGAGCGCGGCAGTGGCGTGGACATCGTCCTCGCACTCGACGCCTCGCTCTCCATGCTCGCGACCGATGCACGCCCGAATCGTCTTGAACGTATGAAGGAAGAAGCCCGTCGGCTGCTCGCCTTGTCCGGTGGAGACCGCGTGGGGCTGCTCGCGTTCGCGGGTCGCAGCTACATCCTCACGCCGCTTACGGTCGACCGTGGCGCGCTCGAGCTCTTCCTCGATAATCTGGACCCGTCGGTGGTCGGGCAGGCCGGTAGCTCGCTGTCACGCGCGATTCGTCAGGGTACCGATCTCCTCGTCGCCACTCAGACCACGAGCGATCGCGCGCTCGTCATCATGAGCGACGGCGAGGCCTTCGAGCCTGCGGAGGAGATCTCCGCTGCCGCGGCACACGCGGCGGAAGTGGGTGTAACCGTGATTGCGGTGGGATTCGGAACGGAGACGGGCTCGACGATCCCCGTGCGCACCGCGCAGGGAACTCAGGCAAAGCGTGATGAGAATGGGCAAATCGTGAGCACGCGCTACACACCGGAGTTGCTCAAGGATGCGGTGACCGCTGCGCACGGCGTGTTCATCGACGCCGCCGCAACGGACAAGGCTGCGCGGATTCGCGGTGCGCTCGCGATGCTGCGTCGGCAAGCGCGCGCGACCGAGAGCGAGACCGCGCGTCGTGCTCGTTTCCAGCTCTTCCTCATTCCCGCTTTGCTACTCGTGCTTCTCGACAGCGTGCTGAGCACGCGACGCGGACGCGCGCGGCGCGCACCCGCAGCGGCGACGGCGACAGCGCTCGCACTGCTCCTGCTCGCGATGCCTGTCACGCTGCACGCCGAGACCGGCGACACGGGAGACGAGCTCTATAAGGCTGCCCGTTATCCGGAGGCAGCCGCCGCGTATCAGCGCGAGCTCCAGAACGGCGAATCGCCGCGCCTCGAGTACAATCTCGGCACCGCTCTCCTCCAAGCGGGGCAGCTCGAGGATGCGGTCGCGGCGCTCGAGCGAGCGGCCACGATGGCGACCTCCGAAGATATTCGCTACAGCGCGCTCTATAATCTCGGCCTGTGCTATCTGCGCCAGGCGCGCGATGCGAAGTCGAGCGAGGCGGCGAGCGCGTACGCATCGTCGGCCGAGGCGTACAAGCGCGCCTTGCAGCTTCGGCCGAACGAGATGCCCGCCAAGTGGAATTATGAGCTTGCATCGCAGGAGAAGTCGAAGTCTTCGGGCGGCGGCGGCGGTGCGAATCAGCCGCAGCAGAAGCAACAGCAGGAGAAGCAGCTCCAGCCTGGAAGCCTCGACAAGCGGCAGGCGGAGCAGCTGCTATCGAGCGCGCAGCGCGAAGAGCGGGACGTGCAGGCGAAGAAGCAGCGTGAGAATCAGCCGGAGCGTCCGCCGGCGGGGAAGGACTGGTGATCGTCGCTCTCGTCGCGATCCTCGCGCAGATCGCCGCCCCGCACCACGGGCTTCGGGAAGCCATCGCGCGCGATACCCCCGCGATCGTCACTCGTGCGCAGATCGACACGAGCGCTCTCGTGAACTTCCGCGTGCTGGTGCAGCCGGAGACCGTGTACGTCGGCCAACAGGCGAACTACCAGCTCGGCGTCTTTCTCGACGAGAGCGTTCGCGACCGGATGCGGAGCATGGAGGCGCTCGCCCCCGAGATGCGCTCGATGATGGCCTACGAGCCACCCGCCCCGCTCGCCGGATTCCCCCTGCGCAACGCGTTCGGACACCGCTACGAGGCGCACGTGTATCAGCGGCCGATCTTCCCGCTCAGTGCGGGGAGAGTCGCCATTCCGCCAGCGCGGCTGCTCTACGCGATGCCGCTGTCCTACAGCTTCTTCAGTCGCGAAGAGAGCTTCGAGCTGCGCAGCGACAGTGCCGTCGTGATTGCGATCGAGCCTCCACGCGCCGGCCGCCCCGCGGACTGGACGGGCGCCGTCGGCATGTTGCGCCTGAGCGCCGCGGTGGACAGCGCCGCCGCACGCGTTGGTGATGCCATGCGGCTCATCGTTCGCGTCAGCGGGCAGGGTAACGTCAAACTCTTCCCGCGACCGACGCTCCAGTTGCCATGGGCCTCTGCGACGGCCGAGGGTGAGCGCGTGACCATGTCGCCGGACTCGATGCACATTGGCGGCACCAAGGAGTTCGACTGGGTGATCACGCCGCGCGTCCCGGGGCGCGTCGAAGTGCCGTCGCTGCGTTATCCCTACTTCGATCCATACGCGCGCCAGTATCAGGTGGCGGAGAGCGCGCCCGTCGCGCTCTACATCGCCTCCGGCGCGCTCGCCTCTGCAGACACGAGCACCGCGACCGCCGCACCCCGCTGGGCGCTGCGCTCCGCGTACCGGGGCGCGCTGCCCCCGCCGCTCTACCGTTCGCGCGCGCTCCTGCTCGCGCTCCTGCTGCTTCCGATTCCCGTGATCGTGCTCGCCGGCACGCGTCGCCCTGTCAAACGCCGGAGCCGCACCGTGCCGCCCGCAGTCACGCTCCGCGCGCTCGCGCGCAGCGAGGCGACGGTGCGCGAGGCGCGCACGGTTCGTCGCAGCTTTCTGAGCGCGATCGGCGATCGGCTCGGCGCATCCTCTACCGTGTTGGCCGAGCCGGCGAGATTGCGCCACCTCGCGCTTCGCGCAGGTGTCACGCTCGAGACGACCCAACGCGCGCAGGCGTTCGTCGGAGAGCTCAACGTCGCTGCGTTCGACGTCGCTGGCGAGTGGGCGGGGAACGGCGTGCAGCGGGCGTACGATCTCTATCGCGCAATCGATCGCGAGGCGCGCCCGCGCCGCGCACCGGCGTCGCCAAGCACGTCGCGCCGAATATCGAAAGGAGCGGCGCTCATGTTGGCACTCGCGCTCGCAGCCAGTGCGCATGCCGCGGATGGCGCGCAAGCGCTCTTTGCTCGCGGCATTCAGGCCTATGCGCACGGGCAGTTTGGCGGCGCGGAGAACGACTTCGCCGCCATCGCTGCGCACGAATCGCGCGCGCCCGATGCATGGGCGAACATGGGGACCGCCGCGTACTCCGCCGGCGATACCGCACGTGCGCTCGTCGGCTGGCAGCGGGCGCTCCGCCTCGAGCCGCTCGCCAGCGACGTGCGCGATCGGCTCGACCTGCTCGCACCCACCGCGCCGTCGTCGCCGGGCTTCGTTCCAGCGATGCCGCCGCTTCCGCTCGCGGCGGCTGCGGCGATCCTGTGGGTGCTCGGATGGCTGTCGCTCGCGTGGCAGGCGCGCAGGCGCGGTGCCGCAGCGCCCCCGCTCCGACTCACGATGCCCGTGCTGACCATGGCCGGTGCGCTCTTCTGTGGCGGAGCGACCTTCATGCTCGACCGGCGCATCAACGCCGCCGATCTCGCCGTCGTCGCACACGACGCACCCCTCCACGTGCTCCCCGCGCTCGGCTCCGACCGCGGGGCGACGCTTCGCACGGGCGACATCGCGCGTGTGCTCGAGGCGCGGGGCGCATGGGCGCGCATAGCGGCCGACGGAGGACGCGCAGGGTGGATGGACGCTGCGGCGCTCGCCCCGATCCCGCACGACTGACGCCCGTTCGTCGTCCCCGATAACTTTGCGGGATGTCCCGCATCGCAGTGCTCGCGCGCACCGTCGTCGACCAGATCGCCGCAGGTGAAGTCGTCGAACGACCGGCGTCCGTCGTCAAGGAGCTCGTCGAGAACTCGCTCGATGCGGGCGCGACGACGATCGATATCGCGGTCGACGATGGTGGGCGCGCGCGCATCCGTGTGGCTGATGACGGCAGCGGCATGGAGCGCGATGATGCGGTGCTCGCACTCGAGCGACATGCGACGTCGAAGATCCGCGCGGCCGACGATCTGGTCGGCGTGAACAGCTTCGGATTTCGCGGGGAGGCGCTCCCTGCGATCGCCTCGGTATCCGTGCTCGAGGTCGAGACCGCGCCCGCAGACGGTGCGGGCTCGCTCATTCGGGTGATCGGCGGGGAGATGGGCGACGTGCGCGACGCCGCGCGTCGTCGCGGCACCACGATCACCGTCTCACGCCTGTTTTTCAATGCGCCAGCGCGGCAGCCATTCCTTCGCTCCGCTCGCTCCGAGTGGCGCGGCATCAGCGAGGTGGTGACCGCGCTCGCGCTCACGCGGCGCGATGTACGACTCTCAGTCGTGCACGACGGAAAACAGGTCGTTTCGCTGCCGCCCGCGCCCTCCCTGCAGAGCCGTCTCGCGGGTCTCTGGGGTGCGCCGTTCGCCGAACGGCTCGTACCTGTGGACGATGTGCAAGGGGCGATTCACGTCTCGGGGCTCGTGGAGCGCCCCTCCGATGTCGGGACCGCGGGGCGCCGGCTCTTTCTCACAGTCAACGGTCGCGCGATTCGTGATCATGGCATCGTGCGTGCGGCCGAGCAGGCGTACCGCTCGACGATCCCTGCCGGCGCGCGGCCGACGCTCTGTCTCAATGTCGTAGTCCCCGCAGATCTCGTGGACGTCAACGTGCATCCCATGAAGGCCGAGGTGCGCTTCAGGGATCGGTGGGTAGTCGAGCGCGCGGTCGAGCACGCGGTGCGTCACGCACTCGGAGGGAGTGCGAGCGCCGCTACCGTCGGTCCGCGCTCGTGGCCGTATCCAACCGCATTCGCTCCGCCATCACCCGTGGATGTCGAGGTGCTCTCGCCGCCTGCACCGGTCGAAGAGGGATTGCTCGCGCCGCAGTCGGGCGACCTGCCGTCAGCTACGGACAGTGCGTTCGCCCCTCCGACGCCCGACGTACCTCCGCTCGTGCAGCTCGCACGCACCTACCTGATGTTCGAGGGCGACGGCGGCGTCGTCCTCATCGATCAGCACTCGGCGCACGAGCGTGTGCTCTACGAGCGCTTCATGCGCACGCTGGAGCAGGGCGAGACACCGTCGCAGCGACTGCTCTTTCCGATCACGCTGCACCTCGGCCCGTCCGAAGGGGAGGCGTTCGAGGCACATCAGGAGCTGTTCGCGAAGCTCGGCTTCGAGATCGAGGGATTCGGCGGGCACACGCTCATCGTGAGCAGCGTGCCGATGCCTCACCCGCGCTTCGACGCGCCGCGTTGTCTGCGCGAAACGCTGGACGCGCTGAGCGGCGATCGCGCATCGGGCGTCTTGACACGACACGAGCGGCTGGCTGCAACGCTTGCATGCAAGGCTGCGATCAAGGCGGGCGAGGAGCTCTCGCTCGGTGAGATGCGCGCACTGTTCATCGCGCTCGCGGCAACCACGCTCCCCGCCCACGATGTGCACGGCCGGAGCACGATCGTGCAGCTCCCGTGGGATGAGATCGAGCGGCGATTTGGCAGACGCTGAACCGCTGCGAGTCATCTGCGGACCAACGGGCGCCGGGAAGTCCGCGCTCGCGATGCAGCTTGCGATGTCGCGTGCGCGCAACGATCCCATCACGATCGTGAGCGCGGATTCCCGGCAGGTGTACCGGGGCTTCGACATCGGCACCGCCAAGCCGACCGCCAGCGAGCAGTGCGCCGTGCCGCATCGAGGCATTGATGTCGTCGCGCCGACCGACCGCTACTCGGCGGCGCGATGGGCGGATTCCGCGCGCACGTGGATCGCGGAGGCGTGTGCGCAGGGACGCACGCCGCTGCTCGTCGGCGGTGCCGGGCTCTATCTTGGCGCGCTCACCGAGCCATTGTTCGATGAACCGGCGCTCGATCCTGCGCGTCGCGCCGCGCTCGAGGAGCTGCTGGAATCGTTCAGCGTCGCCGAGCTTCGACGCTGGTGCGAGGGACTGGATCAGGCGCGCGCGCATCTCGGACGCACACAGCTCCTCCGCGCGATCACGATCGCGCTGCTGTCCGGCGCGCCGATCTCCGCATGGCACGCGCGCGCGCCCCGCGCGGCTGGACTCGCGGTGCGGTATCTTGTGGTGGATCCGGGAGCAGCGCTGACTGCACGCCTCGACGCGCGAATGAACGTGATGCTCGAGTTGGGTTGGGAGCGTGAAGTCGAGGCGCTGGCGCGCACCGTGCCGGGGGATGCGCCGGCATGGAATGGCACGGGCTATCGCTGGATCCGGGCAGCCGTGACAAAGGAATGTTCGCGCGAGCATGCGCTCGAGCGCGTGCGCATCGAAACGCGTCAATACGCCAAGCGGCAGCGCACGTGGTTCCGCCACCAGCTGCCGCCGGAGCGTGTGACGCAGCTCGATCCGGCATCGCCCGGTGCGCTCGATCACGCAATGCGCTGGTGGAATTCGACCGACGACGGAGGAGTGCTGGCGTGAAGATCGGCATCACCTGCTATCCCACGTATGGAGGCTCCGGCGCGGTCGCGACCGAGCTCGGTATCGCGCTGGCCGCGCGTGGGCACGAAGTCCACTTCATCACGTATCAGCAGCCCTTTCGCCTCCGCGGCTTCACGCCGGGAATTTTCTACCACGAAGTCGACGTCGTTCGGTATCCGCTCTTCGAGTACCCGCCCTACGACCTGGCGCTCGCGGTACGCATTCATGAAGTCGTGCGAGATCACCAGCTCGAGCTCGTGCATGCGCACTACGCGATTCCGCACGCGACCAGCGCGTGGATCGCGCGCGAGATGCTCGAGGACTCGGGAAGCTCGGTCCAGATCATCACCACCCTGCACGGAACGGACATCACGCTGATCGGGCAGGACCCGTCATTCCGCACGATCACCAAATTCTCGATCGAGCGCTCCAACGGGCTCACGGCGGTCTCGGAATATCTGCGGCGCGAAACGATCTCCACGTTCGGCTGCAATCAGTGCAAGGTGCAGGTGATTCACAACTTCATCGATCCTTCGGTCTACGCTCGCTCGCGCTACGATCAGGTGCTGCGGCAGCAGGCGGGGGAAGGGAAGCGCATCATCCTGCATGTCTCGAACTTCCGCCCGATCAAACGCGTGCGGGACGTGGTGCGCATCTTCGCCGGTATCGACCGCGAAGTGCCGAGTGTGCTCTTCATGGTCGGCGATGGTCCGGATCGCACTGAGGCTGAGGAAGAGGCGCGGCTGCTCGGTATCGAGCGTTCGGTCTACTTCCTCGGCAAGCTCGATTCGGTAGCGCCATTGCTCGCGAGCGCCGAGCTGTTCCTGCTGCCGAGCCTCAACGAATCGTTCGGGCT
>JBDTXN010000105.1:0-10281 GCA_040006175.1 Gemmatimonadota bacterium | reverse complement strand
CGATCATGACGTGATCGCCGACCACCATCGCGGTGTCGCGGGTGAAGAAGAGATTGGGCAGCGGCGGGAGCAAATAGCCGCCCTCGTTGAGCGATCGCGCGAGAGGGCCAGGCTCCTCCTCCTCGCCTTCGATCAGCATCTCGACCAGCTCCTCGGGGCTGCGCTCCTCGATCTTGTTCGCGAGCGGTCCGGAGGGGACGATGTCGAGTGTCTCGCGCACGAGCAGGTCGCGCGCGGCGGGAATCGACACCACATCGGCGAGGAGATCGCGCACGGAGAGGACCGAGGTGAAACGCTCGAGAATGGCTACGAGCCTGCGATGCTCCTTCCGGGCGTTTTCGAGGTCGATGATGTCGTCGTAGAGAAAGTCCTCGCGGGTGTCGGGCGTCACCGCGAGAAGCTCCTGGCCGGGCAGGTGCACGAGCACCGAGCGCAGCCGGCCGATTTCTGACGAAACGTGTACTGGCATGGGTGAACACAACTTAACCGCGCGGGCGCGGCCGGAGCCAGCGCTCAACTGGACTGAGAGATGGAGTTCTCCTATCTTGTGAATCAATTCACAAGCCCTCGATGCCTTTGAAGCGAATTGCCGATTCGACCGTCCGACGCCTTTCGCTCTACCTGCGATTTCTCGAGGAGTTCGAGAACGCCGGCCTCACCACGGTCTCCAGCGAAGAGTTGGCGGCACGGGGCGGTACGACTTCCGCGCAGGTTCGAAAGGACCTTTCCTTCTTCGGATCATTTGGGAAGCGGGGGCTCGGCTATCAGGTGGCCGAGCTCACGCAGCGCATGCGGCGCATTCTCGGTCTCGAGCGCGACTGGCGCGTGGCCATCATCGGCGTCGGGAAGATCGGCTCCGCGCTCGCGCAATACGAAGGCTTCCAGCAGCGCGGCTTCCGCGTTGTAGGACTATACGATTCCGATCCCGCGAAGATCGGGCGCAACATGTACGATCAGTCCGTGCGGTCGATCGATTCTCTCGCGGAAGACAATCGCGAGCGCCGGGTGGACATTGCCGTCATCGCGGTGCCCGCCTCCGCCGCACAACGTGTGGCTGATCAGGTGGTCGCGGCCGGGATTACGGGGATCATGAGCTTCGCTCCGCTACAGCTCCACGTGCCGGCGGAGGTCACACTCAACACCGTCAACATGGCGATGGAGCTCGAGCGACTCTCGTTCGCGCTCTCCAACCGCGAGTAGAGCTTCAGCGAGCGCGGGCCCGCCTCACGTTCGGCCCCACAAGCGGAGTGACTGCCCCAGCGCGTAGAATTGAATCGCGCTGAGGGTTTCCGGGCGCGCATCGGGATCGATGCCGCTCGTCTCCAGGGCGCGCTCCGCCTCCTCCACACTCCGCGATGCGACCGTGCGCACGACTCTGCGCATCTGCTTGCGGCGGAGCGCAAACGCCGCCTGCACGAAGGTGCGGAACGGTTCTTCCTCGCCGGGCGCGACCACTGGCACCGCGCGCGGCGTCACGCGCACCACCGCACTCTCGACGCGCGGCGGCGGAGTGAACGCGCCGGCCGGAATGCGAAAGAGCATCTCCACATCCGCGATCGCCTGCACGTTCACCGACAGCGCGCCATAATCCTCCGCGCCGGCCTGCGCCGCCATGCGCGCCGCGACCTCCCGCTGCACGAGCAGCACTGATCGCAGCGCGCGCGGCTGACGCAGCGCCTGGAAGAGAATCGGTGTCGTGATGTAGTACGGCACGTTGCCGGCGAGCGCGTACTCGCCCCCGGCGAGTTCGCCGAGATTCACGTCGAGCACGTCGGCCTCGATGATCGTGAGCCGCGGCTCGTTCGCGTATTTCTCGCGAAGGAGCGCGACGAGCTGCGGATCGATCTCGATTGCAACCACGCGCGCGGCGCGCGCGAGCAGCGCAGCGGTGAGCGAGCCGCGCCCGGGCCCGATCTCCACGACGGTCTCGTCGGGCTCCAGCGCGACCGCGTCCGCGATGCGAGCAAGAATGCGCGGATCAGAGAGAAAGTGCTGCCCGAGGCTTTTTCGGATGGGCGGCGGCCGCATGCGCGCGCCGCTCAGCTTCGAACGATCACCACCGCGAGATCGTCGCGCTGCACGGCCTCTCCGGTGTGTTCCGCGAGCTCGTCGAAGACGCGCTGGATAATCTTGTCCGGGGACTCCGTCCGGTAGCGCTGCACGATGTCGAGCACGGGCTGCTCGCCGAGCCGAACGCCGAAGCGGTTGCGTGCGTCGCTCACGCCGTCGGTAAACAGCAGCAGGAGATCGCGACGCGAGATCCAGGGTCGCGACCGGGCGTGCGGCAGCGACTCCACCATCCCGATCGGTGGATCGATCGCTGGCAGGCGCTCGATCCTTCCATCGAAGGACACGTGGAACGCGTGCGGGTGGCCGGTGTTCGCGTAACGCAGGGTTTGGGCGCTCCGGTCGATCACTCCATAGAACGCGGTGATGAACATCTCGGTCGTCTGGAGCTCTTCACGCAGTGTGCCCTCGAGCGACGCGAGCACGGCATCGGGATCGGGAGAGGCCTGGGCGTGGATGGCGGATGCACTCATTGCCAACGCCATGATGAGGGCCGCGCGATAACCGTGGCTCGAGACGTCGCCGATCATGACGCCCGTGCGGTGCGGCGACAGTCGAAAGAGGTTGTAGAAGTCGCCTCCCACGCTCTCCGCGGGTACGACGCGCGCCGCCACCTGCGCCTCGGGTGCCACGATGTCCGGGCGAGGGAGGAGCTTCATCTGCAGATCGTGCGCGAGTGCGAGCTCCTGAATCAGCCGCTGCTGGCTCAGCGACGCGCGGACGAGCCGCGAGTTCTGGATCGCGGTGCCGATCTGCGTCGCGATCGCGGTGATGAGCTTCTGGTCGCCCGCGCTGAATGGCTGATCGGAGTAGCGATCGGAGAGATTGACGACGCCGAGTGGCTCCATCCCGCCGTGCGGGAGCGTCCACATGATGGGCACGGAGAGCATGGTGCCACGCCGGTACGCCTTCTCCGCCTCGCACGGCATCTGGGAGCCTTCCGCGACCATCGCGCGCTGCTCGCGAAAGACGCGGGCGGACACGCTGGTGGGATCGTCGAGCGCGATCGGTGGAATGTCGAGAACCACACCGCCGATTGCGGCGACGGTCTGGAGCGTGTCCGTCACGCGGTCGTGCACGAGGATCGAGCCGCGCCGCGCGCCGACCGTCTCCGAGATTTCCTTGAGGATGGTGGCCGCGGCCTCCTCCAGTGAAACGGTGCGTCCGAGGATCTCGGTTATCGTGTAGAGAAGATTGATCTCCTCGTAGCGCTCGGCCAGCTCGTTCGCCGCGTGCTCCACCTCGAGCGACGACTGCAGATACTGGCCGACGATCGCGCTCAGAAAGCGCGCATAGCTCTCGAGAGGCGCGTTCGGCACCGGCGAAGGGCCAGCGACGATCCACGCCTTGCGCGGCCCCGGGATCCGGGAGATGATCACCGGCCCGCTGGGCGACTCGACGATCTGCTGCGAGACGTTCTCCAGTGGCGGCGTCCAGCCGAGAATGCCTAGTGCGGGTACGCTCGACGCGATGCGCGTCGGTGGGCGCGACTCGTCACCGAGCCAGACTGCGGCCGCTGCGCCGGTTCCGTCGCGGAACGCGGTGAGCAGCGCTATGAGATCAATCATGTGGCCGGAGCGTCATCCGAACCACATTGCCCTGGTTCGAGAAGCGCTCGATGCGGTCCATGAGCCGCGCCATGAGAAAGAGGCCGCGGCCGTCCTCGCGCTCGATGTTGCCGGGCTCCGTGGGGTCGACGAGGCAGTCCTCGAAATCGAAGCCGAGCCCTTCGTCCAGCACCTCGAGGATGAGCCGCTCCTGCGTGACATCGACCTTCACCTGCACGTGCGCGTCAGTGCGCTCTCCATTGCCGCGGAGAATTGCATTGGAGAGCGCTTCGCTGAGCGCGACGGGGATGTTGAGGCAGCACTGGCGCGCGGGATACGCGAATTGGGCACACTGCCTCGCGACGATCTCCACGACGCGCTCGATGTAGCGTACATCACTCGGGATCTCGAGCTCGAGCGCGACGTGCACGCGCCCGGGAGCAAACGTCGGAGAGCCGCTCGCAGGCACGCGAGGCTCGCCGGGCTGATCGCTCAGAACGTCTCCAGCGCCCGTTCCCGCGTGTCCGAGATCTGAAAGAGCGTATCGAGCTTGGTCAGCTCGAACAGCGTCTTGAGATCATCGTTGAGATTGGCGAGGCGCAGCTCACCGCCCTGCTCACGGATCTTCTTGGAAAGCGAAACCAGCACGCCGAGCCCGGAGCTATCGATGTAGCCCGTCTGGCTGAAGTCGATCAGAAACTTGCGCTCCCCTTTCTCGAGCTCATCGAGCACGCGCTGCTTGAGCTCCTGCCTGTTGCCCACGATCAGCTGCCCTTCGACGTCCACCACGACAATCTCTCCCTGCTTCTTTATCGCGAAGCTCATGTCCCGTTCTCCCGTCGAGATCTGCTCTCGTTCGCCTTGACAGTGGCGAAGGACGCTCGCCCTGTCGCATCATAATGTCGCCCATCCGCGCGCGACGCGAAAGATAAGCGGCGTGCGCGTCGAAACTGGCCGGGGTAGTGCAATTCTCCGTCCATCGGGCACCTAGGCTCTCGTCAAGACTTGCCTGCATTCACCTGATTGAAGCGCGCACGCAGCGCAGCATCGACCACGGGGTGCACCAGCCCGGACGTGTTGCCTCCGTAGCGTGCCACCTCGCGCACGACGCTGGAGCTCACGTACGTCCGGTCGATGCTCGGCACCATGAATACCGTCTCCAGCTCCGGATGGAGATGACGGTTCATGAGCGCCATCTGATACTCGTACTCGAAATCCGCGACGGCTCGCAGCCCGCGTATGGACAATGTCGCGCCCATCTCGCGGGCGAAGTCCACCAGGAGGCCGTCGAACTCGCGCACATCGATTCGCGGATCGTCGCCGATGCTTTCGCGGATCAGGCTCACGCGCTCGCTCACCGTGAAGAGCGGCTGCTTGGCCGAATTCACGGCGACGGCGACGATCAACTTGTCGACGAAGGTGAGGCTGCGCCACATGAGATCTTCGTGGCCGCGCGTGACTGGATCGAAGCTGCCAGCGTAGATCGCGATCGGCATTCGCTCGTGGGGTGCGGGAGGGTACGGACTACGCGAGAGTTCAGGCGCGATAGAAACTGAGCGCGGTGTCGCCATACCGTCGAGTGTCAGCCTCGCCCGGCATCGTCTCGTCCGCCGCATGCTCGAGGGCCAGAATGCGGCAGAACTGCCCTTCGCGCCAGCGCTCCGCCACTCGTGCCGCGAATCCTTTCCGGTACGGCGGATCGGCGAATGCCACGTCGTAAGCGTGATCGTTCACCGTAGCCAGGAAGCGAAGCGCGTCCATGCGGTGCACCGTCGTCGCGCTCTCCGCGCCGAGCTGCTCGATGTTCGCGCGCAGCGATGCGAGGCTCGGTGCCGCGGACTCGACGAATGTGGCGTGCGACGCGCCGCGAGAGAGCGCTTCGAGGCCGAGCGCACCGGAGCCGGAGAACAGATCGATCACGTTCGCATCGGGAAGGTCGTTCTGCAGGATGCTCATCCACGCCTCGCGCACGCGGTCCGCCGTGGGACGCACTGCGGTGCCGCGCGGTGCGGCGATCGTGCGCCCTCGCCACCGCCCCGCGACGATGCGCACCGAGACTAGTGGTGCACGGCGGCGAGCTTCGCCTGCAGCCGCGGCACGCCGTTCCAGTCGTCGCGCTCGAGCCGATAGGCGACGTCGATCGGAACCGAGACGTCGAGCTCGCTCGCGAGCGACGCCATGCCCCAGCCGATGGCTTCGAGCTCGCCGGCGTCGGTCTGCAGCCGGAGCTTGAGATGACCGTCGCCGATCACTCGCGGTGGCGCCGCGAGGCGTACCGCGCGCGAGACGATCACGGGCGAGGGATTCGCTGGTCCGAACGGCTCGAAGTGGCGGAGGAGCGATTCCAGCTCCAGCGTCGCGCTCGAAATGGGAATCTCGAGGTCCACGCGCAGCTCCGCCACGAGGTCGTCGACGCTGAGCTGCGCCAGCGCGATCTCGTTGAAGCGGCGCGCCAGCTCGGGGATCTTGTCGCGCGCGACCGTGACACCCGCCGCGGCGCGGTGGCCGCCGAAGCGCACGAGCAGATCGCGACACTCCGACAAGGCACCGTGCAGATCGAAAGCGGATATCGAGCGTCCCGATCCCTTCCCTTCCTCGCCGTCGAGGGCGATCAGGAGCACCGGTCGTCCATGCTCCTCGATGAGCCGCGAAGCAACGATGCCGATCACGCCCGGGTGCCATCCGTCCTCCGCGAGCACGATGCCGTGCGTCGCGTCGAGATCGAGTGCATCGATGAGCTCGCGCGCGCGCGCGAGCGTCTTGCGATCGACCTCCTGGCGGTGGCGATTCAGCTCCTCCAGCTCGCGCGCGATCGCATTCGCTTCGTGCTCGTTCTCGGACATCAGCAGCTCGACACCGCGGAGTGCGTGGCCGAGCCGGCCTACGGCGTTCAGCCGAGGCGCGAGGATGAAGCCAATGCGCCCGGCGTTGAGCGGCTTCCCCTCGAGCCCGGAAGCCCGGATCAGCGCTCGAATGCCGACGTTTGGCGATTCCTTCATCACCTTGAGCCCCGCGCGCGCGAGCACGCGGTTCTCCCCGCGTAGCGGGGCGACATCCGCGATGGTCGCGAGCGCGACGAGATCGAGCATGCGGTACACGTCGTCCTCTCGTCCGCCCAGCGCGCGCGTGAGCGCGAGCGAGAGCTTGAACGCGATGCCGACGGCCGCGAGATCCTTGTCGGGATATTCGCAGTGGTCGCGCTTCGGATTCAGCACCGTGAGGCACTCCGGCAGCGGGCCGCTCGGCAGATGGTGGTCGGTGATGATCACGTCGATCCCCGCAGTGCATGCCACCTTTACCGGCGCGAGCGCATTCGTGCCACAGTCGCACGTGACGAGCACCTTCGCCTTCGCCTCGATCGCTGCGTTCACTCCCGCGAGCGTGAGATCGTAGCCGTCTTCGATGCGACGTGGGATAAAGGGGATGGCGTCGCCACCCAGCCTGCGAATCGTGCGCAGCAGGAACGCAGTGGAGGCCATGCCGTCCACATCGTAATCGCCGTGTACCACGATCCGCTCGCGACCACGAATGGCGCGTGCGAGCCGTTCGACGGCGAGGTCCATGCCGAGCATGAGGGCGGGATCGTGGAGCTGTTCGAGCCGGGGGCGGAGATACCGCTTCGCGCTTTCGGGCGTATCGTATCCGCGGCGAAGCAGGAGCTCGCAGATCACCGGCGGAAGGTGGAGCTCGCTCGCCAGAGCGGCGACTGCCGCCTGATCGGGTGAGTTGGGAAGTACCCACCGGGACGGCTTTCGAACGTGCGCGGCAAGAGCGTTCACATCGTGGAAATTACCGTTACCCGTAGGGACGGACAACCATCATCCCGCCGCGTACAGGAGCACTCCGCACGCCTCACACACATCGATCGCCCGGCCCGCCGCGATCGCGTTTCGTCGCTGCATGGGGATCGCCGTATCGCATCGCCCGCACGCCTGTCCGCGCAAGGGATAGAGCACGTTCGATGTGTTGCGACTCAGAATGCGCTCGTACTTGAGCAGAATGTTCTTCGGCACGTGTGCCGCGCGCTCGTCACGAATGCTCTTCGCTTTTGCGAGCTCTCCGTCGATCTCGGCGCGTTCTGCAGCCTGCGCCGCGCGCTCTTCCTTCTGACGCGCATCGAGCTCGTCGAGCGCCTTCTGCTGGCCGTCGATCGCGTGGTGAACGTCGTGCACGCGAAGCGAGAGCGAATGCAGATCGGTTTCCTCCTGTGACAGCACCTTCTTGAGCATGTCCACCTGCGCCATCGCCGCGGTGGCTTCCTTCGGCTTTCGCACCACATCGAGCGTGGCGAGGTTGCGCTCCTGCATCGCCTTGTGATCCTCGACCTTGATCGAGAGCTCGCGTCGGCGCTTCTCCTCCGCCTCCGCCATCGCGTTGGTGCGCGCCAGCGAGTCCTCGACCTGGGTACGTTCGTTGTCGAGCGCTTTCAACTTTGCATCGAGCGCCCGCAGCTTCTCGTTCAGCCGCGCCACGATCGTGTCTTCCGCTTGCAGGGCCAGTACCGCTTCAAGGTCAGGACTCACTTCCCCTCCTTACGATTGTCGGGCGCGGTCGAAGCTCTTGAACGATCCGCCACCCAGTGCGGAAAGATCGTCCATCAACCGGCGTTTTTCAGATATCAGCACATCCTGTTCGGCGGGCGTGGCGATTCGCATCGCCCGCGTGATCTCATCCATCTTTCTCTGCACGGCCGTTCGGCGAATTCGTGTGATGCTGCCCGCCAGCGTGTTCTGCACTTCTTCGCCCTCGCCGATCGGCTCACGTTGAAGATCGGCGAAAACATCCTCGCTGTCCGGTTCCAGCTTGGCCGCTACGGCCTCCAGCGACTCTTCCGGCTGCACCGCGAGCAGTGCGCGATAGATGTCCCGAAGCGCGGGATCGCGCAATTCATCGGGGCCGATGTGCTCGGCAACCTGCTCGACGTGCGATCTATCGTGTAGAAGTATACGAACGAGCGAGCGTTCGATGCCCGGAACGGGCTTCGGGATACGTCGTCGCTCGGCCGTGCGTCGCTCCACGACCGTCGAATTGGGTGGCGGCGGCGGCGTCGGTGGTCGCCTCGTATGCGGCGCGGCGACACGGGGCGACATTTGCGTCACCTCTCGCTCCAGCACCTCCCTGCTCACGCCCGACACCTCGCTCGCACGCGCGAGGTAGATCTCGCGGGTGACGCTGTCCGCGGTTGCGCGCAGCGTGGGCAGCAGCTTGTCGATCGCGACGCGCTTGCGATGCAGATCCGCGAAGTAACCGTTTCGCTGAAGCTCGTTGAGCTTGCGCTCAAAAATGTCGACGGCCCCCGACACATGCTCCGTGAGCTTCTCGCCGCCGTACTTGTCGACGAAGCTGTCCGGGTCTTCTCCTTCCGGGAGCGTCACGACCAGCACGGACATTCCCTGTCGAAGAAGCTGGTCACCCGATTTGAAGGTGGCCTTGAGCCCCGCCATGTCGTTGTCGTAGAGCAGGAAGGCCTGTTTCGCATAGCGCTGTAGCAGCGCCCCTTGCTCCTCGGTGAGCGCCGTGCCGAGCGGGGCGACCACCCACTCGAACCCGGCGGCGACGAGACGCACCACGTCGAAGTATCCCTCCACGATCATCACGCGACCCTCGCGCCGGATCGCATGTTTGGCCATGTGCAGCCCATACAGCATCCGACCCTTCGAGTAGACCGGCGACTCCGCGGAGTTCAGATACTTGGGCTCGCCGGGACCGAGCAATCGTCCCCCGAATCCAGTGCAGTTGCCCGACTGATCGAGGATGGGGAAGATCAGCCGGTGCCGAAATCTCGGCCGCAGCTCGCCGCTTTCCTCGCGCAGCACGAGCAGCCCGGCCTCGGTCAGCGTCTCCTCGCTGACGCCGAGCGCGACCAGATGGGCGCGCATCGCGGTGGGATCGCGTGGCGCGAATCCGAGCCCAAAGCGGTCCGCGACGTCGCGCGAAATTCGTCGGAGCGCCAAATAGTTGCGCGCCTCCTCCCCCACGCTCTCGTCCCAGAGCTGCGTGCGAAACCAGTCCGCACCCATCGCGTTCACGTCCCAGAGCGGCTGACGCGGATCGCGCGCATCGGCCCGGCGCTGCACTTCCTCGATGACGATCCCCGAGCGGTGCGCGACGTAACGAATCGCATCCGGAAACTCCATTCCCAGACGCTTCTGCAGATAGGTGAACACGTCGCCGGACTCGTGGCAGACGAAGCAGTGGTACAGCTTCTTCGAGGGAATCACCGAAAAATTGGGGCCGGTTCCCTGATGGAAGGGACACGGCCCGCGATAGCTGTTCCCCACGCGCTTGAGCTTCACGTGCTCGCTGATGATCTGCACGATGTCCGCTCCCTCGCGCACGCGCTCGACGGATTCGTCGGTGATCATCAGGTGAGCTCCGCGATCGTCACGCCTGTGCCGCCCTCGTTCCACGCGCCCACGCGATGCTCGCGGACGCGACGATCCGCGCGCAGCAGCTCGTCCACGCGCTCGCGCAGTGCACCGGTTCCCTTCCCGTGGATGATGCGCATCACGTGCAGATCCGCGCCGAATGCGGCGTCGAGTGCGCGCTGCACGGCGAGCTCCATCTCCTCTACCCGCATCCCGCGTACGTCGATCTCGGTGGAAACGTCCACATCCGGCAGTGACGCGTACGTCTCCGTGCGTGCCGCCGCGCGTTCGCCCGCGCG
>JBDTXN010000104.1:0-10482 GCA_040006175.1 Gemmatimonadota bacterium | reverse complement strand
GCTCTTCGTCCGGCGTCGAAAAGGAAGAGGGCTGATCGTCCTCCTCATAGCTCTGATGCGTGCGGCGAATGTTCTTGAGCCAGTCCTTGCACCCGTTCGCCACGATCCGGAAAATCCACGCATCAAACCGTCCGTGCACTTCCGCGAGATGCTGATACGCCTTGATGAACGAGGCCTGGAGAATATCCTCCGCAACATCAGGACTTCCTGTCATCCCGAGCGCATGCCTGAAGAGTGGATCGCTATAACGCCCGATCAATACGCCGAACGCGTTACGATCTCCCTGCAGCACACGTGCAATCACGTCGTGATCCGCCTCTAGCGGATCGACCGGTCTCGGCGCTGTCACCGTGGTCTTCACGACGCTAGTGTAACTCTTTGTCCGTCCTCTGGACAGCCCTGTAAGAACCGACTGCGATGGTGCGAGGCTCGCCATGCATCAGAGACGAATCGTCGTTGCGCGCGTAACGGTGAAGTCACGTCAGCGGAGACGCAGATGATAGAGTAGTTCACGGACACGATCTCCCTGGTAGACACGACCGACTCGGTCACTATCTGACCGATAGCGGCGATAGCCGCATGAGTAGCGTTTGACCGCTCCACTTCTAGCCGATTCATCCAACACACCCCTAAGGTCGCGCTCGCTTAGCAGCCCCTCTGAATTGTAGCTAACCAGCGCGTGTCGCGCGCCGGTCGCTCCGAGCAGTTCTCGCAACGCCGTCTCAGCCTTTCTGGCCGAACACCACTCGCTTTGCTGGTCGGTTCCGGCGACGAGGCCGGTTTTTCCGCGCAGAATTGGGGTTCCGTCGAACCAGCCTCGCGCGATCACCTCGGGAACATGATAGTAGCCGGAGTACTGCCGAGCGTTGTAAGGCGGATCGATGTAGATGAGCTCGATTTCGCCGGTGGAGGCGGCGACCGCACCCGCATCCTCCCGGTGGGCCGTCGCCCCGCGCGGGCCCCTCTGCGGAATCTCCGGCCTGAGCGCGAGCGGCCGACGCGCGTTCGTCTGCCAGCGCTTGATGAATGCCGCGTAGACGCCAGCCGTATTCGCCACACGGTCGGCGCCCTCGATCAGCGCAGCCAGGAGTACGTAGTACGCGTCGTCCTGAATCAGGCCGGACGACCACCATTCATGCAGTCGGCGACGAATGGCATCGATGCGGTCCGCATTCTCCTGCGTGAAATACATGCGCCCGCCTGCCGGTGCGAAGTGGGATCCGATGAACCCGCGCTCCGGATCGATCCACCGCGTGAGGAATTCGCTCATGGCGCCGAGGGCGCCTGCGCCGGCAATGGCGCTCCGGAACGAAGGCGACCGATGCGCTCGGCGCAGCTCCGGATCGCCTGCACGTAGCGCCGCGAAGCTCGGCGATCGCTGCGCTACGACGTAGGCGCGCTGGAACACGTACGAGTACGTCATGAGATCGCTCGACGCGACGCGCCATCCGGCGGCCTTGAGCGCGCGACCGACCGCCGCCGTCCCGGAGAACGCATCGTGCGCAGTCTTTGGCGCGAGCTCCAGGCGATCGATCGTGCGCATCAAAAACGGCAGGAGCCGAGTTTTATTGCCGATGTAGCGCATCGCTCAGCGAGGTGTGCCGAAGGAGGCCCAGCCACGTGCGCGGATCTCCTCGTCATGCTCGTTCAGTTTCGGCGGACGCAATCGAATCGTCCCCGGCACGCTGGGCGCGACTCCGGTCGCGCTCGAGCAGTCGACGTCGCGCAGTGATTCGAGCACCGTGCGAACCACACCGCAGGGCACGCCCGCCGCATCGAGCAAGGCCATCCAGTGCATCGCGGGTCGGGTCGCGATGCACGCGGTCATCGCATCGACGACGCGGGGCCGATCGGCTATGCGGCCGGCGTTCGCTCGCAGGCGTTGATCCGCGGCGAGGTCGGCTAGGCCGAGCGCGTTGGCGCAGGCCACCCACTGCGCGTCGTTACCGACTGCGATGACGAGCGCGCGATCGCTCGCTTCGAAAAGCTGGTAGGGCACCAGATTCGGGTGACCGTTTCCCCAGCGGCGGGGCTCTTCTCCGCTGACGAGCGCATTCTGCGCGACGTTCACGAGTGCGGCGCTCGCGCTAGCGGCGAGGGAGACGGTTACATGCCGGCCACGCCCGGTTCGCGCACGTGCCACGAGCGCCCCGAGGATCGCGATGCACGCGTCCTTCCCGGCGACGACGTCTGCGAGAGCGACGCCGACCTTCATGGGCGCACCGTCCGGCTCGCCCGTGATCGACATCCAACCCTGCTCCGCCTGCACGACGAAATCGTAGCCCGCGCGCTCGCTGTCGGCGCCGAAGCCGGTGATGGTGCACCACACGAGTCTGGGATACGCCTCGAGCATAGCGGGCACGTCGAATCCATTTCGCTCGAGCATGCCGCGCTTGAAGTTGTCGATGACGACGTCCGCGTTCGCGATGAGTTCACGGATGAGCTCGCGATGCCGAGAATTCGCGAGGTCGAGCGCAATGCTTTTTTTGTTGCGATTGACGCTCAAATAGTACGCGCTCTCGCCGGACTGATCGAAGGGCGGTCCCCAGCCTCGCGTGTCGTCGCCGGAGCCGGGTCGCTCGACCTTGATGACGTTGGCACCGAGGTCGCCCAACAGCATCCCGGCGAGCGGGCCGGCGAGCACGCGACTCAGGTCCAGCACGTTGATCCCGGTTAGCACGCTGAGTTGCTAAACTGGCGCATGAATGTTTTATTGGTGTCGATTAAAACTGGTGCTTCAAGCGAGGATTTCGGAACTAGACCGGTGCCTACCGGGGCCGGCCGGAACACCTTGCTCCTTGCATAGGCGCCGCAAAATCATATACTTACCTTCGAATTCGTGCGCCGAAGTGCAGTCGACGCGTCGGTCCTGCTACCTGATAGAACGCGGGCTCTTGAGCCCTTTCATAATCGCGCACTCGGAGTGCGACCAGCCATGGCCGACAAGCCACTGACCGCCGAAACCCCGGCTCCCCTCGATCCCGGAGCGCCTGTCGCGCCCGTGGCTCCACGTCGCCCACCCGGTCACCGTAGCACCGACGTTCGAGACACCGTCGCCGAAATGGCGGCCAGGGCACAGGAAATCAGTCAGGAGGCCGGAAGCAAAGTCGCCGCTGCGATGAAGGACGTCATCGGTGCCGCCGCAGGCCTTGCCGGTTTCGCAATCGAAAGCGCACGCGACCTCGTGCAGTACATGGTACGGCGCGGGCAGATGACGCAGGAAGAAGCGGACAAGCTGATGCGTGAAGCCGAGGAAGCGTACTCGAAGCGTCCGAAGCCGCCGGCGCCGCGACTGGCGGATGTGCCAAAGGTCGTCGCCAAGGCCTCCGAGCAACACTCGCAGCCCGCGCCGGCTCCGCACGTGCCGCAGCAAGCGGCTCCCGCGAAAAAGGCCGCGCCCGCGCCCGTTGCCGCAAAGAAATCCGCAAAGCCGTCGAAGCCTGCTGCCAAGACCGTGAAGTCCTCGGCAAAGAAGAGCAAGCCGACGAGCGCCGCGTCCCGTCCAAAGACGAAAGTCGTAGCAAAGAAGAAGAAGTAGCGAACATCGCAGCCGTTGCGCTCACGCGCGACGAGCCGCCAGCCACTCGAGAAAGCCATGCACCGCCGCCGGATCACGCACCGTGACCTCGGCGGCGGTCTTGCTTTCACCCGTATCGTCGACGCGAATCGTCACCGCGCGCGGAAAGTAGGCGCGCAGCGACCGGAACGCATCCTCATCGGTGCGATCGTCACCGATGAACACCACCGACGAATTCTCATCGAAGGCGTGTAGCCGTTGACCGATAAGGATCACGGCCGTCCCCTTGTGGATGTTCGAGACCGGCCGAACCTCCACGATCTCCTTCCCGTCGGTCATTCGCAGCCGCAGCCCCATCGCGATCCGCTCTACCTCCGATCGGAGCGGCGGCACCGCATCGCGCGCGGCGAGGCGATAGTGCACGCTCAGCGTCCACCGCTTGTTCTCGAGCTTGGCGCCGGTCACCGCAGCCACGATCGGCTCGAGCTCGCGCGCCGCCTGCGCGATCGCCGCCGATTGATCAGCGAGATCCGGATCCGTTTCCAGCTCGCCACTCGGGCTCACGATCTCGAAGCCGTGATTGCCAATGGTCCATACGCCATCCACGCCGACGATCCCGTGCGCATCCGCCGCGGCGCGGCCGGAGACGAGGACCACTTTCACGTCCGGCGTTGCGACGAGCTTCCGAAGAACCTCGCGTGTGGCGGGCGACACCGCCGCATCCTCCGGACGGGCGACGATCGGCGCGAGCGTCCCGTCCACGTCGAGCATGACGACGAGCGGCGTGCCGCTCACCCTGGAATCGATGTCGGGAGTGAGCGCCGGCTGCGCGGCGCTCATGCGACGCCGCTCTCCGGCTCGCGCTCCGGCTCGCGCTCCGGCTCGCGCTTCGGCTCGCGCTCCGCAATGATGTCCTGCGCGCGGGCGAGGACGGCCGAAAGCCAGTCGAAGATGGTTCGATCGTGGAGCTGGCGGCGCATCCGATGCATGCGCACCCGCCGCTCGCCCTCGCTCATGTGCAGTGCTCTGCGAATTCCCTCGACGAAGCCATCGAGGTTGAACGGATTGATGAGCACCGCGCCGTCGATCTCCTCGGCCGCGCCAGCAAAACGGCTGAGCACGAGCACGCCGCGCTCGTCCGTCTGGCAGGCGATGAACTCCTTTGCCACGAGATTCATTCCGTCCTGGAGCGAGGAGATGAGGCAGAGATCCGCCGCGCGATACACGCCCGCGAGCATGTCTGCGCTCACGTTCTCATGCACGAGCACGATCGGATGCCACGTCCGCGTCTTGAACCGTTCATTGATGTCGATGACGGTCTGCAGCATCTCCTCCTCGAGCGCACGATACGCCGGAAGCTCGGAGCGCGACGGTGTCGCGATGAGGAGAAAGGTGAAGGTCTCGCGCATCTCGGGGTGGCGTTCCCACAGCTCGCACAGGGCGCGGAGTCGCTCCGGAATTCCCTTCGTGTAGTCCACGCGATCGACGCCGAGCCCCAGCCGCTGGCCATTGTTCGTGTAGCGCTCGCGCAGCCGCTCGACGAGCGCGTCGCTCTCCGGGGTGCTCGCGAGCTGTTCGTAGCGCTCGACATCGATGCTGATCGGAAAAATCGCGACATCGATGCGCCTCCCGTCGTAGTGGACCGCGAGCGTGTCCGCGTCGATCTCGGCCTCGGGCACGAGCTCCGCGACGCAGCCGAGGAAGTTCAGAGCGTAGCGCTCGGTGTGAAACTCGATGAGATCGTTGCCGAGCAGTCCGCGCAGCAGCGCCTCGTCGACGCCGGTGGGAAGGAGTCGGAGAATGTCGGCAGGGGGAAACGGGATGTGCCAGAATTGATGGATCAACGCCGGCGTCGCGAGCTCGCGAAGCATCTCGGCGGCGAGCGCGAAGTGGTAATCCTGAATCCAGACGATCGGCTTCTGCGGCGCGCGGCGCACCTCATCCGCCACTGCGTGCGCGAACTTCGAGTTCACTTCCTGATAGATGTTCCAGTAGTCCGTGCGATACTCGAAGTGCTGTACGAGCATGTGGCAGAGCGGCCAGAGGGAGCGATTGGAAAAGCCCATGTAATAGCCGTCCACCTCCGCATCGGTGAGAAACACGCGCCGAAGGGTGAAGCCATCTTCGTCGGGCGGCACCCGGAGTCTGCCCTCGTGATCCGCGGTCTCCGCGTCGGCCGACCCCGAGCCCCACGCCACCCATACGCCGTCGGTCGCCTGCATCGTTGGATCGAGCGCGGTGACGAGGCCACCTGGCGGGCGGCGCACATCGATTCCAATCTCGCCGTGCCGATGCTCGTACGGCTCGCGATTGGACAGGAGAATCAGCGTTCGATTTGCAAACGAGCGAGCGATATCTGGCATGACCGCCTGAGGGCGCAGGAGACGTGCCGTGCATCCCGATCGTCGGGCTGGCGGCCGTCACCGCATGCGATAGCTTTGGGCTGCTTCTCCCTCCCCTGCATGCGCGACTTCGAACTACAATATGTACAACTTCCCGAACTTCGCACGCATTCGCCACACGGTTGCGCTCACTGCTATGCGTGACGCCTGCATGCGGGCCGATGCCGCCGGCGATTCCGCCTCACGCACGCACGCCGTGAGTGTCGCACAGGTGCAGGCATTCGGGAAGACGCGCGGCGCGTGAAATCGAATTTGCATTCACACGAGCATTCGGGCTGAGCGGTGCGAGAGGTAGAAGCGAGAGCACCCGTGCGCGTGGATTTCGGCGGCGGGTGGACGGACGTTCCTCCCTACACGCTCGAAGAGGGCGGGTGCGTCTGCAATCTGGCGATCGCATCGTACGCGCGTGCGACGTTGCGCTCGATCGCGAGCGGGGTCGAGCTGTGCGCCGACGGCGTGGAGCATCGCACGGAGCGGGCGGGCATGCTGGCTGCCGAGGGCGACTCCGCGCTGGGCGCCGCAGCGCTCCGGCGTGCCCAGCTCGAGGGTGTGCGCCTCGTGCAGGCGAGCGAGTTTCCGCGCGGCGCGGGGCTCGGCGGATCATCGGCGGCGGGGGTGGCGCTTGCTGCGGTGATGGCCGCGTGGCGCGGTAAATCCCTCTCGCGATCCGAGCTCGCGGAGCGGAGCCGCGCGTTCGAGGTCGGGGAGCTCGGAATCGCGGGCGGATTTCAGGATCACTACGCAGCCGCGTACGGCGGCGCCCTCGCACTCACCTTTGGCGCGCAGACGCATCCCGAGCGCATTCCGTTGAGCGAGCATCTCGTGCGCGCGCTCGAACGACAGTGCCTCATCGCGTACACGGGTGAGTCGCGCATTTCCGGTGCGACGATCACCGCGGTGCTGGACGGCTATCGGGATCGTGTGCCGCGCGTGGTCGCCGCGCTGGCGCGCATGCGTAATCTCGCCGCTGCGATGATCAAGGCGCTCGAGCGCGAGAGCGTGGATGATCTTGGGGAGCTCGTCGGCGTCCACTGGCATCAGCAGCGAACGTTGCATGAGAAGATCACGACACCGGCCATCGACAAACTGATCGACACCGCACAGGCGCACGGCGCGGTAGGCAGCAAGGCACTGGGCGCTTCTGGCGGCGGGTCGGTGCTCATCATCGCGTCGGCTGAACGCGTAGAGGAGGTACGAGCGCACGTGTCGCCGCTCGCCCGGCTCTTGCCATTCGTGGTGGACACCGAGGGCGCACACGTGATCATTCGCGAGCAGGCGGAGACGACGGCATGGCACAACTGACGACGGAACAGTACGACCGGCTCGAGCGCGCGGTGATCGACAGGAACCGGATCTCGGTCTACCGCCGCGGCACGGAATACATCGTCATCCCGACGCGGCTCCATCTCATCGATGGTCGCGAGCGCATCGAGGCGGTGCATCCGACAACGGGTGACCGCATCATCATCTACATCGATGAGATCGACTCGATGCAGGTGATCCGATAGCATGGTGGCACCGAAGAACTGCCTGCTGGCCGTCTACGCGGACGAGTCCTGCCTCGGCAATGGCCGCGAGGGATCGAATCCCGGTGGCGCCGGAGGGCTCATCGAGCTTGCACATCCGAAAAGCGGTGAGCTCGTCCGGCGGGACTTCTGGCTCTCCGAGAAAGCGACCACGAACAATCGCATGGCGCTGCGCAGCGCGATCGAGGCACTCGACATCGCGTCCTCGAAGAAATGGAATTGCGTGGTCGTGTTCACGAGCGACTCGCGTTATCTCGTGGACGGGATGACGTCGTGGGTGCACGATTGGGCGCGGCGCGGCTGGAAGAGAAAAGGCGGCGAGATCGGGAATCTGGAGCTCTGGCAGGAGCTCGTGGATGTCGCAGCGAGTCACCGAATCGAGTGGCGCTGGGTGCGCGGCCACAACGGGCATCCGCAAAACGAGTATGCGAACATGCTGGCCACGCGCGCGGCCGCCCGTCAGGACGAGTCGAAGGGCGCCGTGGATTCGGGCTTCGACGCGTGGATGACGAGCGAACGAGAGCGCGGCCGGATGACGCTGGATCCTTCGCCGCTCCCCGACATGCGCTCGTTCCGGGAGGCGCGCTCGTTACCGCGTGGTGAGACAGACAGTCTGTTCTAGGCTATCTTCCCCTTCGGAGCCGTTCCATGCTGAAGCCTTTTCTATTGATATGCGCCGGGCTGGTATTCGGCTATTTTGCCGGCTTCAACGATGCGCAGGACCACACCGAGAATCTCGGCACTCGCATCATTCATCGCGTCGGCGGTGACAACAGGGAGCGCGTATCCACGGATGTCGACAAGCAGATGGAGCAGGTCGGGAAGCCGTAGTGGATTGTCGCTGAACACCTCAGACCGGGCCGTGGTTTGATGCGTCCCGGCACTCCGATCACACTGAGTGTTCTGATCCCCTGCTACAACGAAGCCGCCACGATCGATCGCACGCTCGATGCAGTGCTGGCGCTCGGCGACCAGATTGCCTCCAGCGGGATCACTATTCAGATCGTCGCGGTCGACGACGCGTCCAGCGATGCGACCTTCGCACGGCTCACCGAGCGGGCGGGTTCCGCGGGTGGACGAATGGTCGTGGCGAAGCACGACGTGAATCGCGGCAAGGGCGCGGCGATCCAGACCGCCCGCGACCACGCCACTGGCGACATCGCCATCATTCAGGACGCGGACCTCGAGTACGATCCCACCGACATTCCGGCCGTGATCCGACCGATCATGGAGGGGCATGCCGATGCTGTCGTCGGCACCCGTTTCGGATCGGGCTCACACCGCGTGCTCTACTTCTGGCACCGCATGGGCAACGGCGGGCTGACGCTCATGTCGAACATGTTCACGAATCTGAACCTGACCGACATGGAAGCCGGCTACAAGGCGTTCACCGGTCGAACGCTCAAGCTCATGCATCTCACCAATCCGCGCTTCGGCATCGAACCCGAGATCGTCGCGCGGCTCGCGCAGATGGGCGCGCGCGTGTATGAGGTGCCGATCAGCTATCACGGCCGCACGTACGCCGAGGGAAAAAAGATCACCTGGAAGGATGGTGTGGCCGCGTTCTTTCATATTCTTCGGGCGCGACTCTCGTCATCGAAACAGCAACAGCTCCTCCCCGAGTAACTCGCCATGGATGATCTCGACCGGCTCGTTCGACGGCTCGTGCAAAACGTTCGGAACAGTCACCCGCAGTACTTGAGTCAGCCCGTGGAAGTGTCCGAGCTGTATCAGACGCTCATTCCGTATCGACACAATCGCACCGAGCTCGAGATCGAAACGAACCAGGATTACGAAGCGGCGCTCTGCCAGCTCCTCTCGGGCGAACGTGGCTACGTGACCGGCGATGCTCCGATGCAGGAGGCGATGCGCAAGGAACTGTCGTCGCCCAATCCGAACACGGCGGTCTTCCGCGATTTTGCCGCAGCACGCGTGACGCTCACCTCCGAGGCCGTACGACACTTCGCCGACTCGCCAACGAGCCTGCAGCGTGGCGCGCCGAGCGTGAGCCATCGGCCGTCGACGCCGACGTCCTCGACCGGAAGCAGCAGTGCGAGCGCATGCCGCTACTGCGGGGGCACGCTCCCCGATGGACGGAAGGTGCTGTTCTGCCCGAGTTGCGGACAGAATCTCATGGTGCAGCGGTGTCCCGCGTGTGGAACGGAGCTCGAGATTCACTGGAAGTACTGCATCACCTGTGGTCGCGGAGTCGCCGCCACATGATGCGCGCCGCACGTCGCGCGAGCTGAGACAGTGCCGCACAGTCTCGCTGTCATTGCCGGCGATGGAATCGGGCCGGAGGTCGTCGAGGAAGCACTCAAGGTGCTCGACGCCGTCGAGGCGGTGTACCATCCGGGCGTAGTAGTAGAGAAGCTCCCGTGGGGTGCCGAGCACTATCTGAAAACCGGGATCACGATCCCGCCCGAGGAGATGCAGCGACTCGGCCGCGACCCGAGCGCCATTCTGGTGGGCGCGCTCGGCGATTCACGCGTGCCGGACAACGTGCACGCGCGCGACATCCTGCTCGGGATGCGTTTCCAACTCGATCTCTACGTGAACGAGCGGCCCGCGCGCCTGTTCGACGAAAGGCTCACGCCGCTCAAGGGAAAGACCGTTCGCGACTTCGATCTCATGGTCTTTCGAGAGAACACGGAAGGGCTGTACGTGAGCGTCGGCGGCGCGTTCAAGGTCGGCACGCCGGACGAGATCACGATCGCGGAGGAGCTCAACACGCGAAAGGGTGTGGAGCGGATCATCCGCCATGCGTTCGGGTGGGCGCGCGCGCACGGAAAAACGCGCGTCACGATGGCCGACAAGTCGAATGCGATCGCCGCGCACGGGCTGTGGCGCCGCGTGTTCGAGGAGGTGGGCTCCGAGTACGCGGACATCAAGCGAGACACCCGCTACATCGATGCGATGGCGATGGATCTCGTGCGCACGCCGGAGGCATTCCAGGTGATCGTCACCGGAAATCTGTTCGGAGACATCCTGTCCGACCTCGCATCCATTCTCGTGGGCGGGCTGGGAATCGCGCCGA
>JBDTXN010000103.1:0-10497 GCA_040006175.1 Gemmatimonadota bacterium | reverse complement strand
GTGGGTACGTGGCAAAGCTTGTCACTCTAGTGACTTACCCATAACTTGATCAGGCCGCCCCGCCCGCCGCGCGGTGCAGCCGCCCTGCCTTGGAGCTCTCCACGCGCTGATGCCTGACGTCGCCAAGCTCAAGAAGCGAGCGCTCGAATACGAGCAGAAGAAGCAGTTCGACAAGGCACTCGACACCTATACGCAGGTTCTGGCGGAGCTGGACGAGCACGTCGACGAAGCCGACGTTGCCCTCTACAACCGCGTCGGGGATCTGCTGTTGCGGCGTGGAGACGTCAGCGAGGCGGTCGACCACTATGAGAAGGCAGTCGACCTGTACACCGATGGCGGGTTCTTCAATAACGCCATTGCTCTCTGCAACAAGATCCTGCGCAACGCGCCCGGCCGAAACTCAGTCTATTACAAGCTCGGCAAGATCAGCGCGCGCAAAGGCTTCATCAATGACGCCAAACAGAACTTTCTGGAGTACGCCGACCGGATGCAGAAAGCCGGTCAACTCGAGGAAGCCTTTCGGGCGCTAAAGGAATTCGCCGACCTCTGTCCGGACCAGGACGACATTCGGCTGATGCTCGCGGACCAGCTCGTGCGCAAGGATCGCAAATCGGAGGCGATCGAGCAGCTTCACGCGCTCTACGACAAGTTCTCCGCTGAGGGAAGAAGCGCGGAGGCGCGGGCGACGGTCGATCGAATGAAGGCGCTGGATCCGGCGCTCGAGCCCAAGGAAGTGCCGCGTGCGGCGCCGACAAAGGGCGGCGATCTCATTTTCCTGGACGTCAACTACGACGAGCCGTCGCGGCCCACCACCTCGAGCGCGCCGTTCATCCCCGCACCCGCACCGGCCGAGGCCACAGTCGTTGCGGCACCCGCCGCACCGGCAGCACCCGCAGCGCCTGCTGCGGCATCTATGGCACCGCCATTCGCGACGCCGTCGGCGACGTGGAGCGTGGAGCATCCGACGACGCCATCGGCCACGCCGACCGTCGCCATCGACATGCCCGCGATCGACTCGGATGAGGACATCCTCCTCGATCTCGATTCGCCGGAGAAGGAAGAAGCGGCATCGCTGCCCGGTCTCTCGCATGGAGCGCTGCTCCCCGATGGACGGTCGACCCCCAGCGAGAACATCATCAGCCATGTCGATGTCGAGCTCATCACCGGCTTCGAGGAGAGCACCGTAGCCGACGAGGAATCCCAGGTGGCGATCACGCCGCTCGAAGGACTCGAGTCGAGCTCGCATTTGGATCTCCCCGAGCACGAAGTCCAGTCGGAGGAGGCATCGAGCGCTCCGACGCTCGGCGACATCGATCTCGAGGAAGTCCCAGAGTTGAAGCTTCCATCTTTCGAGTCTCGGGACGACTCGCCCTCGGGTGGGGACCTTCCGATGCTCGACGTCCCGCTCGACGATCTCGAAGACGACGGCCTGTCGCTGGGCGGATCGCTGACATTCCTCTCCCTCGACACTCCGATCGAAGCCGCCGCGTTGCCGGATCTCGACGCTCCGCACCACGCGAGCGATGTGGGCGACGGCGTCGACGAGCCCATGTTCGAGCACGAGGTGGACGCGATCGTCATCGAGCCCGCGGCGGCAGAGCCGCGCGCTTCGAACTCCGAGTCGCTGGCTGACGATTTCGGCGATGTGTCGCTCGAAGTCGAACGCTCGCCCACGCTCGAGATGGACGTGATCGTTCCCGACGGGGCTTCTCCGCTACCGATGCTGGAGCTCGATGAGCAGACCAGCCACACCTTCGATCGTGAACATGCGCTCGAAGGGTTGCCGATGCTGGATGCGGACGATCCCATCCCCACAGTGGGCGACCCGCATTCCACCACTGATGTCGAGGAGGAGCTAGTCGACGACACCGCCGAGGAGGAATCGGTGGAGCTGCTCTGGCAGACCGAGCCCGCCGACACGCCACGTCCGATCGTTCCGCTCGGTCCACGTGCCGCCTCGCTGACTCCGGTCGCGCCGACGCTCAGCCGCGTGGACGGGCTTCGTCTCGACGTCGCGCATGCTCCTGCCGCGTGGGATCTACGCCGGCAGCTTGCCGAGGCGCTCCTCGAGGAAGGGGATCGCGCCGGTGGGATTCTCGAGCTGGAAGCCACGATGTTCGGCTACGAGCGCGAAGGAAATCTCGCCGACGCGAGGCGCAGCGCGGAGGAGCTCATTCGCGTCGAACCGGATTCCGTTCGCTATCACCAGAAGCGCGTCGAGTACGCTGTACGCGCAAACGACAAGCCGCAGCTCGTCGACGCGTATCTCGCGCTGGCCGAGAGTCTCTTTCGGAGCGGACAGCTCGACAAGTCGCGCGCGGTCTACGGCCGCGTGCTCGAGCTTTCGCCCGCGGAAGCGCGCGCGTCGTCGGCGCTCCGCGACTTGGGCGTCGAGATCGAGCCTGTCGCAGCCGCCGATGAGGCGGACGCTCCGGAGTCGCAGGCCGCCGAAGAGCGCACGGCCGAACCGCGCACCGATTCGCATGAGGCAGTGCACGAGGATGTCGCAGCTATCGAGGAGGCGGTTCCGCTCGCGGTAGAGGTGGAGCGCACGGCGACCACCCTGCCCATCGACGAGGAGCTGTTCGCCGCGCTCGAAACGGCGCTCCCCGCGCAGCCACACCGCGCGCCACCGTCCATGCCGCCGCTACGCCAGCCGGCGCCGCCTCGCGGTGATGAGACCTTCGTCAATCTCTCCGAGTGGCTGCGCGAGGAGGAGCCGCCGAAGAGCACGCGCATGGTGGCCGCTGGTGAGGAGGAGCCGCAGGAGCAGCAGGACTTCGCGGACATGCTCACGAAGTTCAAGCAGGGCGTCACCTCGAACGTCGACGACACCGATCACGAGAGCCACTACGATCTCGGTATCGCGTACAAGGAGATGGGGCTGCTCGACGAGGCGATCAGCGAGTTCCAGAAAGCGCTGCGCGGAACCGAGCATCGCGTGCGCACGTATGAGGCGCTGGGGCAGTGCTTCGTCGAGAAGCGGCAGTATCAGATCGCGATGACGATTCTGCTGCGCGCACTCAACGATGCTGGTGCCAGCGACGACACGCTCGTCGGAGTACTTTATCTGTTGGGCTATGCCTCCGAGTCCCTGCAGAAGTGGGAGGATGCGGTGGGGTATTACGAGCGCGTGTTCACGGTGGACATTCAATTCCGCGATGTTGGTGAGCGCCTGACGGCCGTCGAGCGCAAGGCCGGCCGATGACCGCGTCGCTCCCCGTGCGCCATGCACTCACGCCGACACTCGCGGACATTCAGATTCCCGTCCGTGCGCGCCTCGACCGTGTGTCGGAGGATCTGCGCCGCATCATTCTCGCGCAGCTCCCGCTGATCGATGAGGTCAACAGCCACCTGCTGTTGATGAAGGGGAAGATGTTCCGCCCCACGCTCGTGCTGCTCGCGAGCGCGGTGGAAGGGAAGGAGGAGGCGCGTGCGACGACGCTGGCCGCCATCTTGGAGCTCGTGCACCTCGCGACGCTCGTGCACGACGACTCCGTGGATCACTCTGCGCTCAGACGCGGAATGCCCACGGTGAATTCGCTCTTCAGTCACCAGGTGTCGGTGATCATGGGCGACTTTCTGTACTCGCGCGCCGTCGTGGAGCTGGTGCGCGCGAGCGATCTCGAAGTGCTGCGCGTGCTTTCGGATGCCACCAACGCGATGACGGTCGGCGAGATGCGGCAGCTCACCGCGCTCGACGCGCTCGGCTTCACCGAGGAAGACTACGAGGCGCTCATCCGGTCGAAGACGGCGTCGCTGCTCTCGGCCGCCTGCGAGATCGGGGCGCTGGCTGGCGCACGGTCGCGTCGTGCGGAGCTGGCACGATACGGCGAGCGGCTCGGCATGGCGTTCCAGGTGGCGGACGATCTGCTCGACTATACGTCGGATGAGCGCGTGACCGGCAAGCCGTGCGGGCTCGATCTTCGCGAGCACAAGGTGACGCTGCCGCTCATCGCGGCGCTGCGCACGATGTCTTCGGCCGAGCGCCGCGAGGTCGACGCGCTCTTCGACACCCCGGAGCCACGCGACGAGCAGATCTCACGCGTGGTCGAGATCGTAAGTGATCGCGGCGGACTCGACTATGCTCGTCGCCGCGGCGACGAGTACGCTCGCGAGGCCGAGTTGGCGTTGATTGATCTTCCCGATACGCCGGCGCGCGGCGCGCTCCACGACGCGATTGCCTACGCCCTCGACCGAAGCCAGTAATGCCCCCACGCGGATCATCCAAGCATCGTCCAGGGTTTCATGTCATTGTTCTGATAGTCGGCTTCATCGTTGGCGGGTTGATGACGCAGGTGGCCCGTCACTTCCTTCCAGCGGGCGCGGTCAAGGAGTTCCTCACGTCCGGAGTGACGCCGCAGGTGGGCGCGATTTCGATCGACCTCATCATCATAAAATTTGCGGTAGGGCCAGTAGCGCTGGACGTATCGTTGCTCAGCTTTCTGGGAGTGCTCGTGGCCTATCTCATCGCGCGTTCGCTTTTCTAGGGGGTACGTATGTTCGGACAGATGGGCTTCGGCGAAATACTCATGATCATGGTCGTCATCCTCCTGCTCTTCGGTGCGAAGAGAATTCCAGAGGTGGCGGCGTCGTTCGGAAGGGGCATCAAGGAGTTCAAGAAGAACATCAACGACGTCACGCAGGAAGTGACGACGCCCCCGCGTACGGACACGCTTCGCGCAGACGCACCGCGCCCGATCGACAACGCCGCCGCGATCGACGAGCACCCGGAGCCGCGGCGCCTGATTCAGTAGCGCGAGAGCGGTATCGAAAGGAAAAGCGGGGCGGCGCCTGAATGTCGGCGCCGCCCCGCTTTCGTCATCGGGTGAGCCTCGTCAGCTCGTGGCCTGCCGCGCGTTCGCCTTCACGATGCGACGGTTGTCCTCGATGTTCGCGGCCTCGTGCAGGGCTGCGAGGTACTGCTGCACGCGCTGTTGGCGTACGCGCTGGACCATCTGTTCGCGCTCTTCCTTTTTCTGCTTGTCGAAGGTCGCGCGATCGGCAAGTGTGCGCTTGTCGACGCGAAGCACGATCACGTTATTCTGTCCCTTGACCGGCGGCGCAACCGAGCCGATAGGCGCGCCGAACGCCGCGCCTATCGCCTCGGTGGTCTGGCCAAGCACAGGTACCTGCGTGGTGCGCGTGAACGTGAGACTCTTGTCGACCTTGAGCCCCGCAGTCTGCGCCGCCGCCTCGAGCGTCTGCCCTCCCTGCGCGGCAGTCACGAGCGCCTTCGCCTTGTCCGCCAGCACGTCGAGCTTCTTCGTGCGCACCCGCTCGCGGCGGATGTCGTCGCGCGCGGCCTCGAGCGTCGGCTTCCCCCCCTCGTGTAGCGAATCGAGCCGGACCAGATAATACGCGTCGTCGGAGTCTATGAGGTCACTGGTCTCGCCCACTTTGGCGCCGCCAAATGTCCACGCCGAACCTCCGGGAACGTAGCGGCCATCCCAGGTGAGCGGATCGGATTCGATGGCGGTTGCGCGCCCGACCTTGAGGCCGAGTGCGTGCGCCATGCTGTCGAATTCCGCCGGCTTGTCGAGGTTGGCGGCCTTTGCGAGCGAGTCGGCTCGGCGATCCGTCAGCGCGGCCGACGAATCGCTCTGCGCGATGCGAACGAGAATGTGGCGAACGGTGAGGGAGTCGCCCTTGTGTTCGTCCACGCGGATGATGTGATAGCCGAAGGGGCTGAGCACGGGCTGCGAGAGCTCGCCGGGTTTGAGCGCGTACGCCGCGTCCTCGAAGGGCTTCACGAACTGTCCCTTGCCCACCTTGCCGAGCAAGCCGCCCTTCACCGCGGAACCGGAGTCGGCCGATTCGCGCTTCGCCACGTCATCGAACTTCGCTCCCCGGGCGATCTCTGCCCGAAGTGAATCGGCCTTGCTGCGCGCGGCCGCCGTGTCCGCGGCCGTGATGGTGCGCGGAATCATCACGAGCGACACGGATGCGCGTCCCGGCCGGTCTCCGAGCGCCTTCTTGTGGCTCTCGTAATACGTTTTGATCTCCGCATCCGACACGTGGACCGCGGAGTCTGGGATCGTGTTCGGATCGAATGCGACGAACGAAACCTGGGCGGAGTCGTGCGTGTCCTGGTAGCCGCGCCAGAGCTGCGCGTCAGTCACGTACACTGGCCCTGCGATCTGCTCGAAGAGCTTGCGCTTCGGAATCTCCTCGCGATAGTACGCCTCGAGCTGGTACAGGATGCCCTGCTGCTTCGCCATCGGGCTCGTGATGAACCGGCGGTACTTCTCGAAATCGAATTGCCCCTCGGTCTGAAACTCGGGGCTCTGGGCGAGCTGTTGTGGAGGGCTGGAGAGCGCCGCCTGCTGGAGCTCCTGATCGGAAACGCCGATGCCGCGCTTCTTGTATTCCTGGCCGAGAAGGATGTTCGTGACCATGTCGTTGAACGTGTCATCCTCGATGCGTCGCTGCTGGTCGAGCGTAAGCGACTTGCCGCCAGCCCCCTCCTGCTCCTGCCGGATCCGATTCTGCGAAGTACGCTCGAAGTCGATGTACGGGATCGAGACGCCGTTTACCTTGGCGACCGTGGTGCCCGCCGTCACCTTCGCCCCCGAGAGCCCTGACTGCTGATAGAAAACGAAGCCGATCAGGAAGAGCGCCGCGATGACAATCCAGATGTACCTGGCGGCACTACGCATACTTTGCAGCACAGTACCTGACTCCTTGCAACCACGTGAGACAAACGGGCGGGCTGAGCCAGCAAATTTATCGGATCGGGGTTCGTAAAATCAAGGCAGCGTATGACTTCCGATTGACTTCGATCGTCAGCTTCATGTATCTTCACCGACTCTTCGCCGCCGGAAGTCGCGCGGCCTCCCCGAGGGCTTGAATGGCCAACTCCGCCCTGATCGAAGACCTCCGCAAACAATTCGCCGAAAATCCGCGCCGGGTCTTCGCGCGTCTCGCGAACGAGTATCGAAAGTCCGGTGATCTCGATGTCGCCATCGAGATCTGTCGCGCGCACGTTCCGCTGCAGCCCACGTACATCAGCGGCTACATCGTGCTCGGCCAGGCGCTGTTCGAGCGCGGGCAGCCGGAGGAGGCGCGCACGACGTTCGAGACGGCACTCTCGCTCGATCCCGAAAATCTCATCGCGCTGCGTCAGCTTGGAGACATCGCGCGCGGGAGCGGAGATCTGGACGCGGCACGCGGCTGGTATCACAAGCTGCTCGAAGTCGACCCGCAGAACGACGACATCGCGGCGCAGCTCGCGGCGCTCGACGCGCCTGCCGCGTCCACTGCGTCACCGACGCCGGCGGAGGCGTCGCCCGTGAGCTGGAGCGACATCCATCCGGACAGCGAGGTCACGCCGCTCGCGTCGCAGGCGATGCAGCCCACGCGCCCGCGGTTCACGATCGGCGTTATCCCTGAAAATCTCCCCGCCGAAGGCAAATCCGAGACGACGAATCCATCGCCGCGGAAAAGTGAGCCGGTAGCTGCAGTCGAAGCGAAGGAAGAGACTCGCGAGGCCGAGCAGCCCGATGAGGCGAGTGCCGCGCCCGCGAAGCTTCCCGAGTTCTTCGGAGGCTTCGATCGACACTCGCCGACGCCGCCAATGTCCGCACCGGCCGTGGATGCCAGACCTTCGGCGGGCGAGATCACGCTCGACCCGAGTGAGATGACGGCCGATTCCGGCGAAGCGTCCATGCCCGAGCTGATGGACATCTCGGACCTTGCGCCCGAGGAGGGCAGGCAATCCGAGTCGGAGCTCCCCGCTCCCGCCGCGGCGGAGGAGACCGCAGCGCCGCAGGCGTCCGCCGTTCCTCCGGCAACGGCCGCGGAGCTGGCAACGCTGTTCGCGGGCCCCGAGCTCGAGATTCCGCGGCACGAGGAGCCAGTCGCGAAAGCCGCGTCCAGCTCCGACGCTGCAGTCGACGACGGCCGCACGTTCGAGGAAGAGCCGTACGATCCGACCGTGGGCCGCATGCTCGAGCTGAGCAACCGCACGTCATCCGACGCGCTGCTCCCCGATCTGATGATGACCGAGTCCGGCGCCGAGCTGCTGCGCGAGCAGGGGCACATCGACCAGGCGATCTACGTCTACCGCCATCTCGCGGCGAAGAATCCGAACGATACGTCGTACGCCGAACGGATCGCGGCGCTCGAGCGGGGCGCGCACTCGAGCATCCCGCTCATCGCCTCGATCTCCGAGGAGATCATCAGCGCGGCGAAGAATCGACCGTACTCGAACCAATCAATCCGGACGTTCTTCACCGCGTTCGCCACGCGACGCCTTCCAGTGTCGGATGACGCTCCCGCCGCCGAGCAGGCCCCGAGCGAGTCGGCGGAGCAGAGCACGAGCGAATCGCAGGCGCCCGCACGCGCATCAGTGACTGACCTCGACATGAACGCGAGCTCCGAGGGCGCGGATCTCGAGGCGTCCGAAGCGCAGCTCGCGCATACCACCTCGTTCGCCGTCCCGAAGCATCCGGTTTCCGAGCCCGCCGCCGCACAACCCGCGGCTGCACCCGAACCGCCAGCGACTGTGAGCGAGGACGATCGCTCCGCCCTCGAGACGCTGTTCAGCGGCAAGCCCCAGGTTGCGGAGACCGACGAGCGTGCCGCGGCCGCTCTCGCCGGCGCCTTCTCGGAGGAGTTCACGCCGGAGAGCAACGCGCCGGCTGGACAGCCCACGCGCGCGGCATCCGATGCCTTCTCTCTGGATGCCGTGTTCCAGAACACGCGCCCGCGTGCCGAGGGCGAGCACCGCGCCAGCCAGCCTACCGTTTCGTTCGACGAGTTCTTCGCCAATCGCGAGAACGGCACGAGCGCCGCGGAGAACAAAGGCACTGCAACCGTCGAGACGGCGTCGCGCACAGATGACTCGCAGTCCGATCTCGAGCTGTTTCACGAATGGCTGGACGGGCTGAAAAAGTAGTGCTGATCGCGGTGCTGAATGGACCAAGCCTCAACCTCCTCGGCACGCGTGAGCCGGCGATCTACGGCAGGGAAACGCTCGCGGACATCGAGGCGCGACTGCGGACGGTGGGCACGGAGCTCGACGTCGAGCTCGAGTTCGCGCAGAAGAGCGGTGAGGGCGAGCTCGTGGATGTCATTCTGGCGCTGCGGGGGCGCGCCCAGGGCGCGCTGATCAACGCCGGCGCCTACTCGCACTCGAGTCTCGCGATCCGCGATGCCTTCGCGGCAGCCGAGGTTCCCTTCGTCGAGCTGCACCTCTCGAATATCTTCGCGCGCGAGCCGGAGCGCCGGCACACGGTACTCGCTGGCAGCGCGGTCGGAATGCTTTGCGGCTTCGGCCCGATCGGGTACGAGCTCGCGCTTCGTGGGCTCGTGGCGCGGCTCGAGTCCCGTGGCTGACCGGCGCCCAGAGCGACGCATCGCGCTGCGCGAGGCACTCCTCGCCGCGCATCTGGACGCGGTACTGCTCACCAGCCTCCCCAACATTCGATATCTGACGGGATTTTCGGGGTCGAGCGCGCTCGTGCTCCTTACGGCCCGCGAAATCCTGTTCATCACCGACTTCCGCTACGCCACTCAGGTGCGCGACGAGGTAGGCGATTTCGCGCGCGTGGCGATCGAATCGGCGAGTCTCTGGACAGGACTCTGGCAGCTGCTCCCGGAGCTGGTTGGAGTGAAGCTCGTGGGATTCGAGTCCGCCCATCTGCTGCACCGCGACTTCGAGCGGCTGTTGAACGCGGGCGCACGATGGCAGTGGCGACCGACGAACGATCTGGTCGAGACGCTGCGCGAGCGCAAGGATCCCAGGGAAGTCGAGCGCATCCAGGAAGCGGCAGACGTTGCGCATCGCGCGCTGGAGCGGACAGTCTCCCAAGTGCGTGTTGGGATGACCGAGCTCGCGATCGCCGGAGTGCTCGAGCAGTCACTTCGTTCCGAGGGGAGTGAAGGCTTTCCCTTCGAGACGATCGTCGCGTCGGGCCCGCGCGCGGCGCTGCCGCACGCGCGCGCGGCCGAGCGCGAGGTGTGCGCGGGGGACCTTCTTCTCATCGATTATGGTGCGATCGTCGGCGGCTACTGCTCTGACGTGACGCGCACATTCGTCATCGGACGCGCGTCGGATGAGCAGCGCGAGGTCTACGACATCGTCCGCGGCGCGAATGCGCACGCGTCCGCAAACGTACGAGCAGGCATGACGGGGCGAGATGCCGACGCACTGGCCAGGCAGTACATTGAACAGCGCGGCCAGGGCGATGCCTTCGGACACAGCCTCGGCCACGGCATCGGACTCGAAGTGCACGAGGCACCACGATTGTCGAAAACCGCGGAAGCGCCGCTGCCGGCGCAGGCGGTCGTGACGATCGAGCCAGGGATCTATCGCGCCGGGTGGGGCGGCGTTCGCATCGAGGACGATGTGGTTCTCGACCCCATGGGACCGCGTATACTGACGTCGTTTCCCCGCGACCTGATGGAAATCGCGTGACGATCACGCGAGCGATCACCCAAATCGGATTATGATCGACTTACGCTACGTAAAGAAGATCGTCGAGCTGCTCGACG
>JBDTXN010000102.1:0-10634 GCA_040006175.1 Gemmatimonadota bacterium | reverse complement strand
TCTTCCATCGCGATCACGTGCGCGGAGCGCGGGCGGCTGTCGATGAGCGAGAGCTCGCCGAAGTGGTTGCTGACCCCAAGGATGCCGAGGATGACCTCGCGTCCGTCTTCGCCGATCAGCACGACCTTCACGCGTCCCGAGCGCACGATGAACAGCGAGTCCCCGGGATCGTGCTCGAAAAGAATGACGCTCCCCTTCGGGTAGCTTCGCTCCCGCGTCACCTCGGCGAACTTGGCGAGCTCCGTGGCATCGAGGCCGCTGAGCAGCGGGACAGTCGAGAGGAAGTCCGCTGTTTCCAAGGGGCAGGGAGGTGAGAGGGGAACAGTGATGGCGGGGCGCCGCGTTCAGACAGAAGGTACCGGGGTCTCTGGCGGCTGTCAAACGTGCCAACTCTTTGTCAGCTTGTCTTTTACCCGATTCCGAAGTTATATTTCAAAGCTGACCCCGACTCACCTCAGAGCGACCGAGGCAATAGAAATGAAAGCTGACATCCATCCGACGTACGCGACCGCCACGGTCAAGTGCGCCTGCGGAAATGAATTCACGACCCGTTCGACGCAGTCCGAGATCCATACGGACATCTGTGGCAACTGCCACCCATTCTACACGGGCAAGCAGAAGCTGATCGACACCGCCGGTCGCGTCGAGCGCTTCCGCCAGAAGTACGGGAAGCCGGCCTGAGCATCAAGGATCGGCTCGACGAAGCGCTCGCCAGATTTGCCGAGGTAGAGGGCGAGCTTTCAGCCGCTCCGAACGGGCGGGATCCGGGACGCTTCGCCGAGCTGGGGCGAGAGCACCGGAGGTTGGCGCCCGTGCAAGAGCTGGCCACCCAGCTTCGGAAGTACGAGAGCGAGCTCGCGCAAACGCGCGAGCTCGTTTCCGTAGATGACCCCGAAATGGCCGCGGAAGCGCGCGCGGAAGAATCGCGGCTCACGGAGCACATCGCGCATCTCGAGGCGGAGCTCACGCCGCTGTTGCTGCCGCGCGATCCGCTCGATGACCGTCCTGCGATCCTCGAGATCCGTGCGGGCACCGGGGGCGACGAGGCCGCGCTGTTCGCGGCGGATCTGTACCGCATGTACACGCGATACGCCGAGCACCGGCATTGGCGCATCGAGACCATCTCGCACTCCGACGGCACACTCGGCGGATTGAAGGAGGCGATCTTCAAGGTCGAGGGTGACGGCGCGTTCGGCCGGCTGCGCTGGGAGAGCGGCGTGCATCGGGTGCAGCGCGTGCCCGCGACCGAGAATCAGGGACGCATCCACACGTCGGCGGCCACGGTGGCGGTGCTGCCGGAAGCGGAAGAAGTCGACGTGAAGATCGAGGACAAGGATCTCCGGATCGATGTGTTCCGCTCATCGGGACCCGGCGGGCAAAGCGTGAACACGACGGACAGCGCGGTGCGCATCACGCACATCCCCACGGGCATCGTGGTGAGCCAGCAGGATCAGAAGTCGCAGCTGCAGAACAAGCTCAAGGGAATGGAGGTGCTGCGCTCGCGCATCCTCGATGCGCGGCTGGCGGAGCTCGAGGCCGCGCGCTCGCGCATGCGCAAGACGCAGGTAGGCACCGGCGATCGCTCCGCCAAGATTCGCACGTACAACTTTCCGCAGAACCGCGTCACGGATCATCGCATCGGCTTCACGTCGCACGAGCTCGAGCGCACGTTGAACGGCGATCTCGATGAGATCATGAATGCGCTCGCGATCGCAACGCAGGAAGAGAAGCTCGATGCGTGAGGCGGCGGTGTCGGGGCGAGAGGGCACGGTGGTGGCTCTCGTGCGCGAGATGAGCGAGCAGCTCGCGCGCGCCGGCATCGCGGACGCGAAGCGCGAGTCGGGAGACATCGTGGCTGCGGTGCTCGACGTGCCCCGATTCTGGGCGCTGCTGCACGAGTCCGATGTGCTGGATGCTGCGGTGGTCGACGCCTGCCGTCGCGCTGCCAGGCAGCGGTGCGCGGGTGCGCCGTTCGCGTACGCCGTGGGACGATCGGCGTTCCGGAATCTCACGCTGCACGTGGACGAGCGCGTGCTGATCCCGCGCCAGGAGACCGAGTTGCTCGTCGACGAGCTTCTCGCGCGCGAGCGCACCGGGCTGGCCATCGATATCGGCACGGGGTCGGGGGCGATCGCGCTCGCGCTGGCGAACGAGGGGGAGTTCGACCGCGTGATCGGGACCGACGTGTCCAGTGGCGCTATAGCCGTTGCGCGGGCGAACGGCGCGCGGCTCGCGACGTCGCTCGCGGCGGCGGTCGAGTGGCGCGAGGGCGCGCTGCTCGCACCCGTAGCAGGGGAGCGCGCCCGAGTGATCGCGTCGAATCCGCCCTACATTGCCTTCGACGAGGCGAGCGCGCTTCCGGAATCCGTGCGCGACTGGGAGCCGCCGTTCGCGCTGTACAGCGCCTCGGGCGGAATGGCCATCAGCGCGAGTATCATTCGCGGGGCACCGGATGTGCTGGAGCCAGGTGGACTGCTGGTGATGGAACTCGATTCGCGACGTGCCTCGTTGGCGGCGGAGCTCGCCCTCGCTGACGGCCGGTATCGCGATGTCGCGGTGAGGCTCGATCTCACCGGACGCGAGCGTTTTCTGATTGCGAGACGAAAGGACGAATGACCGTGCTGGAAGACAAGGCGAAGGAGCTCGGCCGACTGATCGGCCAGAGTGCAGAATACAAGGCGGTGAAGCGCGCGAACGAGGCGCTGAACCAGGACACAGAGGCGGTGGCGCTGCTTCGTCAGATGGAGGAGGTCCGCGTGGACGCGCAGCGGATGATGGAGCGCGGCGAGCAGCCGACCGAAGAGATGGAAAACAATCTCGATGCGCTGCTCGGACAGGTGCAGGGAAAGATGGTGTACCAGAGCGTCGTCGCGTCGCAGGAGAACTTCGAGAAGGTGATGGCGCGCGTGAACGAGTGGATCCTCGACGGCATCAAGAAGGGTGCGACCAGCTCGATCATCACGCTGGCGTGACCATGACGAGCGGCCGGTTGGTCGTTTTCGAGGGGCCCGAGGGTGCGGGGAAATCCACGCAGCTTCGGCTCCTCTGCGGCTGGCTGGACGCGCACCAGCTTCCCTTCACAGGAGTTCGTGAGCCCGGCGGCACCGCCCTCGGCAACGAGATTCGCCGGATGCTCCTCGAGCCCGGCCGCGTGATGAATGCGCGCGCGGAGGCGCTGCTGTTCATGGCGTCGCGCGCGCAGCTCGTCGCCGAGGTGGTGAAGCCGGCGCTCGAGCGCGGAGAGCTCGTGCTGGCCGACCGATTCTTTCTGTCGACGTATGCGTATCAAGTGATCGGACGCGGGCTCCCGTTCGAGGAAGTACGGGCCGCGAACCGGCTCGCGACTGCGGGGCTCGTTCCGGATCTGACGATCCTGCTTTCGCTGCCGGCGGCCGTGCGGGAGGCACGGGTGGTCGCCCGCGGGGCTGCCGATCGGATCGAGAGCGCGGGCCACTGGTTTCACGAGCTCGTCGAGCGGGCATTCAACGACTGCGCCGCCCCTGCGTGGCAGGCGGCGCATCCGGAGTGCGGACCTATCGCGACGGTGAATGCATCGGACACGGAGCAGGAAGTGCTCGAGCGGGTACTGAAAGTGATGAGCGACGCGATTCCGGATCTTTTCCCGATGCGCAATGCAGCACACGCCTGACGCCAATCTCAGCGAATCGAGCGCGGATCGCCTTCGCGCACGAGCGTTCATCGCAGTCACGGCGCTGGCGTTCGCGCTGGTGCTTGGTGGATGGCTGCTCCAGCGCGGGCTGCACCGCGGGAGCGGCTCGTTCGAGCGCGCGCGGATGTTCGAGCAGGTGCGCGCGCGCGTCGCGAACGATTTCGTCGACTCGATCCCGCAGGAAGATCTCTTCCGCAAGGCGGCTGCAGGTCTGGTGCGGGAGCTGCACGACCCGCATTCGGGGTATCTCACCCCCGAGAAGCTTCGCTCGCTCACCGAGAGCACGAGCGGGCACTACGCCGGGATCGGCATCCAGATCGACGTGCGCGATGGGTGGATCACAATCGTCTCGCCGCTGCCTGGCACGCCGGCGGAGCGTGCCGGGATCCAGCCGGGCGACCGCGTCGTCGCGATCGATGGAAAATCGACCGAAGGATTCTCTCCGGACGACGCGCGCGGTCTCCTGCGCGGCCCGAACGGGTCAATCGTGACACTCCAGGTCGAGCGTCCAGGCGTCGCGTCGCGCATGTCGTTCAAGCTCGCGCGCAGCGAGATTCGCGTGCATTCCGTGCGGCACGCGTCGATGATCACGGACGGCGTCGGCTACATCGACCTGACGATCTTCAGCGATTCGAGTGCGGCCGAGGTGCGGCAGGCGGTGGAGAGGCTGCGTGGGCAGGGGATGAAGACGCTGGTGTTCGATCTGCGCGCGAATCCGGGCGGGCTGCTCGAGCAGGGGATCGAAGTCGCGGATCTCTTCCTCAATTCGGGACAGCAGATCGTCTCGGTGCGCGGTCGCGATGCGGCGCAGTCGTTCGCGGACGGGGCGGCGCAGCGGTGGCCGGATCTCAAGCTCATCACGCTGGTCGATGATCACAGCGCGAGCGCGTCCGAGATCGTCGCGGGTGCGCTGCAGGATCACGACCGCGCTGTGATCGTGGGATCGACGAGCTACGGGAAGGGGAGCGCGCAGTCGGTGTTTCCGTTGGTAGACAGTGCGAGTGCGCTCAAGCTGACGACCGCGCGGTGGTTCACGCCGTCGGGGCGGAGCATCCAGAAGGCGCTCCCGCGAGCGCCAGCGGACGAGGATGATGATGACGCTGCCGCGGCCGGAAAGGCAGCGGCGGACAGCGGCCTCGAGCTTCCGTTGTCGGAGCGTGCGCCGTTTCGCACGGATGACGGGCGCGTCGTGTACGGCGGAGGAGGGATCACGCCGGACCTCCTTGTCGCGCCATCGGACTCGATCAACGGCACGCGCAGCTTCTGGCGCATGATCGGTGCGGGTGCGCCGAAGTTCCGCGACGCGCTCACTGAGAGTGCGCTCGCGGCGAAGAGTGCGAACGTCGTTCGCTCGCCGGACTTCGCGGTGGCGGATTCGCTCAGGCAGTCGCTCTGGCAACGAGTGGCTGCGAAGGGCATCAAGCTCGACCGCGCGCAATTCGATTCCATGAGCGCGGTCGTCGATCGGCTGCTCGGGCTCGAGATCGCACGCTATGCGCTGGGGCCCGAGGCGGAGTTCAGGCGTCGCCTGAGCGACGACCGCGTGGTCACGGCTGCACTGGAGCTGTCGAACGGAGCCCAGGTGGAGAACGATCTGCTGCGCCGCGCGGGAGAGCGGCGCGCGGCAAAGCGCGAGGACATCCCGCACACGACATGACGACGCTCGCCGCGCGGGTATTCGTGATCGGCGCGGGGAAGGCGGGACGAGCGCTCGCGCACGCGATGCGGGTGGGCGGCATCGATGTCGCGGGTCTGCACGGACGACAACCGGCAGAAGGGACGACGTGGGGTGACTGGCCCGCATCGTTGTCGCGCGCGACCGTCGTGCTCATCACCGTGCGCGATGCGGAGCTCGATGGGGTGCTGCGCGATCTGCTCTCCGCTCCACTCGCTGCCGGTGCGGTGGTGCTCCACGCGAGCGGAACTGCGGAACCGCCTGCTCTGGATCAGCTGCGAGCGCGGGGGCACACCGGTGGAACGTTTCATCCGCTGCTTCCGCTCACGGATCCGACGCGCGCGACCGAGCAGCTGCGCCGCGCGTGGATCGGGATCGATGGGGACGAGGGTGCGCGCGCGGTGTCGAGGGAGCTGGCAGCGGCGATCGGCGCGCGCGCGCTGGAAATTCCTGCGGGAGGGAAGGCGCGGTATCACGCAGCCGCGGTGATGGCGTCGAACTTTCCGATCGTGTTGCTCGCGATGGCGACGCGAGTGCTCACGGAAGCCGGCGTGAGCGGGGAGGCCGCGCGTAGTGCGGCCGGCACACTGATGATAGCGGCAATGGAGAATGCGCGCGCCGTCGACCCGAGCGCGGCACTGACGGGGCCTGTTGCGCGCGGCGATGTCGAGACGGTGCGCGCACATCTCGAAGCGCTGGCGAATACGCCGGAGGTGCTCGAGGTGTATCGCGTGCTCTCGCGCGAGGCGATACCGCTCGCGGAGAGCGCGGGGGCGGATCGAACGAAACTGGAGGAGCTGGGCAGAGTTTTGAAGGAGCGCTAGGCTCCGTCAGTCCACCTCAGATTCCCGCGTACCACGCGTAGCCGTCGTTCGCCGCCGACTGCCCCATCCCGTTTCCGAATCCATCGAGCGAATCCGTCACGACGAGACGGTTGATGAACTTGACGCTCTTGTAGCCGAGTTGGCGCGGCACGCGCAAGCGTAGTGGGCCACCGAAGGGCACCGGCAGGTCGGCGCCGTTCATCCCCCACGTCACGAGCGTCTGCGGATGCATGGCTTCGTCCAGATCGATGCTCTCCCACCATTCGGGATCGGACGAGTAGTAGACCACGTAGCGAGCGGTCGGTCGCACGCCAAGCGTCGATAGGATCCCCGCCAGCGGTGTTCCCGTCCACTCGGCGACGTACGACCAGCCCTCCTCGCAGGTCACTTCCGTGATCTGCGAACGCGCCTGCATCGCGCGCAGCTCCGAGAGCGACAACGACGCAGGGCGCGACACGTGGCCATCCACGACGAGCCGCCAGTTCACGAAACTCTCGGCGCGGTGGCGCTCGAAGTCGTCAGTGGGAGTAGTGATCGCGTTGGCGAAGGGTCGCGCGGAAATCATGCTGCGCGGAAACTCGAGAGCCAGCGAGTTGCGGCCCAGCAGGCGGTGTGCGGCGTACGAGAGTGTTTCGCCAGGGCCATAGATTCCGCCTGCGTCGGGCGGCACGAGTCCGAAGCGTCGCCCAATCGCTGCGAGCCCAACACCGGCGGCTGCGACTCCGGCAACCACGCCGCCAGCCAGCAGAGTGCGACGAGAGACGTTGCTCATTGAGGGGACTCCGCGGCCCCGGTGATCATCGCGCGCACGCGCGAGCGAAATCCAGCGACGATGATCATCGTGACGTGAACGAGCGTGAAGAGTACGAGCGCGATGGTGAGGAAGAAGTGCAGCGTTCGAGCCGTTTGGCGACCACCGAGCAGCCCGACCCCTGCTGGGAACACCGCAGTGAACCCGGGCGCCATCGCGAGCCCTGTCCAGACAACGAGCGGGAAGAGCACGAAGACGACGACGAGATACGACAGGCGCTGCAGCGCGTTGTACGACCACGGATCGCCAATGGCCGAAGCTGCGAATCGAATGTGCTCGGCGATCGCGCTACGCAGCGCTGTCCAGGAGCGATCTGCAGCAGGCGGCACGAGGTTCCGGCGAAAGTGACCGCTGCGGAGTCCGGCGACCACATACGCCAGCCCCACGAACAGGAGGAGCCACGCCGCCTCGAAGTGCAGATAGCGGCTCCATCCATTCTGATCGGCCAGCCTGAAGCTGTAGCCGGTGGGGACAGTCGATCGCGAGGACGGAACCGGAAGCGCGAACAGCGGCTGCGTGTTGACGTTGCCGACCTGTCCCCAGTAGAAGCGCGGATGGGAAAGCACGACTTCCACGCCGGTGAGGAGCAGCGCGAAGAATGCGATCGTAGTGAGCCAGTGCGTGATACGAACGAAGCGCGCGTGGCGAGGAGCTGGTGGGGCGGAGCCAATCGTGCCGGTCATGGTGAGGTTCCTCTGTCGGCTTCGGCGCTGTCTTCTCAGCAGACGGGAAATATCTACTCGGGCGGCTGCGGGTGAGCTCCGCCCGAGTCAATAAGAACGCCCGGAGTGCGTCAGCGCAAATCGCCGACGCGCGCTCGACCCCTGCTCAGCCCGTGGGTCCGTCGAACACCTTGACGCCCGCGGGCACGTGAAACACGAACGCGTTCGCGTCCACCGGCGCGTTCTTCCCGAACCTCGTCACCGTAATCCGCCGCACCACCCCGCTCCCATCGACCGTCTCAACGCGTCGCAGCAGGGCATCGCTGTCGTTCACCCAGAGTGTCACTTTGGAAAATGGTGACTCGCTGCTCCTGGGCGTGAGCACCACCGAATGTGTGGGAGCTCCATCGATCGTGGCCGGAGCACCGCCCGACACCGTGTAGCTCTTGCGTGGCGCTTCCAGGAATTGCGCAGCGAAGTCCGGCGCGCCGACATCCGCGCCCATCTTTGCGCGTATCACCTGCCCGGGATTCGTGCTCGGCAAATACACCCACACGAACTTTCCATCCGACACGATTCGGTCGCCCGCGGGCTCCTCGAAGGTGATCGCGAAACGCGCCGGGCGCCGCTGCTGCAGCTCGCCGCGAGAGCTCACGGTCGAGCCGGTGAGCGCGTTGTCGATCGTCTGGGTGAACGCGATGCGCGCTGTCTTGACCGTGGCGTACGCGGCTACCGCACGATCGAGCGTGCCATCCGCGGATTGGGCGAGCACCGCAGCGGGTGCGGCACTGAGCGCCACACCGATGAGCGCTGATGCGCCAAGCGCGATACGAATCGGGTTTGTCATACCGGATGCTACCCCGCCACCGGTGCCGCGGTTCGCGGGGCCGGGGTGATTGTGCGCCCGATCGCTGCCGCGATGGCACGCAGCTCACCAACGAGCTGCGCGAACTGCTCCGGATACAGCGACTGCGCGCCGTCCGACATCGCGCGCTCCGGATTCGGATGCACTTCGACCAGAATGCCGTTCGCGCCGGCAGCCACCGCGGCGCGCGCCATTGGCAGTACCTTGTCGCGAATGCCGGTGCCGTGGCTCGGGTCCGCGACGATCGGCAGGTGCGAGAGCTGCTGCACGATCGGGATCGCGGTGAGATCGAACATGTTGCGGGTGGCTGGATCAAACGTGCGCACGCCGCGCTCGCAGAGAATCACATTCTCGTTTCCATTCGCCAGCACGTATTCGGCGCTCAACAGCAGATCGTTGATCGTCGCCGCGAGTCCACGCTTGAGGAGCACTGGCTTGCCCAGCGTGCCGACGAACTTGAGGAGCGAATAGTTCTGCATGTTGCGCGCACCGATCTGGATGCAGTCCGCGTATTCGGCCACGAGCTCCGCGCCAGCTTCGTCCATCGCCTCGGTGACGATCGCGAGCCCGGTCTCCTTGCGAGCGGTCGCCAGATATTCGAGGCCGACTTCGCCCAAACCCTGAAACGAGTACGGCGAGCTGCGCGGCTTGAACGCGCCTCCGCGAAGGCACGACGCACCTGCTGCCTTCACCTGGTGTGCGGCGAGTACGATCTGCGCCTCCGATTCCACGGAGCACGGGCCCGCCATGATCACGACCTCGCTGCCGCCCACGTCGACGCCCGGTGCGATGGTGACGATGGTGTTTTCCGGGCGCCACTCGCGCGACACCTGCTTGTACGGCTGCGTGACGTGAATGACCTGGGCGACACCGGAGAGCGCGCTGATGCGCGACGAGTCGACGCGGCCGTCGTTCCCCACGAGTCCCACGGCCGTGCGCTGTGCGCCCGGCATCGGCCGCGCCTCGTAGCCCATCTCCTCGATGGCTGCGACAACGGCGTCGATCTCCGCCGTCGAAGCTCCGTGCTTCATCACTACCAGCATTACCGTTCCTCGATGTCAGTGGACCAACCGTCCGTCGCAAGTACGACTTCGCCCGAGTATCTCAGCGAGATGATCTCGATGATGTCCTGGTCGAGCACCGGCGGGTAAAAATGGGTCAGCACGAGTCGCAGCGGCTCCGCGACCTCCGCCATCACGCCCACCTGCGCGGGCGTGAGATGACTCGCGACGGCCAGCTCCTCCGGCAGCGAGCACTCCGCGAGCAGCAGGTCGCAGCCTCGCGCCCATTCCGCCACCGCGGTATCGAAGCCGGTGTCCCCCGTATACACGAGCCGCGCGCCGCCCCGCTCCACGGAATATGCAACGGATTCTGCCGTGTGGGGCACTTTGTGCGCCTCGAGCGTCACTCCGTCACCGAGCTCCACACGCTCGCCGGGCGCCATCTCGCGCACCTCCACCGCGAATCCGGGCGCGCGCACGGAGTCGCCGTAGATCGCTGCGAAGTGCTCGATGAGCTTCTGGATCCCGACAGGGCCGAGTATCGTCAGCGGCGACGATCGAGCCGGCAGGGTGCCGTACTTCCACGCGAACATGAGCGTGGTCAGGTCGAGCGTGTGGTCGGGATGGAAGTGTGTGATCGCGAGGTGCGTGATGCCGAGCCAGTTCGCGCCGATCGCTCCCATCCGATGCGTCACGCCGCTGCCACAGTCCATGAGCAGCGTCACCGCACCCGCCTCGACGAGATGTCCCGCGTTCACCCGCGTGGATGGCGATGCGGTGCCCGTGCCGAGCGTGGTGAGGCGCATCGATGTGGCGACCGGTCAGACCGACGCTGGAATCTCGGGCTCGGGCTCTTCCACCGCCGCACCGCGCATGCGCACACTCACGAAGGACGAGACGCCCGGCTCCTGCATTGTCACGCCGTACACCGAGTCCGCTGCCTCCGTCGTGGTGCGCGGATTGTGCGTGATGACGATGAACTGCGTCTTCTCCTTGAAGCGATTCAGCATGCGCACGAAGCGGCCGATGTTCTGATCGTCCAGCGGCGCATCGACCTCGTCGAGCAGGCAGAACGGGCTCGGCTTCGTGAGGAAGATCCCGAACAGCAGCGACAGCGCCACGAGCG
>JBDTXN010000101.1:0-10737 GCA_040006175.1 Gemmatimonadota bacterium | reverse complement strand
GTGAAGGATTCGACAACAAGATCGCGGACGTGATCGCCCGCGAGCTCGGGGACAGCGTGTCGTATGCGTGGTGGCCAAGCAGGCGAGGCTATCTGCGCAACACGCTGAGCGCAGGAGCATGTGATCTCGTGATCGGCGTGCCGATCGGATTCGATCCCGTCGCAACCTCGAAGCCGTACTACCGCTCGACGTACTACATCGTAACCCGAGCGGACAAGAACCTCGACATCAAGTCACTGGATGATCCGCGTCTGAAAACGCTGCGCATCGGCGTGAATCTGCTGGACGGCGACTACACGAATACGCCGCCCGCACACGCCCTCGGCGCGCACGGCATCAGTGGACCGGGGATCGTGGGATTCCCCGGGTTTTACGACGAAGAGCACCACCCGGGAGAGATCATCGATTCGCTCGCGAAGGGCTACGTCGATGTTGCGCTCGTGTGGGGCCCGCTCGCAGGCTACTTCGCGAAAAAGTCTGGCGTTCCGATGACGTTGACGCCGCTTCCGGATACGGATAGCCCCGACCTGCCGTTCGCGTATGCGGTGGCGATTGGAACGCGCCGCTCGGATCGCGAGCTCAGATCTCTGGTCGACAGCATTCTCGTTCGTAAGAAGCCGGAGATCGACAAGATCCTAATGGAATACAACGTGCCTACAATAGGCACCACGCGCTGAGCGACCACCGTCAAGGCAATGTACAGGAGTGATCCGCATGTCGATGAAGCGTTGTTTCGAGCTATCCATTTCTCCGTCCGTTTCAATACTCGGCCGCGCAGTGCTCGTGGGAAGCGTACTCAGCTTCGCTACGGCGTGTGCGCGGAAGGACGCGGCAAGTACCGATAGTCTGGCCACCAGGTCGGACTCCGCGACGACCACTACGGCAATGACCGCGACGCCTGCGTCGCCCGTGGAGAGCGTGTCCACTGGGGAGACGACCCTGTCGGCCGAGTCGAAGGCGAACACCAGCACCTCGATGACGAAGACGACACCCGCCACCACGCCTGCCGCCGCAAAGACATCGGCGAGCGCGAAGAGCGCTGGGACGCCGGTGCATCACACCGTGCGCCACGCAGACACGAGCGCGACCAAGCCCATGGCGGCGGCGTCGACTTCGGCTCCAGCGTCGGCGTCCTCCTCGTCGACGGTTCGTGCCGTGTCGGACACGGGGCAGAAGACCGCAACCGACACCACGAAGAAGACCGCCGCGGCGGGCGGAGGCAGCGATCATCTTGTCGTTTCACAACAGGAGTACGAAGGGTGGAAGATGTTTTCGGTGTACTGCTATCGCTGCCACGGTGTGGACGCGATGGGCGGTGGCATCGCGCCGAATTTGCGCCACTCCGTGAGCTCGGAGGGAAGCGTGACGCACGAGGTGTTCATCCAGACGGTCACGAACGGCCGTCTCGACAAGGGAATGCCGACATGGAAGGCGCTGCTCTCTCCCGAGCAGATGGAAGACCTCTGGCTGTACATCAACGCTCGCAGCTCGGGCCGTCTGGCGCCGGGTCGCCCGCACACGGCCTCGGGCGCGAATCCGTAGTCTCGAGAGGTAGTAAGAACAAGAGGGCGACTCCATGCGAGTCGCCCTCTTTGCATCATGCATGGTCTCGTGCGCTACGTGAGCATCTGCACGATCGGCGAGTTGGGCCAGCGCTCGCGAAGCCGCGCATCGATTCCCCATCGTCTCCCCGCGCGTGCGAAGAGAAAGGTGAGGATCAAAATGAAGAGCATCACGTGGAAGCCCTGCTGCCCGGAGCTCTGCTGCTGCACGGCCATTCCGTAGAAGATCACCTGGATCAGTCCGAAGAATGCGCCGAGCGGCGTGAAGAGTCCGAAGAGGAGCGAGAGACCCACGCCGATTTCACCGAGCGCGGTGAGCGTGGCGAAGACGTGCGAGTTTGGAATCACCGTGTCGAGCAGAAAGCTCTTGTACCACGGAAAGGGGTTATCGGCCGCGTATTTGGCGATGAGCTTGGGCAAAACGCCCTGCCAACGGGGCGAGGCTGCGGGAAGTGGAATGACGCCGCCTACGAGAACGAACCCCAGCTTGGTGAGAATGCTTTTGGCGAACCAGGCACCGACCACGATTCGTTGGGCGGCGATCCATCGCTCGGGTGCGCGCATCGTGGTTGGTTGGAGTACGGTCATCGTGGCCTCGAAGAATTGTTGGCCGCAAGATGGCGGCTTCGTGCAATTATGCGCGAGCAGTCGCGGGATCGAGCTTGGTCACGCGGGCGCCGGTGGGTGCGAATTGATTGACGTACACCATTCCGTTGCCGTTGAGCGTTGCTCGAACGCGACCGGCGAGCTCTGCAGCTCGGCCGTCTCCTTCGATGATGCCGTAGACCGCAGGCCCCCATGAGCTCTGTCCGACGCCTGATGCACCCCATTCCCCCATTTTGCTGATCAGCTCGGTGCTGGGGCCTGCAGCGTAGGGTCCGCCTTGCGCTGGCGCGAACCAGCTGCCGTTGATCTGCTGGATGGTCGTTAATGCGCTCCCGAAGGTCTCCAGATCGCCTTCAGCAAGCGCCGGGAGCAGGGACATGACCAGTACGTGTGCGACGTGCTCTACCTCGCGCAGAGGCGGCTCTGGAAGCTCGCGAAAGGCCCGCACCTCGGACTCGCCACTCACCCCCTCGCTGCTCCACGGCACAGCGACCACGCAGCGCCAGCTCTCCGGGATGGGAAGCCGAGCCAGAAGAGGGGCGATGCGGTCGCCGTTCTCCGCGCGCCCCCCCTCCACAATGAATCCGCCGCCATCGAACAGCCACGTCCCGATCGCTGAACGGCGTGCACGACCCACCGCACTGGAGAGGGCATCGGTGGCTGTCGGACGTTCGTAGAGCTCGGCAATGCCGCGGGCGACTGCGAGCCCGAGCTGGGTACCGGAGCCAAGGCCCGCGTGATCGGGAATCGCGTGACGAATCACGATCCGCACACCTTCGTGCATTGCCTGCGATGCGAGATAGCGGGTCGCGAACTCCGCGGCGCGATTCGCTTCGGCGCCCTCCGCCTCGACGCGCGGCGCGCGCTCGACCTCGATCACGAGCGATGGGTCGAATACTCCGGCGCCGATCCCTCCGAACCGGCGGCCAAGTGAGCCGCGCAGGTCGAGCATTCCGAAGTGCAGTCGTGCGGGTGCCTCGATGCGAATGATGCGATCAGCCACCAGCGCCCTGCGTCGATGCGATGGCGGACAATCTGTTCTCGATGTGATCGGTTAGGAGCGCCATGGCCTCCTGCTCACGCGGACCCGCGGTCTTGTCGACGATCACCTGCAGCCGCGCGACATCTGCGCGAATCTCCGTCTCCGAGATGAGATGCGTGCGCGTGGCGACGATCGCGGTCTCGAGCACCGCGTTGCGCGCGCGATTGAAGCCGATGAACTCGCGAAGCGCGCCCTGGTGCACGACAGCCGTATCGATTCGTGAGCGCGGTGGCGTGGCATCGATGTGGCGCACCTCGAGCTCGCGCCACGAGCACGCGGCCTCGAGCACAACTCCGCGCACGCGCACGGCGGGAAAGGCCGGATACTGCGGGCTCGAGATCGCCGCGCGCGCGAAGAGCATCACGTCATCCGTGAGATTCACGACGGCTGCGCCGCCATCGCGGAGATTGCGGAAGGTGGTGGTCTCGAGGAACGGTTTGACGACGATGCGATCATCGCCCCACTCCACGCCCATGGGCGCGAAGTTGACGAGGCCCGATTTGTCCATCGTGGTGATGATCGCTTCGACGATCACGCGCCGCACTCCTGGCGAACAAGCGCCCCGTACGATGCGATGAGCTTCTGCGTGACAGGACCGGGCCTGCCGCTTCCGATCGCAGTCGTTGCTATTCGAACGAGTGGAGCGATCTCGCGGATGGAGCTCGTGAGAAACAGCTCGGTCGCCCTCGCGAGCTCCTGCTCCGCGATCTCGCGCTCGGCCACCGGTATCTCGAGTACCGGCGCGATCTCGAGCACTGCGGCACGCGTGATTCCGGGAAGCACGCCGCAGCTCCGCGGCGGTGTAACGAGCACGCCGTCGATCAGCGCGAAAAAATTGCTCGCGGTTGCTTCGGACACGTGTCCCGCGGTGTCGAGGAAGATTGCCTCATCAGCACCTGCGGCCTTTGCCTGTGCGAGTGCCAGCACGGCCTCGGTGTAGGAGAGTGTCTTGAGCCCCGATGTGAGCGCGTGCTCGTTGCGGCGTGACTGCGCCATCGCGGCCACGATGCTCCGCGGCTCACTCGGCGGAGAGAGGGGCGAGATCACGAGCGCGACAGTCGGCGCGGAGTGCGGCGGAGGCGCGAGGCCTGGAGGTGCGGGTCCGCGCGTGACCGTGAGGCGCACGCTCGCGTGATCGTACCCGTATGTGAACGCGGCGCGCGTTGCGGCCGCCACGTGGTCACGCAGCCCCGGAGCGAGGGGAATGGCCAACAGGCGCGCGCCGGCGTGGAGACGATCGAGATGCGCGTCGAGGCGAAACACGGTCCCGCCGCGCGCGCGCATGGTCTCGAACAATCCGTCCGCGAGTGTGAAGCCGCGGTCGAGGGGGGAAAGGAGCGGTGTGTCGTCGGCGTGCTGTACACCATTCACCCAGAGCATCATCGGACGACTTCCACCGGTGGAACCGTGGAGGCGCGCGCGTCGGCTACGGCGAACGCGAGGTCGGCGCGATCCGGCAGCGGGGATTCGTGCCCACGGTCGCCGTGCAGGAAGCGATCGATGAGCCAGTAGCCGTGCTCCGTGAGTGCGGATTCGGGATGGAACTGCACGCCGACGACGGGATAAGTGCGATGTGCGACTGCCATGATCTCGCCGTCTTCCGATCTGGCGGTCACGCGCAGCTCGGGAGGGAGCGACTCGGGCGCGATCACGAGCGAGTGGTAGCGCGTCGCCGTGAACGGCGATGGCACGTCGGTGAACAGGTCGGTTCCGTCGTGATGGATGCGGGACGTCTTCCCGTGCATCGGCTTTCTCGCGCGCACGATCTCGGCCCCATACGCGGCGCCGATTGCCTGGTGACCGAGGCAGACACCGAGCATGGGCGTGTCGCGGCCAAGCTCACGTATGAGATCGACGGAGATGCCGGCCTCGTTCGGGGTGCACGGGCCGGGTGAGACGATGATGTGCGATGGGGCCAGCGCGCGGATCTCATCGACGGTCATCGCGTCGTTCCGAACGACCACGGGATGCTCGCCGAGCTCGCGCACGTAGCGCGCGAGATTGTAGACGAACGAGTCGTAGTTGTCGAGAAGGAGAATCACGTGGTGCGCGCGCGCTGGAGAGGTCGAATTCGTGAGCCGCTCAACCTGCCAGAGCTCGAATGAGTGCGCGGGCCTTGTCGAAGGTCTCGCGGTATTCCTGCTCGGGATCGGAGTCGGCTACGATACCACCGCCTGCGGAAAAGTATACCCGCCCGCGGACTGCCTGATAGGTGCGGATGACGATGCTCGTATCCATGACGCCGGTCAGGCTCACGTAGCCAATCGAGCCACAGTACACGCCGCGTTGCGAAGGCTCGAGCTCGGCGATGATCTCCATGGCCCGCACTTTTGGCGCGCCGGTGATCGAGCCGCCGGGAAAGGTGGCGGAGAGAAGATCGATGGCGTCGCGACCGGGCTCGAGCGACGCCGTGACCGTTGAAACGAGATGGTGGACGGTGGCGTAGCGCTCGAGGGCGAACAGCTCGGGCACGCGGACGCTGCCGGGGAGCGAAACGCGGGAGAGGTCGTTCCGCATGAGGTCGACGATCATGAGATTTTCCGCGCGGTCCTTGTCGCTCTCCTGAAGCGCGCGTCCGAGCGCGGCATCGTGCGCGGGATAGACGCCGCGGGGGCGCGTGCCCTTGATCGGCCGGGCTTCGACCTGGCACGCGGAGTCGAGGCGAAGGAATCGCTCCGGAGATGCGCTCGCGACCGCGAGATCGCCGAACTCGAGAAACGCCGCGAATGGCGCCGGGTTAATGGCGCGGAGACGCTGGTACAGCGCCCACGGTGATTCAGCCAGCGGCGCTTCGAACCGTTGGGAGAGGTTCGCCTGAAAGATGTCTCCGGCTATGATGTACTCGCGTACACGGGTGAGCGCGTCGAGGTAGCCGCGATGCGTGAAGGAGGACCGGAGCTCGAGCCCGGCAGGGATGTCGGTGTCGGAGACCGGATACGAAGGAGCGTGCTCGACGCGCGGCGGCGCGGACGCGGCAGAAGAAGCAAATGTCTCAGTACTAAGCAATCCTGCGGCCAAATGCTGCTTGACAAGAGCGAGGCGATCCTTACAGCGCTGAGATTTCTCAGCCCCCATGGCTGGAAGACCCGTTGAGATGATCCACGAGCGGCGCTCGAGGTGATCCCAGGCGATAACCCAATCGTAGATTGGGAAAACGACGTCAAGGATTGCGAGATCGTCGTAGCGCGGCGAGGGGAGGCGTTCCAGTACCGCCCCCCAGTCGTATGCGAGATAACCCGCGGCTCCACCCTGGAATGGCGGCACGCCCTCGATCGGATCCGTCATGTGCGGGGCCAACAGGTCGCGGACGCCCGCGAGCGCATGCGAGCCGAGCGGGGTGTTCGTGCCGCTGCGCGTGTCGAGGACGGATGCGTGCGCGCCCTTGCCGTGCACCACGAGCGCCGGATCTGCAGCAAGAAACGAGTAGCGCCCGAGGCGGGCGGGATCACGGGCGCTGTCGAGGAAGAGGAGGTATGGAAGCCCCCTGAATCGCGCACAGCTCTCGACAGGGTCCGGCACGGGGGTGAGCTCCTCGACGATCGGCGTGCTCATGACGCTGCGGGATCGCCCTCGGGCGCGGCGCGCCTGCGCGAGCGCTGCGTCAACTTCACGTGCTCCGACTTCACATCGTCGGGCGGCGTCAGGTACCCCCAGGAGAGCGAGCCCTCCTGCCGATAGGTCTTCCCGAGCGTGATGGCGAGCTTGGCTTTCGCGAGCTCCTTCCCGAGATAGAAAGCGTGTGTCGCTTCGTCGACGCCGAGCTGCGAGAAGATTTCCTGGATGTCCGTGCCGCGCACGAAGAGATCGCGATTGAGCACCGTGATCGTGTCGCGATCGGTGAAGATGCGGAAGTTGGGATCCGTGATGCGGCTCTGGAGCTCGCGCAGCTCCGCCTCTCCGTACTCGAGGATCTTGGGATCCTTCACGGTGACGAGCCGATCGTCGACCCGCTTGGGCACAATCTTGTTCTTCACCGCGTGGTGCATGAGGCGGCGCGCGATGTCGATCTCGCGCACGGAGCCGTGCGCCCACGGAATGACTTCGGTCGTGAGCACGGCGCGAATGCCCAGCTCCTGACAGATCGCGATGAGGATCGCGTTCACTCCCGTGGAGTCGGCAGCGGTGAGCTCCGTGATGTTTCCCACTCCCATCATCATCTCCGCGTCCGGCCACCGGCGACGCGCTTCCGCGTACCGCTCGATCGACGCCGTGAAGCCGAATCCGATCGGCTCGATGATGGGATCGATGAGGAACGGCACCTCGAGCGTGGTGAGGAGCTCGAGCGTCGGCGCGATCGTATCGAGTGGCGCACCGAAGTCCGGAAGCGCAACGACGCGCACGCCGCGTCCCGCGAGCTCCCGAGCGACTTCGAGATTGCCGCCGTTGATGCTCAGCACCAGCGTCGCGCCGGCATTGACAGCCGTGCGGATCTCGTCTGCGTTGAAGGTGTCGATGCTCACGCGCATCCCAGCCGCGACGAGATCGGAGATGACCGTGCCGAGCTCCGGGAACGGAAGCCCCGGTGTGCAGCCGATGTCGATGTAGTCCGCGCCCGAGTCGCGGAAGCGCAGCGCCTCGCGCATGATCGCATCGGGCGACAGCCGCGGCGCGTTGTTGATCTCGGCGATGATCTGGATGTCCCAGGCGCCATAGTCCAGGCGCGCGGCGGCCTGCCCGAAATATTCGGGAATCTCGCGCAAATCTTTCGGACCCTTCTCCACTCGCACGGCGAAGCGATCCGCGATTGGGGCGGTGGCGCCTTCGCAAAGCCCGGGAATGAGCACGAGATCCGTGCCTGCGGGAACGGTGAGATGCTTCGCGATCCACTCCGTGGTCATGAGCGCCGCGACCGTGATCGGGAGCATCGCAACTTCCGATGCGAATGGCGCCTGCATCGATGCGAGCGCGCCACGAAGCGCCGGCTCGGCGAGCTTCCCGGTTACGAAGAGGACGCGCGACGGTGCTGCCGTCGCTGACACTTCCGTCGGCACCTACTTGGGATCGCCGCCCCGAACGAACTTGTTCGGCGTGCCTTCGAGGCCAGTGGTGCGACCGCTCTCCGGGCGCCAGAGCACGGCCTCATCGATCTTGCGCGCGAGCTCGAAATCCTTGTCGGTGATTCCGCCCGCGGAATGCGTCTGCAGTTTCACCCCGACCTTCGCCCACGTCACGCTGAGATCGGGGTGGTGATACGCCGCTTCTGCGAGATACCCGATGGTGTTGACGAGCATGAGCGTGGTCGGCCAGCCGTCCGTCTTGTACTGGCGACGAATCCACTCGTCCTCGTAGTACCAGCCCGGAATCTCGCGGAGCTTCTCGGCGATCTGCTCTTCGCTGTACGTCGGATCCTTTCTGACCATTAGACTCGACTCCTCGAATTGTTCATCACATGACCACTCCGCCGCCGATCATCAGCATCTGTCCCGTCATGAAGGCGGAGTCGGGCGACGCGAGGAACACCGCCGCGCGGGCGACATCCTCCGGCGTGCCCCACCGAGCGAGCGGCGTGGATTGAACGACGTTGCGGTGATACTCGGGATCCATCGTCGTCGCGGCGAACTCGGTCTCGATCCAGCCCGGACCGAGAATATTGACGCGCACCTTTGGCGCGATCGAGCGCGCGAGCGATTTGCTGAAGCTCAAGATGCCGCCTTTCACGGCGGAAAACATCTGCGGGTTCCTGCCTTCCATCCCGAACAGCACGTGATCCCAGCTCATGTTGATGATCACGCCACCATCGGGCTGTTCCTGCATTACCCTCGCTGCTTCCCATGACGCGAGGATGGTGCCGCGCAGATCGACCATGAGGAGCTGATCGAGCTTCTCGAGGCGGGACTTTTTCGCGTCATCGCCGGTGAGGATATCCGCGCCCGCGTTGTTAATCCAGACGTCGACGCGGTCAAACTGATCGGAGAGATCGCGCGCGAGTCCCGAGATCGACGCCGGATCGGAGAGCTCGAGCTGGAACACCGCCGTACGCCTGCCGATGCGCTCGATCTCCGTGGCGACCGCGGTCGCATCGCGCCGGCCCGAGCGATAGGTGATCGCGACATCTGCACCCGCACGGGCGAGTGCGAGCGCAATTGCGCGGCCGATGCCGGTGGACGCACCGGTCACGAGCGCGACCTTGCCGGCGAGGGAATTCACTGCGTCGGGCAACTGGTGGCGCTCCCGAAAGTGGTGCTAGCTTACCGGCGACTCTGCACTACGACTCTGCTCTAATAAGTGCCGGAATTGTGGACGGAACAAGGGGGAAGTGCATGCGTCTGTTGGTGAGCGTCCGCAATGAAGAGGAGGCGCAGGCCGCGCTCGCTGGCGGCGCCGACATCATCGACGCGAAGGAGCCATCGCTTGGCGCGCTCGGCGCGGTGGACACGGGAGTGCTGCGCAAGATCGTGGCAGCGGTGCGCGGCATGCGACCGGTGAGCGCCGCGCTGGGCGACTCCGGAGACGCGGAACTGCTCGCGACTGCAGCGCGGATGGCGGCCGAAGCGGGAGCCACGTTCGTGAAGGTGGGATTCGCCGATGTGCGCGAACCCGTAGCCGTTCGTGCGAGACTGGCGCGCGTGATGGAGGGTGCACTGCTTCCAGCCGCGCCGTGCGCCGTAGTAGCAGTAGCCTACGCCGACTGGGATGAGGTCGGCGGAGCGGCCCCGCAGGCTGTATTGGCGGCGGCTGCGGCGGAGGGAGCGATGGGTGTGCTGGTCGATACCGTGCGGAAGGACGGTGCGGGGCTGTTCAGGTGCCTCGGCCGCGCAGCGCTCGGCTCACTGGTGCGCGAGGCGCGTGCGCGATCGCTGATGGTCGCCTTGGCCGGACGCATCAGCATCGAGGATCTCTCGTTCGCATACGAGGCCGGCGCGGAGATCGTGGGTGTGCGAGGGGCGGCGTGCGAGCGCGGGCGTGAGGGGCGCGTGCGCGAGGCCCGCGTGCGTGAGCTCGTGGCCGCGCGCGATCTGCTGCGCGTCCATCAGGGAGACTCGTATTCGATCACGCGCGAGCTCACGCGGGAAACCAGCTTCCACTGAGCATGTCGGGCGTGCATACCGTGCACGCGAGGGTGGGCGGGCGCGCGCGATCGAAGTAGCGATCGACGATGGTATCCGGGTCATGCGTGGATGACTTGATGAGAATCAGCTTCCGTGCGCCGATCTCGCCTGCGATCCAGGCGGCGATGCTGTCGCTCGTCACGTCCCAGCTATGCGGCAGTGGGTCGGCTTCGCGCAGCCAGCGATATGGGGCGAGCACCGGAATTCTTCCGCGCGCATGCGCGCGCGCGATCTCACCGCGACGATGTACGAGCTCCGCATTCCGGATGCGCGATGCGAGCAGGAGCGCGTACTGGTCCATGCCGAGGATGGCCATCCAGTGCGCGTCGTCGGGGCTCAAGGCGTGCCGTTCATCTACGGAGCGGACCACGTCGGCAAACGGGCCGCCGCCCGGCACCACGACGAACGGGTGAGTGGATGCGAGAAGCTCGAGGGCGGTCAGCGTGCGTGAGAGCGCGTCGCCGCGTGAGAGGAGCGA
>JBDTXN010000100.1:0-10776 GCA_040006175.1 Gemmatimonadota bacterium | reverse complement strand
GTGAAGGACATGCTCATCGAGATCCACACGCTCGAGGAGATGGTCGACACGATGATCCTTCCGGCGTCGTTCTCGTATCTCGCCTCGCTCACGAAGTCCGCGGCGGATGCGAAGGCTGCGGGGCTCAAGACGGTGCCACAGCTCGACGCGGCGAATGCGATCGCGGAGCTGGTGCAGCAGCTGCAGTTGCGCCGTGCCGCGCTCGGGAAGGTGAGCGCGAAGGCCGAGGGGATGCACGAGGAGCTCGAGGCGCAGGCGAAGCTGCTCACCGCCGACGGCGCCGATCGCATGGCGGAGGTGCGCGAGATCAGCGATGCGCTGGAGCTCGCGGTGAGTGATGATCTCTGGCCGCTGCCCAAGTACCGCGAGATGCTCTTTCCTCTGTAACGGATCGCTCGATTGTAACGGAAGTTCGGAAAGCGGAATTCGAGTTGAAGGGCCGGCGCGGGACTCGCGCCGGCCCTTTCTCCGTTCTGTCACCTTCCTGTCAGCCTCCCGTTTCCTGACCGTCGCGCAGCCGTGACGCAGTCACCGACTTTTCGTCGCGACATGGTGATCGGGCAAGCCGATGTTCCCTCCGGGCCTTTACACGAACTCCGGGGGAGAGATGAGGTCAGTCGAGTCGGTGAAGTCAGGTTGGTGTTCGAGTACGATCGCCGGGAGTGCAATCGCGCTCACACTCATGATGAGCGCGTCGAGATCGATGGCGCAGGACCAGGCGGGATCGCTCGTCGGCAGGGTGACCGACTCTGCATCCGCGCCGGTGCCGAGCGCGATGCTCCACGTGGTCGATACGCGTGAGGGTGCCGTGAGCGGCGAGGACGGACGCTATCGGATCGCCGGCATTGCGCCGGGCCAACACTCGGTGATCGTGCGGCGGCAGGGCTTCATCACCGATACGTTCGTCGTCACGATCGACGGGGCGCAGAGCGCGCAGCACGACATCGTTCTGCGCGCGATTCCTGTGGAGCTCGCGCGGATCGTCGTCACCGCATCGCCGCGACTCAATGAGACGCCGCAGGCCGCGCTCGACAAGCAGCGCAAGGCCGACAACATCGTGACGGTAATGTCGGGCGATGAGATTCGAGCGCTGCCGAATGCGAACGCCGCCGAAGCCGCAGCCCGCATCCCGGGCGTCTCCACGGAACGCGACGAGGGCGAGGGAAAGTTCGTGCAGATACGCGGAACGGAGCCGCGGCTCTCGAACGTCACCGTGGATGGCGTGCACATTCCTGGAACGTCACAGGGCGACCGCATCGCGAAGCTCGATGACGTGCCGACGGATCTCCTCGGCGCGATCGAGGTGACGAAGACGCTGACGGCGGACATGGAGGCGGACGCAATCGGCGGATCGGTGAATCTCGTCACGAAGATTCCCGAGGGCGCACCGCGCGGCTACCTGTCGGGACAGCTCGGTCAGTCGACGCTTCTCAGTCACCGCCAGGGACAGGGAAGCGGGACCTTCGGCGGCCGCTTCGGCGAGGATAAGCGGCTCGGGGCTCTCTTCAGCGGATCGTACGACAGGAACAACCGCGTGATCAACGACGTCGAGCTCGGATGGACGGTTGACGACGCCGGCCACTCGATCCCGGTGGAATTCGACGAGCGCGACTATACCTATTATCGCGAGCGCTACGGCGCCGGCGGCCAGCTCGACTATCGCTTTCGCGATGGCGGTTCCGCGTACGTGCGAGGGCTGTTCAGCCTCTTCAAGAATTGGGGCACGCGATACCGCTACGACATCAGCGCCGATGGAATCGAGAACGTGAGCGGCGCCACCGCGACGGGCACCGATATCGGAGCCTCGCGCGAAGTCTCGCAGCGGCGCCCGACGGAGCAGCTCTACGGTTTCAGCGGCGGAGGCGCAAAGACGATCGGCCTGCTCGATTTCAATCTCGCGCTGAACTACGCGGGCACGCGGCAGTCGGTGAGCGACTATCGCACGAGCCCGTTCAAGTACAAGGGCGATGACCTGTCGGGACTCGCGCTCGATGCGAGGAATCCGGAGGTGCCCGTGTATCACTACCTGAACGCGACGGACGCGGCGAACGCGGTGAACCCGCAGAACTATCTCCTCTCGCGCTACACCACGAGCGATGGGCTCACCACAGGTCGCGACTTGGGCGGCCAGCTCGACGCGACGTGGCACTACACGTCGACCAGCACGCCCGGCGCTATCAAGTTCGGTGTAAAGGTTCGTGATGAGCGGAAAGACTTTGGCGCGGCCAACACGCGATTCAATGCGGTCACCGACTACGCGCTCGCGCAGGCGATGGGTGGCTTCTCGGATCCGCACTTCTACGACAACGTCACGAATGCATACTCGCTCGGCCCCGTCCCGGGCGACAACACGGTGCACGGCGCCGAGAACGCGAATCCATCCGGATTCGAAAACGCGACCGATTCGCTCGACAACCTGATCAGCAGCTTCAAGGGTGCCGAAAAGGTGTACGCCGGCTACGTGATGAACACCGTCGATGTGGGACGGCTACGGGTCAACGTCGGGTTGCGCGTAGAGAACACGCGCGTGAACTACACCGGACATCAGGAGGGCACGGACACGACGACCGGCAACACGTCGGTGTCCACCGTGTCGGGCACGTCCAGTTACACGGATCTCTTTCCGAGCCTGCAGCTTCGCTATGCGCTGGGAAGCGTCACCAACGTTCGCGCCGCCGTGACGCGTGCGATCGCCCGGCCGAACTACTACGATCTGGCCCCGCACATCTCCGGCCAGACGTGTGGCGGCGTGTGCAACACGATTACGAATGCGGCATCCGCTGGTAATCCGGACCTCAAGCCGCAGCACGCGTGGAATTACGACCTCTTGTTCGAGCACTACCTCCCCGCGGCCGGCATCGTATCGGGCGGGCTGTTCTACAAGCAGATCAACGGCTTCCAGTACGACAGGATCGCGATCTACAACGGCCCGGCTACGCAGTTCGACGGCAACTACGTGTCGTTGCCGGTGAACGGAGGCAATGGGCATCTCACCGGCGTCGAGGCCGACTACGCGCAGCATCTCTGGTTCCTCCCGGGCGCGTTGCAGGGACTCGGCTTCGATGTGAACTGGACCCACGTGTGGTCCAAGGCAACGTTGCTTCAGGACGCTTCGGAAGATGGGAACATCGGGTTGACCACCTCGCGATCAGTCGCGCTGCCGCGGCAGTCACCGGACATCGCGAACGTCGCGCTCGTGTACGACAGCCCCCGGTTCTCGCTGCGCGCTGCGTGGCAGTACCAGGGCGCGAACATCGTCAGCTACGCCGATGGAAGCGCTACCGCCGGCGGCGACACGTACTTCTACGCGCACTCGCAGATCGACGCGTCGGTGATCTTCAACGTGACGCGGGATGTCGCGCTACAGCTCCAGGGGCTCAATCTCAACAACGCGGTGTTCGGATTCTTCAACGGAAGGCCGGGCTCACAGTTCAACATTCAGCGCGAGTATTACGGCCGCAGCGTGATCTTCGGCGCGAAGTACGGATTCTAGTCGCTGCTACTTTCATGAGTGCGGTCGTGGCCAACGGACCACGGCCGCACTCATTTCATCTTCTCCGCGAGCTTCCATGCACCGACGTCTGATCCCTTTCCTCGCCGCCCTTTCAATCTGCGCGGCGCCGCATCTGCGCGCGCAGCACACGAGCTCGAGCTACTCCGGCTTTCACCTCGCCGCGCGCATGCCCCTCGGCAGCGCGGAGGGCTGGGACTATCTCGCCTTCGAGCCACATTCGCGCCTCGTCTACATCTCGCACGAGCGCGATGTCCTCGTCGTGAATCCCGCGACCGGCAAGATCGTTGACACCATCCACAAGACGCCCGGCGTACACGGTATCGCCTTCGCGCCGCAACTTGGCCGCGGCTTCATCAGCGAAGGCGACGACTCGAGCGTGACGATCTTCGCGCTCGACACGCGTCGCATCCTTGGCAAGGTCACGACCGGCGGCGATCCTGATGCCATCGTGTTCGACTCCGTGTCGGGACGCGTGTTCACGATGAACGCGGACGGCAAGAGCGCGACGGCGATCGATGCAGCAAACGGATCGGTCGCTGGAACTATCGCACTCGGCGGCGGCCCGGAGTTCGCAGTCGCCGACGGTCGCGGGCACCTGTTCGTGAACATCGAGACCACGAGCGAGCTCGTCGAGATCGATACGCACTCGCTCGCAGTCGAGCACCGCTGGCCCGTGTCGCCGTGCGCCACGCCGTCAGCACTGTCCATGGATCGCGAGCGCCGCCGGCTCTTCCTCGGCTGCCGCAATCACGTGCTCGCGGTTGTGGACGCAGACGCCGGACACGTGGTGCAGTCTTTCAAGATCGGCGACCACGTCGATGCGAGTGTGTTCGATGCCGACCGCCATCTCGTGTTCGTTTCGAACGGTGACGGAACGATGAACGTGCTTGGCGAGCGTGGCGATTCGCTGGTCATGCTCGACACGGTGCAGACGCAGCCGGGCGCGAAGACGATGACGATGGACCCATCCACGCACGAGCTCTTTCTCGTCACTGCGAAGCGTGAGCAGCGAGCGGCAGGGGGCGCGAAATCGAAGGGCGAGATCACTCCGGGGACGTTCACGCTGCTGCGCTTCGCGCCAGGCACGCGCACCGCGTCGACCGCGGGCGCGACCACGCAGACCTCGCTCGTCGTGTTCATCGCGATCGACCAGATGCGCCCCGACTACTTCGAACGCTGGCATTCTCAGCTCACCGGAGGCCTTGGCCGCATCCGCGCACAGGGTGCGTTCTTCCCGAACGGGCTGGAGAATCACGCGAATACGGAAACGGCGCCAGGTCACTCGACCATGCTTTCCGGGCGCGAGCCCACGCACACCGGTGTCGTGAGCAACGATCGCGGCGTTTCGGACCCGCTGTCACCTCTCATCAACTCGAAGGGACCGGGCGCGTCGCCGCGACGCTTCCTCGGCACCACGCTTTTCGACTGGATGGTCGCACGTGACCCGCACTCACGCGTGCTCTCGGTCTCCCGCAAGGATCGCGGTGCGATTCTACCGGTGGGCCGCGCGAAGGGCTCGGTGTTCTGGTGGTCCGATAGCGGCTTCACCACGAGCCGCTACTATAGCGACACGCTTCCCCGGTGGGTCACGGACTTCAACTCCGGGCATGGCATCGACGCGCTGGCAGGATCGAAGTGGGAGCTGCTCCGCCCTGAATCCGAGTACAACGAGCCGGACTCGATGCCGTTCGAGCACGGTGGCAGCGATTTCACCTTTCCGCACGCGCTCCCCTCCACCGCCAAGGAAGTTCGCGATCAGCTCTCGAGCTATCCGTGGATGGATTCGCTGACCCTCGCGTTCGCGCTCGATGGCGTGCGCGCACAATCGCTGGGCAAGGGCGACGCGACCGACCTGCTCTCGATCTCGCTCTCGACCACCGATGCCGTCGGCCACGCGTACGGACCCGACTCGCGTGAAATGCACGACCACTTCCTGCACCTCGACAAGTGGCTCGGCGCCTTTCTGGATTCGCTCTCGACGTTCGTCCCGGCTGATCGCATCGTGCTCGCGCTCACCTCCGATCATGGCGTGACGTCTTTCCCGGAGTATCTCACGTCCGTCAAGCACGTGACCGCAGGCCGCATCTCTCTCGACGACATCGCCCGCACCACATCCGCGGATCTCACCTCGCGCTACGACGTGGATTTCGCGCTGGAGTTCGGCAACGGGCTGCTCACGGCGGACACCGCAGCGCTTCGCGCACGGGGACTCGACGTCGACAGCGTCGCTCGCGCCATCGCGCTGCGTCTCAAGGGGCGGAGCGGCATCCGCCGCATCTACACCCCGCGTACCCTCGCAAGCGCGAGCCATGCCGACATCGATGCTCTGCGCTGGCGGAACGCGATTCCGAAGGACGTCAGCTGGCTCATTTGCGCGGTCGCGAGCCCGAACTTCGTCTGGTCGTCGGGCAAGCTCTCGGCCGAGCACGGCACGCTGAACGCTCTGGATGTTGGAGTGCCGATCGCATTCATGGGCCCGCGCATACCGGCGCGTACATTCACTCGCGCGGCCCGCACCGTGGACATCGCACCGACACTCGCGGCGTATCTTGGAGTGCGGCCGACGGAACGCCTGGATGGGGTCGTTCTTACCGACGTCGTCCCCGGCATCAGGCCGACGATTGCCACCCACGACAGCTCGTCGCCTGCAGTGCGGGGTACGACCGGCGCTCCGTAGGACCTTTTCGTTCGTCCGGTGTACGACAGCTGCTCATATTTCAGAACTCGAAAGGAGCCGGTGTCGATGCTCGTACTCGTGTTGGCGTTTCTGGGAGGGGTGCTCACGATTCTGAGCCCGTGCATCCTCCCGATCATTCCGTTGGTGTTCGCCCGTTCGGGACGAAGCTTCGTGCGCGAGACCGCTCCCATGCTCGGGGGCCTCGCGATCGCATTCACCGCGGCGGCGCTCATCGCCACCGCGACGGCGCAGTGGCTGATCGTCGCGAACATCATCGGGCGCGACATCGCGCTCGCCGCATTCGCGCTCGTCGGCATCACGCTCATCTCCTCTCGCGCCGCGGAATGGGTTGCACGCCCCGCCACGCGCGCCGGAGCCGCACTGCTCCGTGCGCACGGCGATGCCACCTCTACCACGCCGCTCCGGAACGTCGTCATCGGCATGGCGGTTGGACTGCTCTGGGCACCGTGCGCCGGTCCGATTCTCGGCGTTCTCATTGCGGCGGCCGCCACGACCGATGCGCCGCGCGCTGCGTTACTCTTCCTCACCTTTGCGCTCGGAGCCGCCATGTCGCTCGCTGCCGTTCTCTCAGTCGGTGCGCAACTGATCGCGCGTATCAAACGTGCAGGCGCAACCGAGATCGCGGTGCGGCGCGTGTTTGGCGTCGCGACGATCGTGACCGTCGTCGCGATCTTCTTCGGCTACGACCAGATCCTCTTCGGAAAGGGAGGGTTGGTGAAGACGGCGAGCGCCGAAGAGCGCCTCGTGTCCTCGCTCACGCCGGAACGCGTACATCCGCATCCGCCGGGAATGTCGCTCGACGAGTTCGCGGCCGAGGAGGATGCGCTCGCGGCTTCGATACATCTCGACAAGCTCGATGGATCCATGCCCGGCTTCGATGGGGGCACCGAGTGGATCAACTCCGGCGCGCTCTCTCCCGAGTCGCTCAAGGGAAAGGTCGTGCTCGTCGATTTCTGGACGTTCATGTGCTACAACTGTCTCAACGCACTGCCCCACGTGAAGGAGCTCTACGCCAAGTACAAGGATCGTGGCTTCGTGGTGGTGGGCGTGCACACGCCGGAGCTCTCGCCCGAGCGCGTGCCGCAGGGCGTGCGAGATGCAGTGAAGCGTCTGGGTATCACCTTCCCCGTCGTGATCGACAACGACAACCGCATCTGGAACGCGTACCACAATCAGTACTGGCCGGCCGCCTACTTCGCGGACGCCACGGGAAAGCTGCGCTTCTACAATTTCGGCGAGGGGCGGTACGACGAGCAGGACAAGGTCGTTGCGAAGCTGCTTGCCGAGCGTGATGCAGCCGCGAAAGGGGCCACGCGCACGACGATGGCCGATAGTAGCAACGCCGCACCCCTATTGCGCTGAGGCGGTGTACGCTCGTTTGAATGCGTCGAGCTCCGCGGCCGCCGCATCCGTCACGGCCCAGTAGACCAGGCCGCGATCAGACCAGTGCACGAGCGAGTAGCCGTCGTACGACTCCGACGCTGCTCCGATGTCCTTCGCCGTCGCCGGCCAGATGAAGAGGTTGATCGTGTGGGGTCCGTGACCGTACACGAGCGCGGCCGCCATGTGTCCAGCCACGAACTCCGCGCGGCCGCCGATCAGCGGGAATCCCTCCGCCTGCAGCTCCGGAACGCTCGGCGCGAACGGCACCTTCCCCGCGAACCACGGCTTCACCGTGTGATGATCGCTCGACAGCACGTCGGTGAGGTGATCCGCCATCAGCGATCGCACGTGCGTGTCCACGAGCGCAGTGACGAGCTCCTGCCGCGCACCCGAGCCGTTTCTCGATGCGTAGACGCGCTGCCCCGTCCAGCCGAGGGCCAGCGCGGCGATGAGCCCCGCGGCGTATGCGAGGCGTGGAAGAGTGCGTCGGCCCGAACGCGCGTGAAGCTGAGCCTCGTTCGACGCCTGTGCGCGTGCCCACGCGCGCAGAGACTCCGGTGCCTCGTACGTGGGCAGCGCCTCACGAATGGCGTCGCCTAGCGAATTCGGTGTGGGTGCGGTCATCCGTATCCCTCCTCGAACGTCACGAGACTTCCCAGCGCCTCAGCCATCCGCGCCCGTGCACGCGAGAGTCGTGACATCACGGTGCCGAGCGGGACCTCGGTGATCCTGGCGATCTCGTCATAGGAGCACTGCTGCAGCTCGCGAAGGATCAGCGTCTCGCGCAACCCATCCGGCAGCGTGGACACCGCTTCGCGAATGCGATGCTGGAGAATCGAACGGTCGGCCGCTGCATCGGGTGGCGCACCCTTGTCCACGAGCTGCAGCTCAGCCACATCGTCGAAGGCCACGGTGTCGATCCGCTGCCGGCGACCGCCGTAGCACTCGCGTCTCACGATCGCGAGCAGCCACGCCCGCGCGTCATCGTCGTTCCGCAGCGTGTGGAAGTAGCGCACCGCACGCAGGATCGCCTCCTGTGTCGCATCCTCCGCCTCGCTCACATCTCTCGTGAGATAGCGCGCGAGTGTGTACGCCGCATTGAGATGCGGCATCACCAGGCGCTCGAATCGCGGGTCAGCGGGCAACGTGCAATCCGGTCGTCCAACGCGTACGACAGCAGAAGTACCAGTTCATGTGCCTTTCGAAATCGAGGTGCGCTGCAGGCTCCAGCTATCAGACCTCGATCGCCCGGGTTTTATTCCCCGGTCGAATCGTTCCGATGTGAAGCCGGGGCGCTGAGCACCTTTTCGTAGCAGAGACAGTTCTGCTTTCCCTCGTACCTTCCGTAATTGGCAATGCGAGCGTAGCCCAGCCCTTCGTACAGCGCGATCGCAGCGGTCTGCAGATGACGGGTTTCCAGCCGCACGGCCTCGTATCCACTCTCCTTCGCCATTCGCTCGAGCGTCACCAGCATCGCCTTCGAGTAGCCGCGACCCCGGTGCTCCGGCAACACATACATCCGCTTGATCTCGGCGATCCCCGGCTCGAGCGGCCGGTAGCCGCCGCACGCGACGGCCTCATTTTCTACGCGCCCCACCAGAAATCCGCTGCCTGGAACGAGCACATCCTCCGGCTTGAAGTTCCCGGCCCCATCGATCGTGTGATCGTAGATCGCGGTCACCTCCTCGGTCATCGCGCGTATGAGCGCGGCCGCGTCAGGCTCGCGGGGGTCCACGCGAGAGATCTCGAGGGCGGGCAAGGGTCGTGACATGTCTGGAAGCAGTGCGGGATGGAGCCTGAAAAGCGAAATATCGTCGCCGGGCGCGAGCCTTCAACTCGGACTAGATTTCATCGCATGACGGTTCCTTCCTCGAGTGGATCGGCGCCCGCGCCTGCAGCGGTGCCCTGTCCAGCCTGCGGCGCCCCCGCGAGCGGGCATTTTTGTGCGAGCTGCGGCTCGCCGCTGGCCGGTTCGCGCTGCGCCGCCTGCGCCACGATCCTCACGCCCGGCGCGAAGTTTTGCCATCGCTGCGGCACCGCGGCGGGCGCGATGGGCGCGCGTCGCCCCGATGCGACCTCGACGACGCTTCCATGGGCGATCGCCGGCATCGCGCTGGTCTGCCTGATAGCATTGCTCGCTGGCCAGCGCTTCCGCTCCTCTCCGCCGGTAGATGCCGCCCAGTCCCAGGCGCAAGCGCAGGGGGCGCCGCAAGGCCAGCCCGACGGACAGGGCCAGCCCGATGGCGGTCGAGCCCCCGATGCCGGGGCGGCCGGCGTCCGCGCCCCCGACATCTCGACCATGTCACCGCGCGAGCGGGCCGACCGTCTCTTCGACCGCATCATGCGCCTCGATACCGAGGGCAAAAAGGACAGTGTGCAGTTCTTCGCGCCGATGGCGATGTCCGCGTACGAGATGATCCCGAATCCAGATGCGGATGCTCGCTTCGACATGGGCCGCATCGCGCAGGTCGCCGGCGCCTTTCCGGCGGCCAAGAGCGAAGCGGACAGCATACTCGCGAAACAGCCTACCCACCTGCTCGGCCTCCTCCTGGCGATGCAGGCCGCGGATTCTCTCCACGACAGCGCGGGAGCGAAAGCGTTTCGCGCGAGGCTCCTCGCCTCTCAAAAATCGGAGCTCGCGAAGAAGCTCCCGGAATACGAACGGCACATCGCCGACATTCGAGACGCGCTCGCACGCGGCAAGTAGCGTCCGCGTTCGCTCGCACGCACACTCATCCCGCCACATGCCCACCAAGACGATTCACGTCGCGCACAGCCCGGACTCCGACGACGCCTTCATGTTCTATGCGCTCGCCGAGGGGAAAATCGATACGGGCGACCTTCGCTACGTGCACGAGCTGCAGGATATCGAGTCGCTCAATCAGCGCGCGCTCAAGGCGGAGCTCGAGGTCACCGCCGTCTCGATTCACGCGTACGCGTATTTGACCGAGCGTTACGCGCTGCTGCCGCACGGCTCATCGATGGGAGATCGCTACGGCCCCCGCCTCGTCGCGCGCACACCAATGACGCGAGCCGACGTGCGGGGGAAGCGCATTGCCGTTCCGGGCCCGCTCACCACCGCGTATCTCGCCCTCCAGCTCTACGAGCCCGACTTCGAGGCGGTGATGACGCCGTTCGATCAGATCGAGGACGCGGTCGTGAACGGCGAGGTCGATGCCGG
>JBDTXN010000099.1:0-10785 GCA_040006175.1 Gemmatimonadota bacterium | reverse complement strand
GCGTGCTCGATGTCGAGGAGCTTCCGAACGTCGCGCGCGGCGCGTGGGGAACGGGACGCGTGCACCATGTGGCGTGGCGGGTCGCGGACGACGCGGCGGAGCTCACGGCGCGCAAACGCCTGCACGAGGTTGGAACGCAGACCACCGAAGTGATCGATCGCTTCTGGTTCAAGTCCGTCTACTTCAGCGAGCCGGGTGGCGCGCTGTTCGAGCTCGCAACGGATGGTCCGGGCTTCGGCATCGACGAGAACATGGAGACGCTGGGGAGGGATCTCATCCTTCCGCCGTGGCTCGAGCCGCACCGGGAGGAAATCGCGCGCGGACTCCCCGCGCTCGTCACGCCTGCAGAGCTGGCGTCGGCGGCGGCGAAGTAAGCGCGGCGATCCAGCTGGCCGCGGCGGAGACATCGCCGTGCGTCAGCTCGTGACCTGCATCGAAGAAGTTGAGTGTCGCATTCGCGCCGGCTGCGGTCAGCAATGATTGCAGCTGGCGTGCTTGTTCAGGGGTGGCGATAGGGTCCCACTCGCCGGAGCTCATGAGCACGGGCGTGCCCGGGAGCTTCGCGGGCTGGCGCGGCTCGAATGGCACCATCGCACGAAAGAGGATCGCGTGCGAGAACACGGACGGTCCCGTGAGCAGCACGCTGGCGGCGATGTTCGCGCCATTCGAGAATCCGACGGCGATCAGCCGCGATGCATCGAGCTCGTACTTCGCGACCGCGCCGTTCACGAAGCGAATGAGCTGTTGTGTGCGGAGCGCGAGGTCCTCGAGATCGAACACACCTTCCGCGAGCCGCGCGAAGAATCGCGGCATGCCCCGCTCGCGCACAGCACCGCGCGGGCTCAGAATCGCGGCGCCGGGGAGCAGTGATTCGCCCAGCGGGATCATGTCGTTTTCGTCGCCGCCCGTACCGTGCAGCAGGAGCAGCGTCGTGCGAGCGTTGCGTCCTTCCCCGGTCGAAAAGCGATGTACGAGCTCGAGGTCTGCGCTCTGTGTGCTCATGGTGGGCATGATGGTGGGATGTGAATCGGGGCGCGAGGGATCACTACCGGTACGTCTCGAAGAAGCCGGCACCATTGCCCGACACCGGTGCGCCACCCACACGCCCGCTGATGCGGGCGAGCCCCTTCATCTGGATGAAATACGGCTTGAGAATTCGCCGCGCATCCGCCGCATCGCCGCGCTCGATGAGGGACGAGCGGGTATCGCTGCCGATCGCATCCTCGATCTCGAGCTCGATGCGGAGCGTGTCGGCGCCGCGCGCGTCCTGCATCACCGCGCGGCTCGGTACGCGCACCTCGCGGCCGCCAATCTCGATGGTGCGGCCGTCCACGTATGCGATCTCGTGCGGGCGGAAGAGCGCGCGAAAGCCCAGGGAGTCGGTGAGGTAGACGAAGAACGGCTGCGTGGTGCCGACACTGTCCGGAGGCGCGACGCGACCGTAGAGCAACGTGTACGCACCCGCGCGCGTGGCGCCCCAGTCCCACGACACACCGTGCCACACGCCCCAGTTGTGATCGTGGTACGATTGCACCTCGTCGTAGCGCTCGCACTCGCCGCTCACACACAGCGACCCCGATGCGCTCGCGCGAAGCGCCGGCACCGCGTAACCCGACGCGAACGGGCAGCTCTCGTCCGTGTCCGCGCACTCGGCGATGGACGCGCCGGGAAAGAAAATGTTCGGAGCGGGTGTGACCACGAGATCGAGACGAAGCGGTGCACCCTTGCCGTTCTCCAACGCCGAGCTGCGCAATGCGTAGCGGCCGTCGGGAAGCAGGTGCACCGATGACGTGCCGATCTCGAGATCCGCACTGTCGGTCGAGAAGTGCACCTGCTCCCTGCGCACGTTCGAGGTGAAGCGGCGCGTGCGACCGCCCTCCTCCCGCACGCTCACCGCCACCTGCCCTCCCCACTTCTCGCCGCGCACATCTCCACCCACGATGTACGAGATGAACGCCCACTTCTTTCCGCTCGGCGACAGCACGTTGAAGTAGTGCCACTCGGCCCAGCTCTCCGGATGCGCGACGTGCGCGGGCGGCATGTGGAAGTGGTCGATGCTCGAGTAGAGCTCGTGCGGCGTCGGCGATGCCCAGCGGCGGTCGCCATCGTCGTCGCGCCAGGCACCGGAGATGAGCGGCGGGAGCGCATCTACCGAGGCGCTGTGCGACGGGATCTCCCCCGCCGCGCGCACCGTGCGCTCGGTGCCGTGCGCGCGAAGATAGAGCAGCTTGCCGTCGATCTGCGGAGCGACCGTCGCGACATCGTGCGAAAGACGCGGCGATGCGAGCAGCTGCCGGTAGATGAAGCGCGCGTTCGCAATGGAGAAGAAGAGACCGCCCACGCCGCCGGTCTTCATTACCTCGATGTCCATCCCTTCGGGGAGCACCGTCACCTGCCCGCCGCCTACGAGCTTTTCGTCACGTGCCTGCGAGAGCATCGCCTGTCCGATCGCGAGCAGCACGATCATGACACCGACACCGAGCGAGTAGCCGAACAGCAGGAAGAGCGAGCGGAGCGGACGATGGACGAGATTCCGCAGCGCGATCAGCGTGATCACGCGCGCAGCTCTCGCCAGGGTGGCGGACTTTCAGGGCGCGGCACGGCGAAGCGCAGCGCCGCATCGTCCTCGCCGATGATGCGATTCGCGAGCTCCGCCTCGCCCGCATCGTGCACGCGGCGCGCGGGATCGGCGAGCAGCTCCGCCGCTTCCTCGCGCGTGAGCGTGCTCACGTACACATCGGCCCACGGTCCGTAGTCGAACGCGAGATATGCCGCGCGCTGCGCAATTCCTTCCACCAGCGGCTGGTCGCCACGGATCGGAACGCTGAGCGTGGGCTGGAGCGCCGGCATGTCGAGCTCGACGAAGGTGGCACGTTCGTACGCGAGCGCGGGCTGAGGATGCGGCTTCGGAAAGCGCGATTCGATCTCCGTGAGCTCCTTTGCCGTGAGCGACAGCGGGGTCCACGAGACTTCGTTGCCATGGGCAGTGCCCTCGCCCGTCGCGAGGAGCTCGCGAACCTCATCGCAGCTTCGTCCGTCGAACAGATAGGCCACGAGGGTGGACAGCGGCCACTGACGCGAGGTCGCGACTCCCGGGATATCGCCGGCCGGCATGATTCGCACCTTCATCATCCGCTCATCCATGTGGCACCTCACCATCCTGAACGATCTGACCATCGCGCATGTGCACCACGCGTCGCGCCGCCCGTGCCAGACTCTCGTCGTGCGTGACGACGACCACCGTCGTTCCATCCGCATTCAGCCGGCCGAACAGCGAGATGATCTCCTGCCCGGTTCGTGCATCCAGCTCACCGGTCGGCTCGTCGGCGAGCAGCAGCGCCGGGCGATTCGCGAGCGCGCGTGCGATCGCAACCCGCTGCTGCTCGCCGCCGGACAGCTGCGACGGCCTATGTCGTACGCGATCTCCCAGGTCCACGTATCGCAACAGCTCCGTGCTTCTCTCCCGTCGCTCCGCCGGAGGCACCCCGGCCTCCGCCATCGGCAGCTCGACATTCTCCCTGGCCGTGAGAATAGGCAAGAGGTAAAACCGCTGAAAGACGAATCCGATGTGCCGCAGGCGGAACTCGGTGACCTCGCGGTCGCCGAGCGTGCCGACGTTCCGTCCTTCGATCTCGACCGTGCCGCTCGTAGGGGCATCGATCGCTCCCAACAGGTTCAGAAGCGACGACTTCCCGCATCCGGACGGCCCGACGATCGCGAGGTACTCCCCTTTTTCGATCTCGAGCGACACCCCCCGCAGGGCGTGCACGGCGTCCCGCTCCAGCGGATAATCACGACGCACATCGCGGGCCCGAACGAGCGCCGTCATGCGACGGCTTCCTCGCGGAGCGTGCTCGCCAGCGGAAGCGACGCTGCGCGCCACGCGGGGTACAACCCGGCCAGCACGCCGCAGGCTGCGAGGAGCCCGATGGCGGTCCAGGCAGCACGGGGCTCGAAGAGGAAGAAATCGATCGCCGACGGAAGGCCCGGGAAGCGCGACAGAATTGCGTTCAGGTAGCGCGCGGTCACGAGCCCGAGCCCGGTGCCGAGCACCGCGCCGGTGATGCTCATCGCCGTGCCCTCGAGCACGATCTGCTGCACGACGTGCGCGCGCGACACACCGATCGCGCGCATCACGACGATCTCCCCCACCCGCTCGTTCACGGACACGGTGACGAGCGTGGTCACCAGCAGGAAGCCGACGATCAGGCTGACCGCGCCCAGGATTGCGCTGAGCTGGCGGAAGTAGCTCAGCCTCTCGTCGACGCGCGCCATCGCATCGGCTGTGGAGATGACGTCGATCGTCGGGAGTGCGGTGCGCATCCATTCCTTCACGCTCGCCGTCGTGCTCGTGTCGCGAAGCCTCACCATGAAGAGCGACACGCGGTCCTCGTGAGCAGCGCCGGTCATCTCCTGAAGCGTGCGCAGAGGGATTGCGACCGCGAGCTGACCGGCCGCGAGGTAGAGGAAGCGCGCGCGGCCCGCCACGACGAGGGCACGCTCGCCGGAGTGCGTGCGAAGCTGCGGATCGAAGCCGGCTGCAATGCGGAGCGTGTCACCGACCTTCGCCCTGGTGGCGCGAAGGAAGTCATCGTTGGCGACGAAGCTGTTCGGCGCGATCGCATCGCGCCCCTCCGCAAGCTGGTAGTCGCCCTGCGATGTGGCGTCGACGCCGAGCGCGAACGTGGTGATCGACGAATCGCCCCGGAGCACGTGGACGGACGCGCCGAGCACGGGGCTCACGAGATCGATCTCGGGGCGGGCGCGGAGGCTGCTCGTGATCGTTGACGCGCCGGCGATGGACGCCTCGGTATCGAACGGAAGCGTGCCGCGGGGCGTGAGACGCATCTGGAAGCCGCGGCTCAAGAGCAGCGCGCGAAAGGACTCGCGCATGCCGGTGGCGAGCATGACCATGTCGAGGAGCATCGCCGCCGCGATGGCGACGCCGAGCACGGCGAGGAGCGTGCGCGCGCGATTGCGCCGCAGCGATGCGAACGCGAGCAGCAGTCGCATCAGCGGCCGAGCAGAACGAGCGGGTGCGTGCGAACGAGTCTCCGCGCGGCGAGTGCGCCGGCTGCGACGCCGAGCACGAGTGAGAGCGACACGGCAAAGAGGATGATGTCGCTGGTGACGAGCGCGAAGCGCAACGGCGTCTGGTAGCGCGCCTGATAGTGCCAGTTCACGGCGAGCGACGTCACCCATCCGATCGCGACGCCCACGCCGCTGCCGATCACCGACACGAAGGCGGCCTCCATCACGACGGAAAGCATCACGGATCGCCGCGAGATGCCGAGCAGGCGGAGCGCGGCGACGTCGCGTCGTCGCTCATCGACCTTGAGCAGCAGGATGCACAGCAGGAACACTGCACTCGCCACGATCGTGATCACGCCGATGGCGCGATGAAAGCGGCTCACCACGGCGAACGTCTCCGAAGTCTCCACTGCGATGTCGCGCGAGCGATAGGCGCGGAAACCGAACGCGGCCGCGTTGATCGCACTCACGGCGGAATCGGCAGCGGAGTCGCCGCGCGTGGAGACGGCGAAACGGTCGACCCGATCGCCGTAGCCGATGATACGCTGGAGCTGATCGAGATGGAGATGCGCGCGGTACTCGCTGCGCGCGATCTCGCTCGGATCGGCGCGTCGGCCCACGATCGCGGCGATCACCACGGAGTCGCCACCCGTGCCCGTGGTCGCGGAGACGACCGCGGTGTCGCCGACGCGGAGATGCGCGTCGCCAGCGAGACGCTGATCGATCGTGATCGTGCGAAGCTGAAGCGCGAGGAGCAGAGCATGCATGGTCGCAAGCTAACCGGTGAAGGAATGGCTTTGTCGAATGGCGCTCGACGCGGTACGTGTCCATCTTGCGTCCATGCCGGCTTCCGTTCTCATCGACACCGATCCCGGAATCGACGACGCCGTGGCGCTTGCCCTTGCGGCGAAGCTTCCCGAGCTCCGCATCGTCGGCATCACGACGTCGCACGGCAACACGGACGTGGACCGCGCCACACGGAACGCGCGACTCATCGCGTCCATTGCGGGGATCGACGCACCGGTCACTTCCGGGGCCGCCGCGCCGATAGCTCGCGACGCTCGCCCCGCCCGCGAGACGCACGGGCCCGAGGGGCTCGGCCACGTGATCCCGGTCCATCCAGCGGAGCACGAAGCGGATGGAGCGGCGGACGCGATCATCGCGCAGGTGCGGGGCAAGCGGAAGCTCGCGATGTGCTGCCTCGGCCCGCTCACGAACCTCGCGACGGCGCTCGCATTCGCGCCGGATATCGCCGACGCGCTGGGCACGGTGTTCGTGATGGGCGGCGCGCTTGGTGTGCCGGGGACGCAGACCGCGCGGAGCGAGTTCAACTGGTGGTCGGACCCCGAAGCTGCGGACTTCGTGTTGCGTGCGCATCTCGATCTGCGGCTCGTGCCACTCGATGTCACGCGGCGGATTGCGATTCCGGGGAGCGCAATTCGCGCGTTGGCCGAGGCTGGGGAGAGCGATCCACAGGCGCGCTTCTGGGCGGATGCGCTTCGGTTCTATGCGGACTTCCACAAGGAATACGAGCACTTCGACGGATGCGTCGTGAACGATGCGCTCGCAGTGGCGCTGGTCGCGGATCCGTCACTCGCGGGTTGGGAGGAGATGCGGCTCGAGGTGTCGCTCAGCGACGACGACATGCGCGGCGCAGTCGAGCGCGCGCCGCGGGGTGCGCACGTTGCGGTCGCGACGACCGTGCGCGCGACGGACGTGCTCGCACTGCTCGAACGCATGGTGTTCGCGCCGTGGTTGGCGCCGGGCTCGCTGGCCTCCGGCGCGGCGGACGCGGAGGGGTGGCTCGCGCGCGAGGCGCGCGCGCGCACGTGAGCCCCGCCGCACCGGTCGCGATTCTCGGCGCAGGAGAGATCGGGAGCGGCTGGGCCGCGCTGTTCGCGTCGTACGGCGCGGAAGTGCGAATCGTGGATCCGGATCCCCGAGCGCTCCAACGCGCGCACGCAGCGCTCGCGTGTGCGCGCGCGCTGCGCGGTGGCGCGGAAAGCGGACACATTCGGCGCGCGATCAACGTGACGGACGCGGTGCGCGGTGCCATATGGGTGCAAGAGTCGGTGCCGGAGGGGCTCGTGCTCAAGCGCACCGTGCTCGCGCAGCTGGAGGGTGTGCTCGCGCCCGGCGCGATCGTCGCGAGCTCGACATCCACGCTCGGCGCGACTGTGCTCGGCGAAGGGCTTACGTTCGCCAGCCGCCTCGTGATCGCGCATCCGCTGTATCCCGTGTATGCGGTGCCTGTCGTTGAGCTGTGCGGCGGTCGCGAGACGTTGCCCGCGACGATCATTCGCGCGGCTGAAACGCTGCGGCTCGCGGGGCGCGAGCCGATCGTCGTGCAGCGCGAGCTGCCGGGGCTCGTGGCGAACCGGCTCACGGCGGCGCTGCTGCGCGAGGCGCTCGATCTCGTGGCGCAGGGCGCGATCAGCGTGCGCGATCTGGACCATCTCGTGTCGCGCGGCATCGCGACGGGGTGGGCCACGCGCGGTCCGCTGCACACCGAGCTCGCAGGCAGTGGTGCGACTACTCTCGACGAGTTCGTGAGACGGGCCGAAGGAGCGCTCGCCGCGCTTCTCGCGTCGCTGGCGGATTGGCGGGCAATGTCTCCAGCGGGGCGCGAGGCGCTCCGGCGCGCGACGCAGGGATCGCGTGAAACGATGAGCGAGTGCGAGTGGGCGTCGACGATCGCGCGAGTATTGAAGGCCGCGAAGCCGAGCGGCTAACAGCTGTCGCGAGGTGCGAGCGAGGTCAGGCCAGAATCTCCTGGGCGCCCTCCCACAGGACGTGCACCAACTCACCCGCGGGAAGGTCGCGCGCCAGCGCTGCTGATTGTCCCGCCCATGCCAGCATGCTGTCGATGTCGCCCGATTGAGCCGCCGCGGCTCGCATGGGCGTGGTGAGCGCGCGCTGCACGGGATACGGCGCGGGAAGCGGAGCGCCTGCGTCGAGCGCTGCACGCACGTACGCGGTAGCGATGCTCCGCCCTGCGCGCCCACTGAAGGCGCGGCTGATGATCGTCGATTCGGGCGGCGTGCTGCGAAGCGCATTTGCCCATGCGGGATGAATCTTTGCCTCCGGACACCTGAGAAATCCGGTGCCGATCGCGACGGCGCTCGCTCCGAGCGCAAAGGCGGCGGCAACGCCGCGCGCGTCTGCGATTCCTCCGGCGGCAACGACGGGCACGTCGACGGAGTCCACGACTGCGGGCAGGAGCGAGAAGAGTCCGACGAGGTCACGTTCGGCGCGGTCGGCGTGGAACGCGGCGCGATGTCCACCGGCTTCCGCGCCCTGCACGACTATCGCATTCGCACCAGCGGCTGCCGCGACCTGCGCCTCTGCAAGCGTGGAAACGATCGCGAACCAGGCGATACCTAGCGCTTTCACTCGCGCGACGTACTCCGGAGGAAACACACCCATCACGGAAGAGACGACGGGCGGTCTCGCTTCGAGCAGCGCGTCGCACTGCGCAGTGAAGTCTGGAAGAGTCGCATCGCCCGCCTCTGGTGGAACGGGCGGGCCCCACGAGGCGAGGAACGACCGAACGCGAGCCTCGTGATCGGCATCGCGTCGGGGCGGCGGGTCAGGGATCCAGAGATTGAGCTGAAAGCGTCCGTTGCTCGCATCACGAACCGTCGTGGCCCACCCGAGGATTTCGTCTGGCTGCATCAGGACGGCACCACAAGCACCCATGCCACCCGCGTTCGCCACTGCGATCGAGAGTTCGGGCGCGCTCACGCCCGCCATGGGCGCGAGCAGAATTGGAACGCCAAGCTCGAAGCGTTTGCAGAAGTCTTCGGCGCGCGTTCTGAACGATGTGGGTGCTCGATGCATTGTGCCGGGTCAGCTCCCCCGTGGATCGCGGATCAGAACCTGTCGACCTCCAATATGGCATCGGCGAACGCGGGCGGAGCTTCCTGCGGCACGTTGTGACCGATGCCATTCAGCACCCGGTGCGCGTACTTCCCGGCGAATCGTTTTGCGTAGGGCCGTCCGTCGGCGGCAGCGCCATCGAAGTCGCTGCCGATCGTGATTGCTGGAACCGTGATGACGGGAGACGCCGAGAGCTTCTGCTCGAGCGGGTCGTAGCGAGTTTCGCGATCACTTCACTACAGTAATAAGCGGCTTCCCTTTCTCTACGACGTAGGTGGCCAGCTCCGCGCCGTTGCCAGTGCCAACGTTCTTCGCCCAGTGGATCGTTCCGGCTGGCACCGTGAGCACTTCACCCGCCTTGAACGTTGCCGTCGGCTTGCCATCGACGTGATACTCGAGCGTGCCCTCGAGCACGTAGATGATCTCCTCGCCGGGATGCGTATGATGTGGCGAGACGTATCCCGGGTCGAAGTCGACACGCACCTGAATGACCTCGCGCCCGGGAGCGCTGAGATCGTGGCGCTGCAGATCCGTGCGTCTGCTTCCAGTCTGCTGCGCTGGCGCATCGCTGGGCGCCACAAGGCTCGCAAAGACCACTGGCAATATCCCGATCATAAATGTCGCATTCACGTGGAGCTCCTTTTTCGATTTGTGTGAGCGAACGAGTGCGGGAAGGCGGACTACGCGTACCGCTCTGTGAGCTCAGCTCACCGCCGGGTGCTCCCCCGTCTTCCCGCTCTTCGACCCGCGCACCAGCAGTATCGGCACCGTACACCGATGCCGCAGCGACTCGGCCACGCTCCCATAAAAGAGATCCGAAAAGAACCGGTGCCCGTGCGTCGACATCGCGATCAGATCGCACCCCTCTCGCTTGGCCGCCGCCGCGATCTCGCGCACGGGATCGCCGCTCGCGAGAATCGCGTCCGTCTCGAAACCATCGCGCTCGAGTCCGGCCGCGATTCCTTCGAGATACGCCCGGTCCTCCTGTATCTCCTCGCTCTCGCGCAGATCCAGGCTGTGGATATTGCGTGCAGCCCAGCCATCGGCGACGTGGATCAGGATGACGGCCGCTTTGCAGTAGCCGGCAAGCGTGCGCACATGCTCGAGTATCGCCTCGTCATAGGCCGTGTGCTCGAGTGGGACCAGAATCCGCTTGTACACGGCTACTGATTCCCACCCAGGAGTTGCACGATCAGCCACACGTTGAGCGCGGCGATGAAGAACGCCACGAAATAGGAGAGCGCACGCAGCCAATTCGGGTTGACGAATTCGCCCATCTTCACGCGGTCCGAGGTGAAGCGCACCAGTGGAAATACGGCGAACGAGAGTTGCAGGCTGAGCACGACCTGGCTCATCACGAGCAGCTTCGCCGTTCCAGACTCACCATATAGAATGGCGACCACCACGGCGGGCACAATGGCCAGCCCTCGCGTAATGAGCCTGCGCACCCAGGGACGCAGCCGAAGCTGGAGAAAGCCCTCCATCACGATCTGGCCAGCGAGCGTTCCCGTCAGCGTGGAGTTCTGCCCGGAGGCGAGCAGCGCCAGCGCGAACACGGCACTCGCACCACCAACACCGAGAAGCGGAGTGAGTAGCGTGTACGCCTGCTGGATCTCCGCAACTTCCGTATGCCCCGTCCGGTGAAAGCTCGCCGCGGCAACGATCAGGATGGCTGCGTTGATGAAGAGCGCGAAGGTGAGAGCGATGGTCGAGTCGAGAAAGGCGAAGTGCACCGCCTCCCGCTTCCCTGCCGCGGTCTCCTCGTACCTTCGCGTCTGCACGATGGACGAATGTAGATAGAGGTTGTGCGGCATCACCGTCGCGCCGAGGATCCCCATCGCGATGTAGAGCATCTTCGGATCGCGAACGATGTCC
>JBDTXN010000098.1:0-10787 GCA_040006175.1 Gemmatimonadota bacterium | reverse complement strand
CGTTCATCATCGCGATGACTGCGTCGCTCGTGTTGCAGAGCTGGCACATCGTGCAACGCTGGCAGAGTTAGCGACGGATAGTGTCCAGCGCGACGGAGGTCGCGACGCGCCGAGGGTAACCGGCGGAGAGATCACCGAGCTCTTCGTTTCGCGCGGCAGAAGCGCACGCCGAATTCAATCCTGCTCGCCATGACTTCGTGGTGCATCCCTCCATTTCACTCATCATGTGGCGAGCGCGGCGTTTAGGAGCGATGGCAGGCCCTCGGGGCGTCGTGGCCTTTAAGGACGCTCGGCTCTAGCAAGCTCATCATTACTGCATGTCCATTAGACGTCGAACCTTCCTGGCCCGTTTGTAATGCTCTATTAAGGTACCTGTACCATTGTATAGGTGCCTCGAACAGGAAAGGCAGGAATGAGACTCTTGTTGGCAGAAGACGACGCCCAGCTTGGCCGTACTCTCAGCAAGGGGCTGCGGCAAGAGGCGTACGCGGTCGACATCGTAGCAGACGGCGAGAACGCGATGCACCACGCGTTGATCAACGAGTACGACATCATCATCCTCGACGTGATGATGCCCCGGCGAGATGGTTTTTCGGTGTGCCGGGAGCTTCGCCTGAACGGAAGCAGAACGCCGGTGCTGATGCTCACGGCACGCGATACGATTGCAGACAAGATCACCGGGCTGGACGCCGGTGGCGATGACTATCTGACCAAGCCGTTCGAGTTCGCCGAGCTCCTTGCGCGACTGCGTGCACTGCTGCGGCGGCGAACAACCGATCTGCTGGCGGCCGAAGCGCGAATCGGCAGCCTGCGCATCAACATGGCCAGCCACTCCGTAGATCGCGCCGGACGCATGATCGTGTTGACGACCAAGGAGTTTGCCCTTCTCGCATTTCTTGCGCGCAACGAAGGCCACGTCGTCAGCCGTGCTGAGATTTGCGCCCACGTCTGGGATGACAACCATGATCCCTATTCGAACGCGATCGAGGTCTACATCAATCGCCTGCGCCGAAAGATCGATTCCGTGGGTGACGCGCCTCTCATACACACCCGTCGCGGTGCGGGCTACATGCTTTCCGAGTTGAAACGACATCACCTGACGTGATCGAATCGGTTCGCGTTCGGCTCGCACTGTGGCACACCGCGATCGTGGCGCTTCTGCTGCTGGCTCTGACGGTAGCGGCGTACAGGTTCATTGCGGAAATGACCGGGCGTCGCTTCGACCAGTACCTGGAAGAGACCGGCGCCGCGTTTCGCATCGAGTACGTCGCTCAGCACTACCAGACGCCCAACGACTTTGCTGCCGCGACTGCTGCGCTGACGGAATTCGAGTTTCGCGATCTCGACCTCGGTGTGATGGACCTCACGGGGCAGGTGGTCGCGCTGGCCACGGCTCCGGGGGAATCCCAGACGACTGGCGACGAAGTCATTCAGCCATTCGATCCGACGGCGCTCGGACATGTCATTGCGCGAACACACATAACTGCGCCGGAATGCGTCACGCTTCCAGATCGCCGGGGAGGCGTGCGAGCGTGCATGCTCCCGGTGGCCATGGACGAGCGCGCGTACGTGATCGTCGTTGCCAGACCGCTGCTCAATCAACGGGCGATGCTCGAGTCCGTACGCAAGGCGCTCATGGTCATCTTCCCCACGACGCTCGTGCTCACTGCCCTCGGTGGTTTTCTGCTGACGCGCCGCAGCCTCAGTCCCGTGATCGCGATGACCGAGCACGCATCGCGCATGGGCACGAGCACGCTGCACGAGCGCCTTCCGGTTCCGAATGCGTACGACGAGTACGGTCAACTCGCGACGGTGATCAACGGATTGCTGGCGCGAATCGAGAGCGCGTTCGAACAGCAACGTCGCTTCATGGCCGACGCATCCCACGAGCTTCGTACGCCGATATCGATCGTTCGCGGTGAAGCGGACATCGCGCTTGCCGTGCCCGATCGTCCTCACGAGGAATATAGGGAGGCGCTGTCGGTCGTTCGGTCGGAGTCGCGGCGCCTGTCCCGAATCGTTCACGACCTCTTTCTCCTTGCAAGAGCAGATGCGGGTCAGCAACAGCTGCAACTACGCCAGTTCTATCTCGACGACCTGATTACCGACTGCGCGCGCGCTGCACGATCGCTCGCGAGCCGACGCTGCATGTCGCTGACGTCCAACGTGCCCACGGAGGCGTTGATCTTCGGAGACGAGGATCTCATGCGGCAGCTGATCCTGAATCTCCTGGACAATGCGCTCAAGCATGGCTGCCAGGGCGGCGTGGTCGACATTTCATTGTGCTCCGTGCCAGGCTGGCATCGCGTGCACGTGCGGGATACCGGGCCTGGAATTCCACCTGAAATGGCCGCGCGCATCTTCGATCGTTTTTACCGCGGCGATGGTTCCAGGGCGCGCGACTCCGCGTCGTCGGCTCGCATGCACGACGACGCACACGGCGTCGGCGCGGGGCTGGGTCTCGCGATCGCGCGCTGGGTGGCCGAGGCGCACGAAGGAACGCTCGTGCTCGCGAACTCGTCCGTGGCAGGAAGCGAGTTCGTTCTCACGTTGCCGGCACTCCAATCACACTGAGGCTCACCGCTGCCTTACGTCGGTATCGGTGCTCGCGGGGTTGGAGTCGTACGCGCGCGACCACGCGCGACAATCACAGCGCCGCATGCAGAAGCTACACGGACTCGCCGCCGTTTCGTTTGCGCCAGCACATCACCATGAGTGCGACGAAGATCACCCCCGCGGGCGCGGCGAGTACGATCATCGCCACGAGCATCGGTCCGACCATGTGCTCCATAGGCTGCATGATCTACCTACGGCACAGGGAATCGAAGGGCGTTCAGCCGCGCGGCATCCGCCCAGAACTGATTCATCATCACGAATGCGAGCAGCAACCCGGGGATGAGCGTCCAGAACAGGAGGGGTACTTCGTACTTCAGGTGCATGAAATACCGCAGCGCCACCGCCGCCTCCACGAACGCGAGCAGCAGCAGCGACGCCACCAGGATGCGACTGGACACGTGCGCATACACGAGAACCGCTTCCATGGCCACGATGGCGAGCATTCCGAGCCACACGAATACATAGGTCCGGAACGTCGGACCCGTGCCTGCCTCGGTTGTCGTCATTCGAAGACTCGCATTGTCTTAGCGCACGTTTAGTAAATAGACGAGCGGGAACACGAACATCCAGACGAGATCCACAAAGTGCCAGTAGAGCCCCGTCGTCTCGACGTGACCGGCCGTCAGTCGTCGGGCTCGGAAACCAAGGGCGATCACGAGGATCGCCACTACTCCACTGACCACGTGCAGGAGATGCAAGCCCGTGATGGAGAAGAACAGCGCGCCCACGAGCACGGATCCACCCATCGGGTTCGCAGACAGGCTCCATCCTTCATGGAACATTCCCATCCATTCTCGTAGATGCAGAGCAGCAAACGTGAGCCCGAGCAGTGCGGTCGCCCCCAGCCACTTCATCGTGGCGGTGGTCCGGCCTTCTCGCGCTGCCGCGACGCCTGCGAGCATGGTCAGGCTGCTCGTCAGCAGGATCACGGTCATCAACAGACCGTTGACGATATTCGGTGAGAACGTGAATGGCTTCGTCCAGTTCGGACTGCCGAACCGGAGGTAGCCGTAACCGAAGAGAACGACCCCGAACGTGGCTGCATCCGCCACGATGAAGAGCCACACCGTCAACTTCTTGCTCGTGATCAGGAACGGCGATGGCTCCATCGCAGCCCCATGCACGGCATCCACCATCAATCCCGAGTCGCTCACATCCCCTCCGATAGATGCGTCATACCCACAGTGCGAGCACGACGAGCAGATAGACCCACAGCACAGCCATGAAGTGCCAGTACAGGGCAACTGCTGCCAGAACGTTTACGGGACGCGGACCATCATCCATGCGCAGGCAGCGGAGCGCATAGAGCAGAGCACCGAGACCTCCGAGCAGATGCAGGGCATGGAGCGCGGTCAGCACATAAAAGAACGAGCTGCTCGGACTCGTGGCGAGATACACGCCTCGGTCCGCGAGTCCCCTCCAGGCGAGATATTGTCCGGCGAGGAACGCGAAGCTCAACGCGAGCGTGATGCGATACCAGAGGAGCCACTCTCGCGATTTCGCCGCCAATAACGATGCGCTGTGTCCAAGTCGGTCGAATGGGCCGCCGACGCGCTGCCGTGCCAGCTCGAGCGTCACGCTGCTGGCCACCAACACGAGGGAATTCCAGTACAGGATCGGCGGTAGCTTGAAATGCTGCCACTCGGGATAGGAGCCCTGACGAACGACCATGGCGCTGGTGTACGCCGCGAACGACATCGCGATGGCACCGATGCCCACCCACACTCCGGTGCGAGCCGCAGACGACGGTGCCATGCTCTTGGGCATGCTCGTCAGACCGGCCCGGACGCCGTCTCGGCAGGCGGGTCCGTCTGCATGATGTAGTCACCGCGTGCACCGCTCACGCCGTATTCGTCCGGTCCGCGATACACGACGGGGTGTGCGCCTCCGAAGTTGTCGAATGGCGGTGGTGATGTCGTGCTCCACTCCAGCGAGGTCGCCTCCCACGGGTTGTCGGGCGCAACTGGCCCGCGCAATCGGCTCCACAGCAGGTTGGCGAGGAAGATCAACTGCGCAGCACCGAGGAAGAGTGCCGCAAAGGTGATGAACCGGTGCAGCGCAATCGAGCCGTGCATGTAATCGCTCGGGAACGACGAGTAGCGACGAACGTTGCCTTCGAGTCCCAGCCAGTGCATCGGCATGAACGTGGCGTACACGCCGAGAAAGGTCAGTGCGAAGTGCCATTTTCCGAGCGTTTCGTTCATCATGCGCCCGAACATTTTCGGAAACCAGAAATACGTGCCCGCGAAGATGCCGAACATCGCGGCCACGCCCATCACGAAGTGGAAGTGCCCGACCACGAAGTACGTGCCGTGCAAATAGGTATCGATCGACGGCTGCGAGAGAAAGAAGCCACTCAGTCCACCGGTGACGAATACGGATACGAAGCCCAGGCAGAAGAGCGCCGCGGTCGTCAGGCGCAGCTTCGAGCCGTAGATTGTGCCGAGCCACAACAGCGTGATGATCGCGGCCGGGATCGTAATGACCAGGGTGGGGACGGAGAAGAGCGTTGCGGACATCGGGCTCATCCCACTCAGGAACATGTGATGCCCCCACACCATGTAGCTCAGACCTGCAATCGCGAGCTGGCACGCGATCAACACGCGCGGTCCGAGATGCGGCTTGCGGCATACTGCGGGGAGAATCGTGGAGACGATGCCGAATCCCGGTACGATCGCGATGTAGACCTCCGGATGCCCGAAGAACCAAAAGAGATGTTGCCAGAGCAGCGGCGATCCGCCAGAGTGCGGCTGCAGAGCGTCGCTCACCACGAGACCTGCGGGAATGAAGAAGCTCGTGCCCGCCACGCGATCGAGCAGCAGAAGCACGCATGCCGGAAGGAGCACGGAGAACGCGATCAGCCCGATCATGGACGTGATGAACCATGCCCACGTGGAATAGGGCAAGCGCGCGAGCGTCATGCCTTTCGCGCGCAGATCGAGCGTGGTGGCGATGAAGTTCAGTGAGCCGAGCAGTTGACCGATGCAGAAGAGACCGATCGAGACGACCCAAAGGCTTTGCCCGAGACCCTGGCCGGGGCCTGCGCTCTTGCCGACCGCGCTCAACGGGGCGTAGGCCGTCCACCCCGAGAGCGGAGGTCCGTCGGGGACGAAGAATGCCGCGACGAGCACTACGAACGCTACGAACGTTACCCAGAACGACATCATGTTGAATCGTGGAAACGCCATGTCTTCCGCGCCAACTTGAATTGGAAGAACGAAATTTCCAAACCCTGCAAATGGTGCTGTCGTGAGCACAAAGAACACCATGATCGTGCCGTGCATCGTCATGAGTTGCAGATAAAATTCCGGCGTGATCACGCCACCAGCGGCGAAGGTGGGCGCGATCAAGCCGATGAGCGGCACTGGCTTATCCGGGAATGCGAGGTGATAGCGCATCACCCAGGACAGAAACATCCCGGTGCACACCGCGATGAGCCCCAATCCGAGGTATTGCTTGCCGATCACCTTGTGGTCGAGACTGAACACGTACTTTCGAATGAACCCCTCCGGCGCCACGTGATGGTGCGGAGCGGCTGGCGGAAGTTCGGTTATCGACGCCGACACGGAATCCATGGGCATGAGTGTTCGTTTGACGACGGTCGGGCGGTGAGCGGCAGCATACTCGAGCTACTGACCCGCCTGATCCACCAACCACTTCTCATAGGCATCCTTCGACAGGACCTCGAAGTACGCCCGCATGTTGTAGTGCCCAAGGCCGCAGAGCTGCGTGCACACGATCTCGGTCCTGGTGATTCCCGTAGCCGTGAAGTGCACGGGGATAACGAGTCCCGGCACGAAGTCCTGTTGCAATCGCAACTGGGGGATATAGAGTGAGTGGCCGACGTCCTTCGAGTGCATCGTCAGGAGGACGGGCCGATCGACGGGCACGACGAGACTCGCAGACACGATGTCATCGCGCGCCGAGGTATCGTTTTTCGGATCGAGCCCGAAGAAGTTGCTGTTTCCTTCGTCGATGAGGTCGGGGTGCGGTACGCCGAACTTCCCGTCCGGCCCCGGATAGCGAAAATAGAACGCGAACTGCCCCGCCTGCACGTCGATGTGCACCGCATTCGCTTCGACAGGTGCGAGAAAGATCTTCGCCCAAACCCTCGTGCCGACGAAGATCAGCGTCAGCACCTCGAGGCCGACGATGACGGTGGCGACTCCCACGAGCGGCATGGGCCCGCCCGGAAAGATCCGGATCGCACCTTCTCGTCCGCTGGATTGCCAGACGAACACCGCAAGCGCGATTTGTGCGGCGACGAACAGGACCCCCGTGAAGATCATCGTCTCATCGAGCTGACGGTCGATGCGGAGCCCGAGCGCCGAGATGTCGGGCGGCAGCCACCAGACGTGCGCCACAAACACGCCGGCCGACACGAGCGCTATCACAACGACGGCAGCTGCGAACAGTTTCCCCACGGTGTGATCGGCTCCGGATGAATGGACCGTCTCGCGCGACGACCGCGGTGCGGTCGCGCGCGGTGACGCGCCCGGTGACTAGTACTCGGTGGCCTTGAGCACGAAATCGAGCTTGGCGGTCTCGTTACCGGTGATCGTCACTTCCTGGCTTTGCGTGCCGAAGCGCTCCTGCCACGCGGTGACCGTGTATTTGCCTGGGGGTAGTCCAGCGAGACTGAACGAGCCATCGCTGCCGGTGACCGCGGAGTGCGAGGTGTTGAGCACCGCGAAGTAGCCATGCATCCAGGGATGCACGTTGCACTTCACGGGGATGAACTCAGGCTTGTCGTACGCCACCTCGATCGGGGGTGCGCCAGGTGGCTGGGACTTGTTCCATTCCGGATTCACTTTCGACAACGGGTGGATGTTGTGCGATGTCTGGTCGTCGTTCTTGACCTCGAGCTTCTGACCGGCCTGCATCGCGAGCACGTGCGGGAGATACTGACATCCCTTCTGGTCGAACACAGCCGGCGATGCGGGAGCGGCGCCGCTCGGAGCCCCGGCGGAGATGTAGACGACGACATCGCCAAGTGTACTGCCCGCCCCCGTGACGACGCTCTCGTTCATTACGGGCGTTGCGTGCTCCTTCGCACACGACGGCTCCTTGGCCATGTCGATCGGCTTCATCTTGGGAGGCGTGCCCGTGAACGTGACTTTGCCGGCGACTGTACCACCGGCGTTCCTGTGAGCATTCGGCGCAAGCGCCATCGTGGTAAGCGCGCACACCGCAACGCTTGCAACAAGCTTCATTCGCATCGGGATACCACCTTCAGTGAAAGAGACAACGAAACGGTCAACGGCCATCCGCCGGCGGCCCAATGGGCTTGAGCTCGGCGGCGTGAGTGGCCAGCCACGTCTTCCATAGAATCGTCTCCGGCGTCCGCAACGGCTGAAGCGTCCGGAGGTAATGCACGAGATCCCATCCCTGATCACCTTTGATGTTGTCGGCGAACGACGCCATTGGCGTTCCATCGAGCCCCGTCATGAAGATGCGATAGAGATCCGCATTCGTCGTTCCGCACTTGAAGCGCGTTCCCGTCGTGAAGTCGTAGGGGTGGATCGGTTGATCCTTACTGTCGGTGAGGGACGATGCCGATGGACCATCTCCCCGCCCGTCGGCGCCGTGGCACTTCCAGCACTCGAATTTCTGGAACATCGCACGCCCGGCGAGAATGCTTTCAGTCGTGACTGGCGTTTCCGGCGGAATCACGAAAGGAGTGCCGGGCTTTTCACTCGTCCATCGCGGTGAGAAGGTCTTGATGTACGCGAGAAGATCCGCTTCCATCTGGTCGGGAAGGGGGCGCCATTGCGGCATGTTCGAGTTCACGATGCCGCGGCGAATGGTGTTGATGACATCCTGATCAGTCGGCAGCGTGCCACTCGGCGTGGAGCGACACTTGAACACCGCCTGCGTGAAGTCGCGCGGCTTGGGATCGATCCACTGTGTGTTCTCACCGATTCCGTCCCCGCGGTCGCCGTGACAACCGGCGCAATACCGCTTGTACTCTTCCTTCCCTATCGCGACGCGGCCGACATGCGTGTTCGCCTTGATATCGGCTCCGCGCCCCTCCCTCGGCAATCCATGCACGGTTTGCGCGCGGCCTGCTGCAGCCGTGAGCAACGCGACGACGCTCAGTGCAGCGATCGATGTGATGTGGCGAGCAACCCGGCTCATGACGCGCCTCCTGATGTGATCAGAAATCAAAATCGAAAGCGAACAGCAGGCTGCTCGTCCAGATATTGATGGTGGACCCTTCTGTCTCGAGTTGGCCCGGACTCACCGTTTTCGCCAGCGAGTACTCTCCATGCAGCGCGAGCCCGGCTCGGCTGAACATGAACGGATACCAGCGTGTGCCGAAGGTGTATGCATCCACGTTCCCGAGATTGTGCGGCAAGTCAGTGAACCCCTGATTCTGCATGCGCACTGCTTCCACGCGCTGTAGCAGCACGAGCTGCTGATTGATGTAGTAGTGGGTTTCGAGAAAGCCTCCGTTCCAGGAGGCATCGCGCGCACCGATCGGAAGGGGCGCACCGTTGTCTGCGCCAGACGCGAGATACGCATTGTCGTTCGCGTGCATGTACAGCGGCAGAAACTCGAGCCTGTGGAGGAAGAAGTCGCCTGCCAGGCCGGCCCGATAAAACATCTTGCGGTTGGAGCCGGAACCCGGAATCTGCTCGCCGCCCGAAGTCTGATACGTGTTGGGCCGTTCGCCGAGATAGGCGAAGGCGCCGATCCGTTCCACGCCCAGCTTTCCGCCGTCGAATGCCTGGCTGAGGTTCAGATTGGCGTCATAGCTGCTGAAGTTGCCGGATCCGGGGTCTCCGTCGCTCGATGTGAGCACGGCCGCGCTGTATCGGGTATAGCTGTTGAGCGAGTGCCCAGACAACTCCGCTCCGATCTGGTTATCGCCGATGCCGAAATCGACGGAGCTGCCCGGTGCGACGAAGTGGTAACTCTGGTAGGAGCCGCCGTTTCCCGACAAAAAGAGGAAGCGCTTCTCGGAAACAAGATTGTCGAGCTCGAACTTGCCCACTTTGAGATTTAGCCAGGGGCTGTCACCGAGATTGTCGAAGCGAACGTGCATTGCCTCGAATCCAAACGAGCCCAGGTTGTCTCCCGAGAGGAGCACGACGAAGGACACGTTTTTCCAGAGCGTCCCCGCGGTCCAGATGTCGATGCCCGACAGATCGAAGCCGTGCGACGTGAGTGTTCGCTCCACCTGGCCACTCTCGGCATCGCCAGGTGTGGCATCGACGAGTTGCCTGGTGCCGCGCTCCACGTGGAATTGCGGAGTGACCCGGATCGTCATTGGGAAGTAGGCGTTGTTCTGCGCGATGGGTGAATCGCGCTCGTTCCGCAATTGATAGCCGTTGTCGCGAAACTGCTGCCCGAAGCTGTTCAGCTCCGGCCAGACGGTATGGCACGCCGAGCATCGGAGCCCGTACTTTCGCGCGAATGCCGGAATTTTCTTGACGCGCGTCGCAGCGTAGCTGGCCGTCGCCCTAGGTTCCCCGTTCTGAATCGACGCCATGTACGCGCGAGAGGCGTCGTTCGCGGTACGCCGGCCGGATGTGGCTGTGCTTTGCAGAGTCACGGTCGAGTCGCCATGGCGAGTGACCGTTGCGTGAGCAGGCGTCGTCGCCGTCACGCTCGCGAGTAGCGCACAAACCAGGAGTTGCGGTGTGCTGTATCCTTGCTTCGTCGAGCGCATTGTGCCTCCAGTGGACGCGGCGCGTGGCGCTCGCGTGAACGCCACCGGATCTCTTCCCGTTTCCTCGAGAAGTTCCTGGTCACTGCGACAGCAGACCTTCTTCGTTGTGCATATAGGAAGACGTACCACAGGCGCTCAAGGCGCGAGAGCGCAATGATTTGTTTATTTATAAATAAATAGTGTTTTATTCATAAATAAAATGAGAGGAGCGGGTCCTCTCATGGGCGGGCAGGCACCGGGGTGCGTTGGGTTCCCGGCGAAGAGAGACGTCGCTTGCCTCTCGCGCCAACGCTGGCTCGCACGTATTTAGTGTCGTGTTATTACTAAATAGCGCATCATGCGCCCGGAGGTCCGATCCCTATCACGGAGACAAACCAAGTCGTCCGGGTAGTGGGCTAGCTGCTCTGCTCGCTCGGCAGCACCTCGAACTCCTGCATCCACCGCTTCGCGCCGATTGACAGACGCGCGGTGAGTACCCCCGCATGCACCTTCGGCT
>JBDTXN010000097.1:0-10866 GCA_040006175.1 Gemmatimonadota bacterium | reverse complement strand
TCGGCACCGTGATCATGATCGTGTTGCCCGTCATCTGCGAGAGCGCGGTCGCGGCATGGCCCGCGCCGATGTTCGCGGTTTCACGCAGGGCGTCGAGCTCCATCGTATTGAGTTGCAGCAGATCCGCCATCGTGCGCTCCTAATTGAGACTGCTGACGTCTACGATCAGCGCGGGCGCGCCGTCGGCCAGGATCGTTGCGCCACTGAACAGTGCGAGCCCATCGCGAACACCGTCGAAGCTCTTCACCACGATGTCCTGTTGTCCGGCGAATTCGTCCACGACGAGCCCCGTCCTTCGTCCGTCGCTCTCGATCACGATCACCTGCGTCGAGCCATCCGCGCTCACGAAGCTCGCCTCCGGAAGCCCCACGACTTCGCGGAATTGCACCAGCGGCACGACTTCATCGCGCAGCAGCATCACTTCCCGCCCCTGCACACGCCGGCGTGCGGACTGTCGCAACTCGACCGTCTCGCGCACATGCGTCATCGGCACCGCGTATATCTCGCCATCCACGCGCGCGAGCAGCGCGCGCACGATCGCGAGCGTCACGGGCAGTCTGAGCGTGACGCTCGTTCCCTCGCCGGCGCGCGTCGTGATCTCTGCGGACCCGCCGAGCGCGCGCACGCGCGTGAGCACGACGTCGATGCCCACGCCGCGGCCGGACAGGTCGGTGACCGCTGCGGCGGTACTGAAGCCGGGGCGTGAGATGATCCGGACGAGATCCTCGTCGCTCAACTGCTCGACCGTCGCATCGACCAGCCCTTCGGCGCGCGCGCGCGCGAGCACCTTCTCGCGGTCGATACCGCGCCCATCGTCCTGGACGCGCATGGTCACCATCTGTCGCTCGCGCGTGACGGCGAGTGTGAGCTGACCGGCGCGCGGCTTCCCCGCCTGCTCGCGTACGTCGGGCATCTCGATGCCGTGGTCGGCCGCGTTGCGGAGCAGGTGCACGATCGGCTCACCGATCTCGTCCAGCATCGAGCGATCGAGCTCGATGTCGCGACCGTCCAGCGAGAGCTCGATCTCCTTGCCGAGCGAGTGCGCCGCATCGCGCACCAGCCGCGGAAAGCGGTCGAACACCTGGCCGACGGGCACCATGCGACTCGCCATGATCCCCTCGTGGAGATCGGAGATGAGCCGTGAGGCCTGTGCGAGCGCCTCGTCGAGCGCTGGATTCGCGAGCTCGTTCGCGACGTCCGTGAGACGGCCGCGCGCGACGAGCAGCTCGCCGGCAAGATTGGTGAGCCCATCGAGCCGGCGCAGCTCGACGCGTATGGTGCGCGGACCGCGCGCCATCGCGGGCTTCGCGGCGCTGGGGACCGCGAACTCCTGCGTGTTCATCGGGATCGCGAATTCCTGCGTCGCCGTAGGAAGTGCGTATTCCTGAGTCGCGGAGGGGATCGCGAACTCCTGGGTGTTGCCGGGCGTGAGAATGTCGATCCGGCCGTGGGCGCGAGCGAAGTCGCGCAGCAGCTCGAGCGCAGGCGCGGCCGCGGCCTCCGCGGAGCCGCCCGCGACCTCGATCTCCACCGCGCGCTCGAGCGCATCGACTGCGGCAAACAACGCATCGGTGACCGAACGATCGACGGCGATCTCGGCGTGGCGCACACGATCGAGCAGCGATTCGAGCTCGTGCGCGAGCGATGTCACCGTCGCGTAACCCATCGTCGCACTCATGCCCTTCATCGAGTGCACCGCGCGAAAGACCGCGCTCACCGGCTCGGAGGCGGTGGGCGCACGCTCGAGCGCGAGCAACTCCTCGTTGATCGTGGAGAGCGCTTCGCGGCTCTCGGACTGAAAGAGCGCGGCGTACTTGGCGATGTCCATCGGTGTCGCTCGGCTGACGCTCGCGACCGCGCCTAACCCAGCACGCGCTGTACGGCTTCCAGCACGCGGCTTGGCTGGAACGGCTTCACTACGAAGTCCTTCGCGCCGGCCTGAATCGCCTCGACCACGAGCGCCTGCTGTCCCATCGCGCTGCACATCAGAATCTTGGCATTCGCGTCGAAGCTCGTGATCTCGCGAACGGCGTCGATGCCGCCCATGTCGGGCATCACGATGTCCATCGTCACCAGGTCGGGGCGCAACGCCTTGTAGCGCTCGATCGCCTGCACGCCCGACTCGGCCTGTCCGACGATCTCGTATCCCGACTCTTCGAGGATGTCGGAGATCATCGTGCGCATGAAGACGGCGTCGTCGCAGATCAGTACAGTGTGACTCACCCTGAGCCTCCGTTAAACGATCACGTTCGTAAGCAATCCGGGAATGTCGAGCAACAGTACGGGTTGGGAGTCGATTTCCCCCATGGCGTAGACGATTCCGCCGGGGAGAAAGTCGCCAATTGGGGTCTGCCAGCCATCGGGGGGGAGTGGCTGAACCTCGATCACCTCGTCCACGGCCACGCCGATGAGCCGATTCTGGTGCTGGATGAGCATGATGGGGCCGTCCGGGCGCGCCGGGTGCCCGTAGAGGCGCTCGACGAGGTCGAGGACGGTAACGACCGTTCCCCGGACGTTTATCAGGCCGCGCACGTACGGCGGCGCTCCCGGGAGCCGGGTAGCCGGGGGCGGCGGGAGGATCTCCCGCACGATCTCGAGCCCGATGCCACCGATACGATCCGCCAGCCGGAAGAGGAGCAGCTGGCGGGGCGCTATGTCGGACGCAGTGTCAGGTAGTGAGGCGGAAGAAGCCAAGATCGTCCAGCGGATCCGGGTGCACCAGCAACGCCTCCGACTCCGCGACCGCAGCGAGGGATCGCTGCAGCTCGGCCGGAAGAGGCGAGCGAAGCTCGACGGATTCGCCGGTGACCGGATGCGGGAAGATCAGCCACGCCGCATGGAGGAAATGCCGGTGCTGCGGCAGCTCGACGAGCCGCCGTCCACCGCCTCCACCGTACATGTCATCCCCCACCACAGGGTGTCCCACCGATGCGAGATGTATGCGGATCTGATGTGTGCGACCGGTGTGGAGATGCGCACGCAGCAGGTCGACCGACTCGAACCGCGCCAGTCGCACGAAATCCGTCTTCGCCGCTCGTCCGGTAGTGACGATTGCCATGCGCTTTCGGTCTCGCGGATCGCGCGCGATGGGCTTGTCCACCGTCAGACGGTCGCCAGTGATGTGTCCCCACGAGAGCGCGGCGTAGCGGCGAACGATGCGCCGCGCCGCGAGGTCGGCGCCCAGCTTGCGGAGCGCGATGTCGGTCTTGGCGACGAGAAGGAGCCCGGAAGTCTCCTTGTCGAGGCGGTGGACGATTCCCGCGCGGTCCTCGCCGTTCTCGCCGGCGAGCGCGCCGCCGCGCCCCTTGAGCGCATTCACCAGCGTGCCGCTCCAGTGGCCCGGCGCCGGATGCACGACCATACCGGCAGGCTTGTCGATCACCATCACGTGCTCGTCCTCGAACTTCACGTCGAGCGGAATGTCCTCGGCGAGCACCTCGCGAGACTGTGGCGCGGGGAGCACGACGACGATGCGATCGCCGCTCTCCGGACGATAGCTGGCCTTCTCGCGCTTGCTGCCGACGGTGACGTTCCCGTTGGCGATCAGCGTCGCGGCATGCGTGCGGGAGGTGCCGAGCTCGCGCGCGAGAAGCAGGTCGAGACGCAGCTCGCTGTCGGCATCGAGCGTGAATTCGTGCGTGGCCGGTCCCGTCATTCGCTCGGCGTCCGGCGCGCGCGCATCACGCGCGCGTCGTCTCGGTCACCGATTTGGGCACCGGCTCGCTCACCTCTTCCTCACCCCAGAGCGCCCACGCGAGCAGGAAGGCCCCGATGCTCACGGCCATGTCGGCGACGTTGAACGTGGGCCAGCGCCAGTCGCGAAAGCCGATGTCGAGAAAGTCGACGACACCGATGGGCGAGCGCACGCGATCGATCAGATTCCCGATCGCGCCGCCGCACACGAGCCCCAGCGCGATCACGCGCAGCCTGTCGCCGGGTGCGGTGGTGCGGTACAGCTTGGAGAGCACGAGCAGCGCGATCACGGTGAGTAGCAGGAAGATTTGCCGCGAGTAGGGGCCCGCGCTGACGCCGAACGCCGCGCCGGGATTGTGCACGAGCGTCAGGCGCGCCCACTCGCCGAACACCTCGCGCGGCACGTGCTGCGGCACGAGCATCGCCACCGCGAGTGCCTTCGTGGCGAAGTCCGAGACGACGACGAAGGCGATGATCGACCAGAAGGTGGCCGACTCCGATTTACTTCTTTGCATCTTCTTCGCGCTGCTTGCACGTGAAGCAGAGCCGTGCATGCGGCAGCGCATCGAGGCGGTCGAAGTCGATCTCTTCGCGACAGCTGTGGCACCGCCCGAACGTCTGCGGCGACCGGTACAGGCGGCGCAGCGCCTCGTCGATGTGCCAGAGGAAGCGGCCTTCCGAGCTCGCGAAGAGGAACGCCTTCTCGCGCTCCATGGCGTCGGTGCCCTGATCCGCCATGTGGAACGAGTAGGAGCTGAGATTTCCGTCGGCACTCTGGAGCGTTGTGCCGAACGCTTCGCCGTAGCTGCCAAGCTCCTTGACTACGCGCTTGCGCTCATCGAGCAGGCGCTTTTCGAAATGCGCCAGAGTCTTCTTGGCCATCGGCTTCTCTTTCTTAGCGCCTGTCGAGGACGGCATCGCTAATTCACTCTCGTCAAGGCAATGCGAACCGACCCGGCATCGAGCACGATGGTTTGCACTGCGTCAGCTGTCTCCGCGAGGCCACCAGCCACGGTCACCTCGTTCGCGAGCACCTCGCCCGCGATGTAGTTCTCGTACTCCTGCACCAGCGCGGCGATCTCGGGACCGCCGTCGAGGTCGAGTCGCACCCGATCGCTCACCGCAAAGCGTGCAGCCTTCCGCATCTGCTGGATCTTGCTCACCAGCTCGCGCGCCATCCCTTCCCGCCGCAGCTCCGGCGTGATCGTCGGATCCAGCGCGGCGAACAATCCGTTCTCCTCCCGAACGAGCAAGCTCCCTGATGCGTGCCGAACGATCGTCACGTCGTCCGGAAGCAGCGGAGCGGTCGCGCCGTCCACCGTGATCGACACACTCTCGCCGCGCTCGAACGCCAGCAACTGGTCGCTCGGAAGCGCCTCGACGGCCTTCGCCGCTTCCGGTGTTTGCTTCCCGAACCGCTTGCCGAGCGACCGGTAATTCGCCTTGCCCACCAGCGTCGCCAGCGCGCTTCCGCTCTCGACGAACTCCACGCGTTTCACGTTGAGCTCGCTGGCGAGCAACGGCAGCAACTCCGCGAGCTCGCCAGCCCGGAAATCTGGCACGACACATACCAGTCGGGAAAGCGGCTGCCGCACCTTGATCTCCTTTTCCTCTCGGGCGGCCCGGCCCAGCTTGGCGAGCACCCGTACACGACTCATCGCGCGCTCCAGCAGCTCGTTCGAGCCCTCATCTGTACCCAGCGAACGACGAAATGGTGCGAGGTGGACGGATGCTCCCGTCAGCTCACGGTGAATCCAGTCGCTGACAAAGGGGGCGAAAGGCGCGAGCAGCCGCGTGATGACCACCAGCGTCTCGTGGAGCGTCGCAAAGGCCCCACGACTGTCGGGCGAGTCGACGTCGTAGAAGCGCGCGCGGTTGAGCCGCACGTACCAGTTCGAGACGTCATCCACGACGAAATCCATGAGTGCGCGCGCCGCAGCCGTCGCATCGTACTGCTCCAGACGCTCATCGATCTCGCGCTCGATCGTCGCAAGCCGCGACAGCATCCACCGGTCCACGACCGGGCGGTCACCGGGCGCCGGATCCGTGTCGCTCGGCGACCAGCCGAAGTTCGCGTACTGGGCGAAGATCCCGCTGTACACGTTCTTGAGCGTGAGAAAAAAGCGCCCCGCCATTTCGCGGATCATGCTTTCGTCGAACCGCCGTGGCACCCATACCTGGCTGGAAGCGATCAGAAAGAGCCGCACGGCATCCGCGCCGTGCCGCGGCACGACCTCCCACGGGCTCACGACATTGCCGATGTGCTTCGACATCTTCGCGCCCTTCTCGTCGAGCACCATGTCGTTCACCACGACCGCGCGATACGGCGCCGCCTGCCCGTCGCCGTTGTGCGGCAGCGCGTCGCCAAGCCCCGTCGCGATCGCGAGCAGCGAGTAGAACCATCCGCGCGTCTGATCCACGCCTTCCGCGATGAAGTCCGCAGGGTAGCGCTTCTCGACCATCGCCTTGTTCTCGAACGGATAGTGCCACTGCGCAAACGGCATCGAACCGGAATCGAACCACGTATCGATGACCTCGGGCACGCGCTTCATCGTGCCCCCGCACTTCGCGTGGTCGCACGCGAAGGTGTAGGCGTCGATGTACGGCTTGTGCGGATCGAAGTCCGCCGGCAGCGGCTTCCCCGTGTGCTCGGCGAGCTTGGCGTAGCTGCCGATCGCGACGGCGTGCGCGTTGTCCGCATCGCACATCCAGATCGGCAGCGGCGAGCCCCAGTAGCGATCCCGCGACAGCGCCCAGTCGACGTTGTTTTCGAGCCACTCGCCGAATCGCCCCGATCCCACCTCCGGCGGATGCCAGTCAACGAGCCCGTTGCGCGCCATCATCCGGTTCTTGAATGACGTCGTGCTCACGAACCAGGACTCGCGCGCGTAGTAGAGCAGCGCCGTGCCGCAGCGCCAGCAGTGCGGATACGAGTGGACGAGCGTGCCCGCTTTCCACAGCACTCCACGATCCTCGAGCACCGCCGTGATCGCCGGATCCGCCTTCTTCACGTGCATGCCGCCTACCACGGGCAGCGACTCGGGGAACTCACCGCGTCCGTTCACCGGCTGCAGGAACGCGAGCTTGTGTCGCCGTCCAGCCTGATAGTCGTCGGCACCGAAGGCCGGTGCCATGTGCACCACACCCGTGCCGTCATCGCCGCTCACGAAATCCTCGACGACGATCACCTCGTGGTTCGCACCCGCCGGATACCTCAGCCAATCGAGAGGGCGCCGATAGCGCAGCTTCGCCAAATCGCTGCCCATCCACTCGCGCACCACATCCCAGCGATCCTCGAAATCCTCGCCGAGTACGGCGCGGGCGCGAGGCTCTGCGAGAATCACGGTGCTCTCGTTCCGGCCACGGCGCGCGAGCTCCACGTACGTCATCGTCGGGTGCACCGCGAGCGCGACGTTGGACACGAGCGTCCACGGTGTGGTCGTCCACACGAGGATCCGCGCCCCCGTCGGAGCGCCGTTCGGGGTCGTCAGCTCGAGCGCGAGATACACGCTCGGATCCTCGACATCCTGATAGCCCTGCGCGACCTCGTGACTCGAGAGCGTCGTTTCGCAACGGGGGCAATAGGGAAGAATCTTGTGTCCGCGCACGAGCATTTTGGTGTCGTACAGTGTCGCGAGCGCCCACCACACACTCTCGACGTAGTCGTTCGAGTACGTGATGTACGGGTCGCTGTAGTCGAGCCAGTACCCGATGCGCGCACTGAGCTGCTCCCACTCGCCCTTGTACTTCCACACGCTCTCGCGACAGAGCTTGTTGAACGTCTCGACACCCAGCGCTTCGATGTCGCGCTTGCCGCTGATGCCGAGCTGCTTCTCGATCTCGATCTCGACGGGCAGGCCGTGCGTGTCCCATCCCGCCTTGCGCCCCACATGCAATCCCTTCATGGCTCGATGGCGGCAGAAGAGATCCTTGATCGTGCGCGCGAAGACGTGGTGGATGCCCGGACGTCCGTTCGCCGTGGGCGGTCCCTCGAAGAACACGAACTCCTCGTCGCCGCGCGCGAGCGTCTGCGCGACGAGGTCTTCCGCCTCCCAGCGCGCGAGCATCTCCTGCTCGAGCGCGTCAGCGGCGAGCTCCGGTGGGAGCAGCGCGTAGCGAGCGGCTGGCGGAGCGGTCATGCGCGCTCCAGCACGCCGCGCACCAGCGCGGTGAGATGCGGCTCGGCACGTCCCGCCACCTCGACGATCTCAGCGAGCGTCACAGGCTTCAGCGAATCGGGAAGACACTGGTCGGTCATGATGGAAAGCCCGAGCACGCGCATCCCGCCGTGCACGGCGGCGATGACCTCGGGAACGGTCGACATGCCCACGACGTCGGCGCCGAGCGTGCGAAGCATCCGATACTCCGCGCGTGTCTCGAGCGCAGGGCCCGTGATCGCGACATAGACGCCTTCGCGCAGCACGATCTTTTGCTCGCGCGCAACCTCCCGCGCGAGGTTGCGCAACTCCTCGTCGTATGGCGCCGACATGTCCGGAAAGCGCGGACCGAGCGCCTCATCGTTTGCACCAACCAGCGGGTTGGTGCCGAGGAAGTTGATGTGGTCCGCAATCAGCATGATCTCTCCGGCATTCCAGAGCGGGTGCAGCGTGCCGCACGCATTCGACACCACGAGGGTGCGCGCGCCGAGCTCGCGCATGACGCGCACGGGGAAAGCCACCTGCTGCGCGCTGTAGCCTTCGTAGAGATGGAAGCGGCCCTGCATCGCCACGACCGTTTTTCCACCGAGCGTGCCACAAAGCAGCCGTCCCGCATGCGACTCGACCGTCGAAAGCGGGAAGCCGGGAATGTCGGCATAGTCGATGATCGTCTGGGTCTCGATCGCGCGACCCAGCGCGCCGAGTCCCGTGCCGAGGATGATGGCGACATCGGGAACGCGATCGAAGCGGTCGCGCACGACCTGCGCAGCGTGCGCCGCCTGCGCGCGCGTGTGCGCGAGCTGTGGCGGTGCCGCGATGTGCGGAGGTGGATCGTCGAACCGATACGGCGTCATTCCTTGACGAGCGACTCCAGCCAGGCGGGGGTCTTCAACTGCGCGCGACTGTCACCCTCGGCATCGTCGCTGGCCTTCGGCGCCGGAGGTGATGACGCGGGCTGTCCACGCGACGCGCCTTCCGCCGCCGCGAGCTCCGAGAGCTGACGCTCGGCGATCTGTCGCAGCTGTCCGATGAACGCGCGGCGTGACTTCTCGAGGCCGACGATGTCAGCCTCGAGCTGGCGAGTCTCGTTGCGGATGGCGTCGAGCTGACGCTCGCCCTCCGCACGCGCCTCGCGCAGGATGAGCTGCGCCTCGCGCTCCGCCTGCTCTCGGATCTCGGAGCGGAGCTGCTGCGCGGACACGAGCGCCTCGTTGAGGGCCTTGTCGCGATCGCGAAAAGCTCGAAGCTGTTCGTGAAATCCGCGTGCCTTCGAGTCGAGATCCTGGTTCAGCCGCGTCAGCCGCTCGAGCTCCTCGGCCACCTGGTTACGGAAGTCTTCGACCTTTTTTTCATCATAGCCGCGAAAGGACTTGGCGCCGAAGTCGTAGCGCCGGATGTCGAGCGGAGTGAGATGAAAGGATTCGTCGCTCATGTGCCTCTCTCTCCAAACAGGACGGTGCCAAGACGGATCATCGTTGCTCCTTCCTCGACGGCGAGTTCATAGTCGTTGGACATGCCCATCGAGAGATCGAAGGCCAAGTGTCCCGCGCTCACGAGCACATCGCGCGCGGCGCGCGCACCCTGAAACACGTGCCGCGTGGTGCGTTCATCCGCGCCCAGCGGTGCCATCGTCATCACGCCAGTGATGCGGAGCCCTGCCCTCGTGATGAACTGTTCGGATTCGGCCGGAATGTTCTCCGGCGCGAATCCACCTTTCGACTGTTCGCCCACGACGTTCACTTGCACCAGTCCGTCGACGCTTCGTTTGCGTGCGATCCCGAACGCGCTGACGGCATCGGCCACGGACGCGCGATCGATCGAATGCACCAGCGCGAAGTGATCGAGCTCGCGCACCTTGTTTCGTTGAAGGTGCCCAATGAGATGCCAACGCACCGGCACATCTACCGAGCCCATCTTGCCGAGCGCTTCCTGAACCTTGTTCTCGCCGACATTTTGAATGCCCGAGTGCCAAGCGGCCTGCACCGCGTCCGGGCCGTGCGTTTTCGTGACCGCGATGACCGTGACCCGCTGTCCATGCCCGCCGCGCGCCACCGCCGCCGCCACCCGATCGCTCACCTCCGCCAGCCGCGCGCCGAGGTCTTGAAATGACATAAGATGTGAATTTACCGCAGCTTACACGTCGAATCAAGAGATGCGGAACCCATCTCGCCGCGCGCCACAGCGCGGTATTGCGGCGGGCATCGGAGATAGGCGAGAAACGTTTCCGGCGCAGGATCCACCCCGGAATCGTATGCGTCAAGCGGAAATTGCGAGAGGGCCTGCATCACCGTGCTGGACGTGTCGACGTCCGGAGCGTAACCACCGAGGTGTACCGCGGCTTGCGCTCCCGCCGGCTCGACGAGCACGAGGCCACGCGCGATGCTCAGGTCGCCGAGGGCCTGACGAAAGGAGGCGGGTATCATGAGCGACGCGGCCAGGGGCCTTCCCTCACTACGAGCGGCGCGTGCCACGGCAGCGAGCATCGCGAAAACCCCGCGGTCCGGCGCCACGTCCGTCTGAGACACGAGTGTCGTGCGACGCGCGAGCTGCGCGCGATACCACTCCGTGGCGAGCAGCGGTGCAACCACCACGGTGACATCGGGGCGGAGCCGCTCCACTGCCTGTGCGTACCATGCCGGAAACGCATCGTTGTCTCCGCCCGTGATGAGCACCGCGTTGCGCGGGGCGGAGTGGAGCAGATCGCGCGCGACCGCGGCTGCGATCGCGCGCTCGGGATAGGCGCGCCGATCTGCCGCCGGCGCGTTGAGCACCAGCGGCAGCGCCGCGGCGAGCACACCGATCGGCGCCAATCGCGCGCCGGCGAGCTCCGCGAGTGCGACGGCGCCGATGCCGGCCCACGCGCCCCACACCCAGAAGCCGAGCACGAAGAAGTAGTCGCGGTCACGAACTTCGTGCGGCGCGCTATCCGCCAGCACGCCCCAGCCGAACGACGCGCCAGCCTTGAAGTTCAGGTAGACGATGAGCCCCGCCGTCGCGCACGCAAACAGCGCGAGGA
>JBDTXN010000096.1:0-10870 GCA_040006175.1 Gemmatimonadota bacterium | reverse complement strand
ATCATCGCGCCGACATCTACGCGGTGGGGATCGTCGGCTACGAGCTGCTCGCGGGACGGTTGCCCTTCTCGGGCACGCCGCAGCAGGTGCTTGCCGCACACGTCACCGAGACGCCGGAACCCGTGCAGAAGCATCGCCCCGGCATTTCCGCGGCGCTGTCGTCCGCGGTAATGCGCTGTCTCGCGAAGCTGCCCGCCGATCGATGGCAGAGCGCGGCCGAGCTGCTCGCGGTGCTCGAGCCACTCGCGACGCCCAGCGGCGGGCTCGAGCCGACGAGCGCACGGCTGGAGGCGGTGGCACCGGCGACCTCGCGCCGGCGGCACTGGCTGGTCGCGGCGGGCGCCCTTGGCGTTCTGGCGATCGTCGCGGGCGCGGTGGCCTTTTCCTCGCTGCGTAAAGTCACACCCTCGATCGCCTTTGGGCGAGCGACGCAGTTCACGAACGAGAGCGGGTTGCAGATCACGCCGGCCATATCGCCGGACGGCAAGCTGGTCGCCTTCGCCTCCGGCAACTCGGTGCGTGCGCGAATCTTCATTCGCCCCGTCAGCGGCGGGCGCTCGATTCCCCTCACCGACGACTCGACGCAGGGGGAGTTCGAGCCGCAGTGGTCGCCCGATGGGTCGCAGATACTCTTTCGCACGACGAGCGGCGTCTCGATCGCGCCCGCACTCGGCGGACACGTGCGCCCGGTACTCGCCAACTCGCCCGGAGACTCCCTGGCGACGGCGAGCTGGTCTCCGGATGGGCGAGAGATCGTGTATGCACGCTTCGACTCGATATTCGTCGGCAGTGCGGACGGGCAGTCGCATCGCCTTGTGGCGACCGGCGCTTTTGAGGCGCACGAGTGCAGATGGTCGAGGCGCCTCCCCCTCATCGCCTGCGCATCAGGGAATTCGATCGCTCGCGATCCGGGTGTGACCTTCGCGAACAAGGCGCCGAGCGGGGTGGTGATCGTCCCCGCGGCGGGCGGAGGCGTGATCCGCGTGACCAATGACCACGCGATGAATCAGAGCCCCGAGTGGTCGCCGAACGGCGATCGGCTGTTCTACATCTCGAACCGCGACGGACCGCTCGATGTCTACGAGGTGGCGATCGCGTCGAGCGGCGCGGTGCGCGGGCCGCCCATGCGGCTCACCACGGGCCTCAACGCGCGCTCGATATCGATCACCGGCGACGCGCGGCGCGTTGTGTATTCGCTGTACATCGGCCACGCGAACATCTACTCGCTTCCGATCCCGGCAAAGGGGATCGCGCTCTCGAACGACGCGACGCCAGTCACGAGCGGACCACAAACCATCGAATCTCTGATGGTTTCGAGTGACGGAAAGTGGGTGTTATACGACTCGGATCGCGACGGCGTGGCGAGCATCTACCGTGTCGCAACGGACGGCGGTGAGCCGGAACAGCTGACCAACGAGGCGTTCGATACCTTTGCGCCCGACCTATCTCCCGACGACAAGTTGCTCGCGTACCACTCGTTCAGAACGGGTACCCGCGATGTGGAGGTGAAGCCGCTCGATGGCGGCCCGGTCGAGATCGTCACGTCGTCGCCAGCACAGGAGGGCTACCCGGTCTGGTCGCCGGACGGGAAGCGCCTCACCTTCATCGACCAGCAAACGACTTTCCCCGTCTTCATGGCGACGCGACTCGCTCCGGGAAAATGGTCGGCACCGCACCGTCTCTATTTCGGCGGAGCGCCACTCGCGTCCACGTCGGCATATAGCTCGTGGTCGCCGGACGGCAAGTGGATCGTCGCTGCGCGCGACCGAGAGATCGTCCTCATTGCCCCGGACTCGGGTGCGGGCCGGGTCGTGTATACCGCGCCGCCTGGAGAGCCCCTGCCGGAGCGCCCGAAGTTCAGCTCCGATGGACGATCGATCTACTTCAAGTCGCGCGACGCCATGGGGCACGCGCTGTTCAGTGTGGTGCCCGCGACCGGGGGAGCGGCGCGCGTTCTCGTTCGCTTCCCCGATCTCGCGCATCCCTCATCGCGCCAGGCATTCAGCATCAGCGCGACGCGATTCTATTTCCCGGTGGAAGACAGGCAGAGCAACATCTGGATCGCCGATCTCGCTCGTCCGTAGACGTTTACTTCTGCGCGCGCGTCTTGAGCTCGTCGAACCAATGCTCGTTGACGATGAGCAGCCCGGTCTCACCTGCCACCGTTTCGCGCAGCATGAGAAAGTGCTTGTCGTCGGGAGCGACCGAGTAGGGCTGCACCGGGCCGGCGAAGGAGAACGGGGCCAGCGAGAACAAGGCCTTCTGCGAATTGACGACCAGCGTCGGCGATGTTGTTACCTGTGCGGCCACCAGGTCACCGTGATTGTTGCGGTAGAAGATTTCCTTTCCGCTGTGCGACCAAAGGGGATATGATCCACCGGCCGTCGACACCTGCCATCGTGCCGTGGCGACGTCGGGGAACGGGCGCACGTACACCTCAGCGGTGCCTGATTCGTCGGACGAGTACGCGAGCCATTTGCCATCGGGAGAGAGCGCGGGGCTCGCCTCCCGTGCGGGGGTGGCGACTAGGGGAACCATCGCGGTGTCACCCACGTGTTGCGCCAGAATGTCACCGTTGCCCACCTCGCCGTTTACGCGCCGGCCGATCAGCCACTGGCCGTCCGGCGATTCGAGTGCCTGCCCGAATCCGATGCGCGACGGAAAGGAACGCACTGCCGCGCCGACACCATCCGCCCGTTTGATCAACACGGACCCGCCGCCATCTCCGCGGTCGCCAAGGTAGAGAACGTGACTGCCATCGGGCGTCCACGATGGCCTGAAGTAGTTGGTGTCTCCGAAGGTGATCCGCGAAAACGGTCCGTTGGGCAGTTGCTTCACCCAAACGTCTGCCTTCCCGTTGCGCGCCAGCTCCACCGCGACTGCCTTTCCGTTCGGTGACAGGCCCAGCGAGTTCACCGTTCCTTCGAGCTTCCAAGCGGAATCGACGCTGCTCGGCAGTCCCTCGCGCGACACCCATACGATCTCGCGCGAGGAGGCCTGACTCGCCGTCGGATAGATCAGCGTGCCCGCGCCCGATAGCGCAACCGCCGCACTGAAAGCATTCGTCTCGAGACCCTCGTACAACGCGGTGGGCGGTCCCGTCAGTGCGAGCTTGCCGGCATCGAAGGGAATGACGAGGAGCTTTCCGTCGGCCGTAACGACGACGAGATGGCCGGAGGCAGCGTAGCGCGCATAGATACCGCGAACCAGAACGTGCGCCTCTCCGTGCGGCAGCGACATCGCCATGATCTCGAAGTCCGCGGCGCCTTGCCCTTCACGGCGTCTGCGAAAAATCAGCCCCTTTCCGCTCGGGAGCACCACCGGCCATTCGGTGCCCACGACATTCTCCTTCGGGGTGAACGTATACACCTTCTCCGAATGTCCGCCCGTCGCCCTGATGCGCGAGATTCCGGAGTCCACCTCGAAGTAGACGTAACCATCGCTTCCCCAATCGGCAGCAGTCGCATTGGCGCTGTCGGTGAGAGTGAGCGGCGAGCCGCCCTCGAGCGGAAGGATGCGCACGATCTTGCCATCTTTCACGAATCCGAGCTGGCGACCGTCCGGCGAAAAGAATGGGCTGGACGCGCCTTCGGTGCCCTGAAGCGCGGTGGGACTGAGCTGATTCGCATCCTTTATCCACAGCCGAGTCGTGCCCTCTCCGCGGCCCATGTACACGATGCGCTGTCCGTTCGGCGAGATCGCGACGTGTCCCCCGAGCGCAGTCGTGGCCACCGCTTCGCTCGAGCGAAGAAAGAGCGCATAGCGATTCAGGAATGGCTGCTCGCGCGGACGCATCCATCCGGACGCAGCAACGACGATCAGCAGGAGCAGCAGCGCAGCGGCCAACATCGTCGTGCGCCGGCTCCGCGGTGCGCGAGGTGCAATCGCCGCTGGTGCGAAGCCGCTCATCGCGGAGGTCGCCGCTCCAGAAGTCGGATCGCTGATCGCGCGCACGAATGCATCCGCCGTCGCAAAGCGATCGGCAGGGAGCTTGGCGAGCGCCTTGTGCACCGCGGCATCGATATTCGCGGGCACGGAGCGACGCCGAATCGAGAGCCGCTCGGGCTCCTTCGTCACGACCGCGGCGATGACCGCCTGCACCGTCGGTCCCGTGTGCGGCGGCTCGCCCGCGAGCATCTCGTACAGAAGGCAGCCGAGGCTGTAGACGTCGGAGCGCGCATCGAGTCCGCGCTCGCCGGTGGCCTGCTCGGGGCTCATGTAGCCCGGTGTGCCGAGCGAGAGCCCCGTCTCCGTCATGCGATTGCCGCCGGCGTGGCTCACCGCGAGCGCGATGCCGAAGTCGGCAACGAGCGCCGCACCGTCGTGAAGGAGGATGTTCTCGGGCTTGATGTCGCGGTGGATCACACCGTGGCGATGCGCGTAGTCGAGCGCGGAGCCGATCTCCTTCGCGAGCCGAATCGAATCCTCGACGGGGAGCTGATGCTCGCGGTTGAGCCGGTCGCGGAGCGACTCGCCCTCGATGAGCGGCATCACGTAGAAGAGGAATCCGTCCGCCTGCCCCGAGTCGAAGAGCGGGAGGATGTGCGGATGCTGCAACGCAGCCGTCGTCTTGATCTCGGCCAGGAAGCGCTCGGCGCCGATGACCGCGGCGAGCTCCGGGCGCAGCACCTTCACGGCGACGCTGCGATCGTGCTTGAGATCGTGCGCGAGATACACGGTCGCCATGCCGCCGGCGCCCAGCTCGCGCTCGAGGCGGTACCGATCGGCAAGCGCTTCGGTGAGACGAGGAGGGGCTTCTTCCATTTTTGTCTTTCCCGGAGTTGGGGGCGCCGCGGCGACTGCGCTAAGGTATGGCTCCCACGCTCCCGCGTCCATGCTGGCGTCGCGCTATGCCCCTCCGCCGGGTGCGTTTAGAATCCTCGACACAGCGATCTCGCGAAAGCGGAAGATGCGCCCGAGCTGCATGCGGATGAGCGGCGCGACGAGTTGACCCAGCGGGCCGAGGGGCAACGCGTAGACGACCTCGTCGTCGATGTCCGTGCCGCCGTCCACGCTGGTGAATCGGTGCGTGTGCACCCACTTCCTGTACGGACCGGAGAGCTGCTCGTCCACGAAGCGAATGCCGGGCTCCCACACGGCGATGCGCGTCTTCCACCGCATCGGGATTCCCCACAGCCGAATCGTGTAGTCGATGAGGGCGCCCTCGCGCATCTCGATGGGCTGCGGAGTCGCGATCGCGAACCCGAGCTCCGATGGCGTGAGGCGCTCGAGATTCGCGGCGTCCGCGAAGAACGCGAACGTCTTTTCGAGCGGAGCGGCGACGTGCGTATTGGTCGCGAGGCGATACTCTTTCACGGGAGCGCGGCCATCCACGCCCATCCCAGGCGGCGCCGCGCACGAAATGCATTTTTCATCGGAACTCCGGGTCCCAAGCTTGGATCACGGAATGTAGCGACCCCTTCGACGTCAGTGCACGAAGTTGATCGCTATTGCCGGAGTGATCGACGAAATGGTGCCCTTGCCGGCGGGAATGAAACGCGTACCCAGCAAGACTCCGATGTTCGGCGTCCAGCTGTACTCGAGCGCAGGCGCGAACGCGAACGAGTGGTGCGAGCCGGAGTTGAGCAGAATGCTCGGCGCATTCGCGACGCTTACAGGATCGTTACTGTCGAATCCGGAGACGCGCGTGTTCCAGTAGTGATTGAACTGCGCATCGAATGCGAGCACCCATCGTTGCGTCAGGCTGTACTCGGCGGCAATGCCGCTCGCGAACACGGCGCCGGGCTTTGCCGTTCCCCGGAAGCCGTCGGGCGTTCCGTACACGCTGACGTCGTGCAAATTCGCGCTATTGGAGAAGCTCTGGGTGAGGTTGAGACGCATTCGGAGAATGCGGTGATTCGCAAGCCAGTAGTACGACTGCGCATAAAAGGCGATCGAGCTGGTGTACGATCCGCTTCCGAGTCCATCGCTCGGACGATGGCCAAGCCGATCGAACTTGCCGGTGGGCAGTGTTTCTTGAAGTACCACAGCGGTGATCGGCACCCAGCTTCCCTTCGCGGAGCGCGTGAGCCGATAGGTCGCCTGCATCGTGACGTCGCCGAGTCCCATGCCGGAGCTGGGTGTTCCATCGTCGGGCTTGTTCCAACCCGTGATGATGATCGAGCCTACCGTGAGCCTGTCGAAGAGCCCTACGAGCGCGTACGTCAACGTGCCGAATCCATTCGTGTGCGCGGTTTTCACATCGAAGAAGTACGGCTCGAGCAGAATGTGTCCGGCCGGCAGCGTATTGGGGGAGGCAGCGAGCATCGGGCCGGTCCACCACGCATCGTCGAGCGATTGGTCGCGTCCGGATGAATCCGACTGCCGTTGCGCATGGGCGACGAGGGGAAACAAGATCGCGGCCAAGCCGATTCGCAGCACGCGAGTGGAACCGCTCCACCACCCGTGAGCCGACCGGCTCACCTTGGCGCAGCGAAGCCTGACCAACATTCCCTGCCCGTTGGCTCCGTTCATATCTCCATCACCTCGAGTTCACTTTGCGCGTACAACAGAAGCGCGCACGCGAGTGCAATTCTCATCTGCAGCCCGGCGCGAGCACAGAGCCAAACGGGTCCCGAATGGCAGGACCAACTTGCGGGGAGTCGGAGATGCATCCAGATATGCGTTTCCTGCGAACGAACAAACACCCGCGAGTGAGCACATGGCGCACATCGTACTGCTCGGCGATTCCATCTTCGACAACCAGCCGTATGTCGCGCAGGGCGGCGCGACGATCGACGAGCTGTCCGCGCGGCTGCCCGCGGGTTGGCAGGCAACGCTCCTCGCGCACGATGGGGACCGCGCGCGCGACGTGCGCTCGCAGCTGCGGGGCGTTCCCGCGAGTGCGACACATCTCGTGGTCAGCGTCGGCGGAAATGATGCGCTCGATCAACAAGCGCTGATGGCCGAGCGTGTGCGCACCGTCGATGAAGCACTCCGTCGACTCGGGGAGGTCGCGCAGAAGTTCGAGGACGACTACCGCGTGATGCTCCGCACGGTGCTCGCGAAGGCACTGCCTGTGACGATCTGCACCATTTACAACGGGAACTTCGATGATTGGGAAACGGCGCTGGTGTTCCGCACGGCGCTCGCGGCGTTCAACGACGTGATCATCCGCGCCGGGTGGGAGAATCATCTTCCCATTCTGGATCTTCGCGCGGTGTGCGACAGACCGGCGCACTACGCGAACCCAATCGAGCCATCGACGGAGGGCAGCGCGCGCATCGCGGAGGCGATAGTGCGCATGATGTCGTAGGAAGGGACACGACCCGAGCTCCACCAGCACGGCGTCGCGGTGACCAGGCGACGCGGGCGCGAGAAGCTGCACTTTCTGAATGCCGTCCCCATCCGGCTCATCTACGATCGTTGGGTGAGCAAGTATGCGGAGCCGTTGGCTGCCACGCTGGCGGGGCTCAAACATCAGCTCGAGGAGGAGCACACCATGCAACGAGTATTCGAGATCTACATCAAGACGACTCCGGAGAAGCTCTGGGACGCGATCACCAATCCGGAGCTGCGCAGCCAGTACTCGTTCGGCGTGCGCGTGATCTCCGACTGGAAGGTAGGATCGAAGTACGAAGCGCGGAGCGCCAAGGCGCCGATGCCGATCTTCGCCGGAGAGAATCTGGTGGTCGATCCGCCGCGGAAGCTCGTGCAGAGCTATAACGCACTCTGGAGCGAGGCTGCAAGAAGCGAAGGCACGTCGCGCATCACCTGGGAGATCGAGCAGGTTGCCGATTCCTGCAAGCTCACGCTCACGCACGATCAGTTGCGCGACGATGCGAGCCCTGAGCTCTACGGCGGGCACCCCATGGTTCTGTCGGGGCTCAAGACACTGCTCGAGACCGGCGAGAAGCTGACCACGCCGGGCTCGCTGATGTACGCCTGATTACGCGCGACGCAGCCGAAGCGTGAACGTGCTTCCCACGTCGACCGTGCTCTCTGCCGTAATGTCGCCGCCCATCCCGATCGCCATGTCTCGGCTGATCGAGAGTCCGAGCCCCGTTCCGTCCACCCTCGCGGCATGGCTGCTCTCCACCTGCACGAACGGCTCGAAGACGTGCTCGAGACGATCGGCGGCGATGCCGACTCCGGTGTCGCCGACACGCAGCTCGACGAAATCGTCGTTGTCTGGCGCAGTCGAGCCCTCGATGCGCAGGCTTCCGCCGGGTTGCGTGAACTTCGTGGCGTTCGACAGGAGGTTCAGCAGTATCTGTTCGACCTTCTCGCGGTCTGCAGTCGCCTGCAGCTCCGGCGGCACATCCACGTCGTAGCGCAGCCCCTTGGCGGCGATTTGCGGCTCGATCATCGGAAGTGTCGCGTGCACGATGTCGCCGAGCGAGATCGGCTGCATGTCGTAGTCGACTCGCCCCGACTCGATGCGCGCCAGATTGAGAATGTCGTTGATCAGGCGGAGCAAGTGCTGCTGACTGCGGAGGACACGCCCGAGTGCCTCCGTCTGCGCGGGCGTGACGGGCCCGTGCAGGCCCATCTCGAGTAGCTGCACGTATCCGCCGATCGCGTTCAGCGGCGTGCGAAGCTCGTGACTCATCATCGCAAGGAAATCGCTCTTGGCGCGACTTGCGTCCTGCGCGACCTCGCGCTGGCGCTCGAGCTCGAGGCTTTGCAGAACGAGCTTCCAGTGACTCTCTGCGAGCTCCACAGCCTGCCGCTCGAGAAGCGTGTTCGCGCTCTCAGCCTCGTGTCGCTGCTCATCCGCAATCAGCATCGCCTCCTCCGCCGCACGTCTGGCCGTGAGCAGCGCCTCTTCGAACTTCTGTCGCTCGACGAGGCGGAGCAGTACCGCATCCGTGACCCACTCCCCCTCGCGCTCCCGACGCACAGCGTTCGTCAACACGCCGACATCGTCGCCGCTCTTGCCGCGCAGCAGGAGGAATATTTCATCCAGCCTGCCGTGCAGACGGAGCATCGGGAAGAAATGCGTCTGGTAGAAGATCCTGCTGCCAACCGACAGCACGAGCTCGACGTGTTGATCGATCACCTCCTCGCGAGTGTAGCCGAGCATGTCGAGGAGTGTGCGATTCGCCACGCGCACACGCCCATCATCGAGGAAGGAGAGGAACCCGCACGGCGCGGCGTCGAGCAGCGGATCGATCGACATGGCGCCGGCAATCATGGACTCTGCCGGAGCGACGCGATCAACCAACTCGCGTGCCATGCTGCTGGGCCGCTGCCACCGGCGCCTGCAGATATTCCCGCATCACCGTGATGGTCTCGTCGGGGTGACTCATGTGGGGGCAGTGTCCTGTCGCGCGTAGCTGCCGCAGGGTGCTCCCGGGGAGGGCGCGACTCAGGTATTCCCCCACCGTGCTCGGCGCGATCATGTCGTCGGAGCACTGCATGATGAGTGACGGCACCTGCACATCCGCGAGATCGCTCCGATTGTCGCCGAAGAATGTCGTCTGCGCGAACCGCCGCGCGATCACCGGATCGGTGGAGCAAAAGCTCGTCTCGAGCTCCTGGCCAAGTTCCGGGCGATCGGGGTTCTGCATGATCGCGGGCGCAAGGAAGTTGGCCCATCCGATGTAATTCTTCTCCATCGTTTCGAGCAGCCCCTCGATGTCCGAGCGCTCGAAGCCGCCCACGTAGTCCGGTGCATCGTTGATGTAGCGCGGTGACGGGCCGATCATGATCAGCCGCTCGAACAGCTCCGGCTCGCGATTGGCCGCGAGCACGCCGACCATGCCGCTCACCGAATGACCGACGAAGATCACGTCCTGCAGGTCGAGCGCATGGCACACATCGAGCACGTCGCTCGCGTAGCCGTCGAGAGTGGAGTAGCGAGCGGCGTCGTACGCGCTCAGATCGGACTTTCCGGAGCCGACGTAGTCGAATAGCACGATCCGGTACTCGTTCGCGAACGCGGGCGTCAGGAAACGCCACATGTTCTGATCGCATCCGAATCCGTGCGCGAAGAGCATCGGCTGAGTGCCGTTGCCGAAAACTCGTACGTTGTTTCGTGACAGAATCTCAGAATTCACCGTTACCGACCTCGAGTGCAAACGACGATCGTAAAATTCACATTTCCGGGCTCGGATGACAAACGCCGAAGCGCCCGCAGGCGTTGCGGCGCAGGCGAACAATCTGAAGCGAGCTGGAGCACTCAGCGTCCGTGCGCGTGAGTGCCGCCTACCACGCCGCTATTTCGGATCGAACCCGTACTTCCTCAGCTGATCCGCACTCATCGCCATCACATCGACGTGCAGCGGGATGTCTTTTACCGGCTTGTTGGTCGAGTCCTTCGGCTCGGAGACTATTGCCTCGACGACGTCCATGCCTTTGACGACTTGTCCGTACACCGTGTAGTGATCGTCCAGTCGTGCGAGTCCGTCCTTGTTGGCGACGATGTAGAACTGACATCCCGCGGAGAGCTGCCCCGGATTGTTGTCACGTCCCGCGCCGACCGCTCCGTAGACGTGTCGCAGCTCCGGCTTGAACTCGGGCGCGAGCAGATACGGTGAACCGGAAAAACCTTCTGGCGTGTCGGGGCAGCCACCTTGCGCCACGAAGTTCTTGATCACGCGATTGAACGTGAGCGAGTCAAAGTAGTGGGATGAGGCGAGCTTCATGAAGCTCTCCTTGTGTCGCGGTGTCTGATCGTAGAGCACGAAGAGAATCTCGCCGAGCCGCGTGTCGATCCGGCCGACGTCGTATTGCTTGCTGGTGAGCACGCCCGGGTGTGCGCTGGAGCACGCGAGCGGAACAGCGAATAGCAGTGTGAGCAGAATACGGCGCATGTGGATGTGGATGAGAGTGTGTCAAACCGTTCGCTGTCGTACATCAATTACCGGAAAGCGCGGGCGCATCGCAAGTCGGCGGACACGCGTGCGCAATGTCGCGCGGGTTTGTG
>JBDTXN010000095.1:0-10917 GCA_040006175.1 Gemmatimonadota bacterium | reverse complement strand
CCGCCTTCCGCGCATCGGTCGGCGAGATTCAGATGGAGCTCGGCCACTACGACGATGCGCGCGCAACCTTCGCATCAGTGGCAGGAAATACAAAGGATCTCTCGGTCGCGCCGCGGCTCGCGCGCTGGGCGGAGCTCGAGGGTCATCCGGATTCCGCGTACCGTCTGCTGAACGGATCGCTGCTCGCGGTTGTCGACCGCCGCGATGTGCCGGCCGAGCAGAAGGCGTGGTTCTGGCTCCGGATGGGCGATCTGCAGCTTCGCCGCGGCAAGATCAGCGAGGCGGCGAGCGACTATCAGCATGGCCTCGACGTGCATACGGACGACTACCGTCTGCTGTCCGCGATGGCGAAGCTCGAAGGGGCCCGTCACGAGTGGCAGAAGGCGATCGACTACGGCGAGCGCTCGGTGGCCGCGAGCTTCGATCCCGCTACGCTCGGTGTGATCAGCGACGGCTACGCCGCGCTCGGCGACAGTGCGAAGGCGAACGAGTACGCGCATGCGATGGAGATTGCAGTGTCGAAGCAGGCGACCGCCTACCATCGCGCGTGGAGCCTCTTTCTGCTCGATCACGGAAGGCGCGTAGGCGAGGTGCTCTCCAAGGCGCAGGAAGAGCTGCACACGCGCCAGGACATCTACGGATACGATGTGGTGGCCTGGGCGCTGCACTCGAGTGGCCGGAATCGCGAGGCGCGCGAGATGATGAACCATGCGCTGGTGCTCGGCACGCAGGACGCGATGCTCTTCTACCACGCCTCCGTGATCGACCGCGCGCTCGGCAAGAGCAATGTTGCGCAGCAGGAGCTCGAGCACGCGCGCACACTGAATCCGTATCTCGCGGAAGGAGCGGCCGAATGAGTGAGCTCGCGACGTTCATCCAGCTCGGCTTTCGTCACATCGTGGACATCAGCGCGATGGACCACATCCTCTTCCTGCTGGCGCTCGCAGCGATCTACCGGTTCAGGGATTGGCGCTCAACGCTCTGGGTAGTGACGGCGTTCACGGTGGGACACTCGATCACGCTCGCGCTCGCGGTCACGAGCGTACTCACCATCTCGCCAAACCTCGTCGAGTTCCTCATACCGGTGACGATCATGATCACGGCGGTGGAGAACATCGTCGTGCGGGATCGCGGCGGCGCACTATGGAATGGTCGCTATCGCCCCGTGTTCGCCGGGGTGTTCGGTCTCGTGCACGGTGCGGGATTCGCGAGCTATCTCAAGAGTCTCTTCGTGGATCACGTCGCGATGCCGCTCTTCGGCTTCAACGTCGGGATCGAGATCGGCCAGGTCGTCGTGCTCATCGCTGCCTTCACGGTGCTCTACGCCATCGACCGCGGTATTGCGTGGCTGAAGCTTCCGCCAAGCGCACCAGCGCCGCTCAGGCTCCGCGTGCTGGCAGTATCGTCGCTCGTCGCGGTGGTGGCAGCGCATTGGGCCATCGAGCGCGCACCGTGGTGATGCCGTGCTGATTCGCGCGGCTCTGTCGCCTCGCGCTCGACGCCGGCTGGCGAGTGCACTCGTGATTTGTTCGGCCGCTCTCGCCGTGAGCGCTCGCAGCGCCGGTGCGCATCCGCTGCACACGACACTCGCCCAGCTCACCTACGACGAACACACCCGCACGCTGGAGAGCAGCATCCGCGTGTTCGCGGGCGACTTCGCCTCGGCGGTGGCAAAGCGCAAAGGGCTCGCGGCACCGACCGACGACCGCGTGAGCGATGCCAATGCCATGGAGTACGTGCGTAACACCTTCCGTTTCACGGATGCCAGTGGTCACGCGGTGCCGGCTGCCTGGTGCGGTTCGCGTCGTGCCGGCGACGTGCTCTGGCTCTGCCTGCGCGTCTCGAATTCCGCGCCACCGACCGCGCTGCACCTCGCAGACCAGATGCTGTGCGAGCTGTTCGATGATCAGATCAACATCGTGCAGTCGACCGCCGGCACGAGGCATTCGAGCATGCTCTTCACGAAGGGAGACGGGGCGAAGAGCGCGATGTGAGTGTCGCCGGAGGTCGGCGTTTCCTCACGTCGCGCGAAACACCACGCTGTCGGTGAGCAACTGATCATCGACGTGCACCGGGTCTCCGACCTTCGCACCTGGAATCAGATACAGCCGCACCGACAGTGGTTTGCGTAGCTTCACTGATTGCGCGGCGACATCGATGATGATGTTCTTCAGCGTTTGGATGGACGTGTCGCCCGGAATGGGGATGACGTCCAGTCCCGTTCCACACACGCTCGAGAACAGGAGCAGATCGCGCAGACCATACCGCCCTTCGATCGCCCGCTGGGCGAGCACCGCGTCCTCGAGCACGGGAAGCATCAACCCCGCGTAGCCGCATTGCTGGATCGGAAGACTCTTGAGCACCTCGGTCACCACCGAGCAGGCGCGCAGCGTTCCGGCATCGCCGAAGGGCACGCCGCTGAGCGCCTCGAGTGCGGCACCGATGCTGTGGTTGCCCATGGGCGCCGGTGAAGGATCGATTCCGTCGTAGCGCAGCTTTTCCGTCTTCGCGATGTCCGCCGCGATCTTCTCGACGGCGCGAAGCTGCGAGGTCATCCGCTCCGTCAGCCGGCGACGCCCTTCGTCGACATCGCTCGCGCCGGCGAATGCCGCGCGCACGAGATCCGCACTCTCGCACCCGATGCCCAGAGAGCTGGTCCCCTCGTGCCAGCCGACCGGAAAGAAGGGGGTGCCGGCCGAAATGTTGGCGGCGGCCGCGAAGCGAAAGCTCCCCTTCCCGTTCGGGACCGCATCGGCCACGGCATGCATCACCTGCGCGGCAACCATGGACCCGCGCGCGTGGACGCCACCCGCTGCCGAGGCTATCACGACGCTGAACGACGTGGCTCTCGTCGATCTCACCATGTCGGCGGACCAGGGGGCAAGATCGTTCTCGAGACGATCCGTGTTCCACACGGGACCCAGGCTGCAGACCGCGCCACGCGAGGCGACGAGCGAATCGATCTTCGCGATGACCGGGAGCGCCGCGTTACGTGCGCTGGCGTCCAGCACCGCGATCACCGGGGGCATCGTCACGCGCGTGGTCTGCACCTCGTAGCCTTCGGACTCGAAGCGATCCTGGGCACGAGTAAGAACCTCGAGCGCGCGCTCCACCGCCGCCTGATCCCCGATGTGATCCATCTCCACGCCGGCGGTGATGGTGCGCACGCGAAGCCCACGCGCCGCAGGCGACATCGATTCGGAGGCTTCGATAGCGGGATCCTCGCTCAATCCGAGCTCGCCCCCGAGCGACGAATGCCCGAGAATGGGGTGGAGCGCGGCGATACCCAGCGACGCGAGAAATCGACGGCGGGACGGGTCGGACATGTCGCTCGCTCCCGGCAAGTGTGAGCGTTGTTCATGGAGGAACGATGCTCGTCGTCACCGAGCATCGCCAGAGTGTCGATACTTCCGAACCGTTCGTCTCACCCCCTGACACCTTCGGCCGCCGCCCCGCCCAGATCGCTCAGCTTCACGCCACTGCGAAACAGCAGAAATGCGCCCGGGAGCGACGCGAGCAGCCAGAGTGCATAGTGCGCGAACGTCAGCGCGACCGCCGCATCCTTTTGCACTCCGAGCAGCGCGAACATCACGACAGCGGCCCCCTCACCAAGTCCGCGGCCTTCCACGTGCATTGCCAGCCTCCGCACGAGCGCCGTCACGGCGATTGCGGCGAAGAACGGAAGCACCGGCACGCGTATCCCGAGCCCGCGACCGATTACGTAAAAGTTCACGATCTGCAGGAGGTTCTCCGCGATCGCGAGCACGAGATTGAACGCCAGCATCGCGGGCTGCGCACGGTAACTCACCAGCGCGGCCGAGGTTTTTTTGAGGAGCTGGAACACTTTCGGCGAGATGCGCTCGCGGAGGACGCGCCCGGCGGTGCGGTGCAGCGGAGTCCACCACACGGCGAGCACGCCGAGCGCTGCGAACACCGCGGTTGCGGCAATGATCTCGAGAAAAGTCTGCCGCATCTGCGGCTCGACGGCGGCGGCGAGATACAGCAGCCCCATCGCGGCGAGTGCGACCGCCACGGCGGCGGCGACCATTCGCTCGATCGCCATCGATCCCAGAAGCAGCGCGAGCGGGATGCCGAGCCGGCGTCCGAGGTAGACGCGAAGTCCCTCGGATGCGACGACATTCGGAAAGACGAGATCAGTGAAGCACGTCTGGTAGTAGATGTTCGTCGCGTCGCGCAACCGGAGCGATCCACCCGCGGCGCGCACGAGCTGACGCCACTTGAATCCCATCAGCACGCGATCGGCCGACGCGAGCGCGACGGCAAGCACGAGAGCGAGCGGTGAGATGGAGGAGAGCGCACCCCACACCCGCGTCCAATCCACCCAGTGCCAGAGCGCATACAGCGCAGCAAGGATGAGGAGGGCGCGTACAGCCAGGCGTATAGCCGTGCGAACCGTGGCGCGTGAGGCGTGCGGTGAGGACGTGTGATCGTCTGACAAGCGGCTACTCAACCCGGGGAGCGGCACGAAGATGGCACATTGTGACGTTTACCGAAGACGACTTGCGGCGCGGCGCCGATACGCCTCGCGCACCTCGGGCGTCTACCTGATACAATGACGTATACTAGCCGCCTGGACACCCTCGACATGATTGGCACGCTGGCCCGCGCGGATCGCGACGAGCCCGGAGACTCGGAGACATACATGGCACCCCCCGACCCACGGCAAGGGCGTGTCCTCGTAACGGGCGCCACGGGATTCGCCGGGTCGGCCATGCTGCGCGCGCTGGCGGGTGGCGGCAATCGTGTGCGCGCGCTCGTGCGCGACCGGTCACATGCGCGCGCGCTCGAGCTCGCGGGCGTCGAGGTCGCCGTCGGCAACATGAAGGATTCGGCCTCTCTCACGCGCGCGCTGCGCGATGTGTCGATGGTCTATCACTTCGCGTCGATCTTCCGCCAAGCGGGGCTGCCCGAGGAAGAGTTCCGCTCGGTGAACGTCGAGGGGCCGTCGCGGCTCGTCATTGCGGCATCGGCCGCGGGCGTCTCGCGCGTCGTGCACATCAGCACCGTGGGCGTGCACGGGGACATCGAGCATCCACCAGCGACGGAGGCGTCCCCCTTCGGCCCCGGTGACGTCTACCAGCGCACGAAGCTCGAGGGGGAGCAGCAGGCCGTGTGCACCGCAGCGCGCCTCGGCATGCCGCTCACGGTCGTGCGACCGGCGCCGATGTATGGACCACGCGATCGCAGGCTCCTCAAGATGTTCCGCGGAGTCGCGCACCGGCGATTCCCGATCCTCGGCAACGGCGACGCGCTCTTCAGCATGGTGCACATCGATGACCTGATCGATGGTGTACGCCTGGCTGGCGAGTCGCCCTCCGCCGTCGGGCGCACGTACATCATCGGCAGCGACGAGTTCATGTCGCTGAACGCACTGGTTGCTCTGATCGCAGAAGAGGCGGGAGTGAAGCCGCTGGACATGCATCTGCCGGTGTGGCCGTTCTGGGCAGCAGGTGCGCTGTGCGAAGCCGTGTGCGCGCCGCTCAACATCGAGCCGCCGATCTACCGTCGCCGCGTCGCCTTCTTCACGAAGAGCCGCGCGTTCGACATCACACGGGCGCGCACGGAGCTCGGCTACACGCCGAAGATCTCGCTGCGCGAAGGCGTGCGCTCGACGCTGGCGTGGTACCGCGAAGCTGGCTGGATCTAGCCCACGCCTCAGCGGCTGTGCTTGTACATCATCTCCACGAGCTCGTCGTACATCGCATCCGCCTTGCCGTCACCATGCCGGATCGCGGCAGTTGCGCAGTGCTTGAGGTGATTGCGCATCAGCTCCCGTCCCACCGCGCGCAGTGCCTCGTGCACCGATGAGATCTGCGTCATGATCTCCGCGCAGTAGCGATCCTCCTCGACCATCTTCTGCAGCCCGCGCACTTGGCCTTCGATCCGTCGCAGGCGGCGCAGGTTACGCGCCTTGATGTCGGGCTCGACGCCCGTCGCTTTCTTCATCCCTGCTTTCTCCGTCATGAAAGTTGCGCGCGCTTGAGGCGCAGGCTGTTGGCCACGACACTCACGGAGCTGAACGCCATCGCGGCACTCGCGAACACGGGCGTCAGTAGAATCCCGAACGCCGGGTACAGTACGCCGGCAGCGACCGGGATCCCGATCACGTTGTAAATGAAGGCCCAGAAGAGATTCTGCTTCATCGTTCGCATCGTGCGACGCGACAGCTCGATCGCCTGCGCGACGGTGGCGAGATCGCTGCGCATGAGCACGACGTCCGCCGCCTCCGCGGCGATCGCGGTACCGCCACCCATGGCCATTCCGACATCGGCCTGCGCGAGCGCCGGCGCATCCGTTGATGCCGTCCCCCACCATCGCCACGACCGCGCCCTCGCGCTGAAGCCGGGCGATCTCGGCGAGCTTCCCCTCCGGCAGCACGCCGGCAACGACGCGGTCGATTCCCGCCGCACGCGCGATCGCCTGCGCGGTGCGTTCGTCATCGCCGGTAAGCATCACCACCACGAGCCCCATGCTGCGCAGTCGCGCAACGGCATCGCGGGAGGTTGCGCGCATCGGATCCGCAACGGCGAGCAATCCGGCGAGCGCGCCGTTGGCCGCGACGTACACCACGGTCTTTCCCTCGGCGGCGAGTGCGCTCGCGCGAGACTCGAGGGGCGCGACGTCAATCGACCAATCGGACAACAGCGCGGCGTTCCCCACGGCCACGGCAACGCCGCCGACGACACCCGTGCCACCTTTCCCAACAACGTATTCATTCGACTCAATGACTTCCTTCGTAACTCCCCTCTCGCGCGCGGATCGGACGATCGCCTCCGCCAAGGGGTGCGCGCTTTCCGATTCGATCGACGCAGCCAGGCGAAGCAGATCATCTGCGCCTCCGCCCCACGCTGGTAGCACTACCAGGTCCGTGACGGCCGGAGCACCCTCCGTGATCGTGCCGGTCTTGTCGAGCACCACGGTGGTGACATCGCCGGTGCGCTGCAGCGCCTCGCCCCCCTTGATGAGGATGCCGAGCTCCGCTCCTCGCCCGGTGGCGACCATCACCGCAGTCGGCACGGCGAGCCCCATCGCGCACGGGCATGCGATGATGAGTACCGTCACGGCCGCAGCGAAGGCACGCACGAACGAGGTGCCTGTTGGCATGCCGGCTCCGTGGACCGCAAAGAACCACACGAGGAAGGTCGCAACCGACAGCAGCATCACGACGGGAACGAAAATCCCGCTCACGCGGTCCGCGAGCGCCTGGATGGGCGCGCGCGAGCTCTGCGCATCGCGCATGAGCCGCACGATGCGCGCGAGCACGCTGTTCGCGCCAAGCGTCGTCGCGCGATAGCGGAACGCACCCGTGCGATTGATGGTTGCGCCGATGACGCGATCGCCGACACGCTTCTCGACCGGCATCGACTCACCAGTGAGCATCGACTCGTCCACCGCACTCGACCCCTGCACTATCTCGCCATCCACCGGTATACGCTCGCCCGGCCTCACGAGGAGTACGTCACCGGGCACCACCTGGCCTACCGGCACGTCGAGCTCCAATTCACCGCGCACGATGCGCGCGGTTTGGGGCTGGAGCTCCACCAGCGCGCGCAACGCCGTGCTCGTGTGCCGCTTGGCGCGCCCCTCCATCACGTTGCCCGCGAGCAGCAGCGCGACGATGATGATCACCGGCTCGAAGTAGAGATTGGGCGCCACGCCGTGTGCCGCGAAGAACCCGGGCGCGAACGTCGCGACCACGGAGTAGAGGAACGCCGCGCCCGTGCCCGCGGACACCAGAGTGTTCATGTCTGCGGCGCGATGCCTGAGTGCCTGCCACGCGCGCACGTAGAAGTGCCGACCCGCCCACCCCATCGCCGTCGCGGCGAGCAGGAGCATCAACAGTGAGAGCGCGTGCGGGGCGATGCCGAGTGCGGGCAGCAGCATCGCGACGATGGCGAACGCGCCGCTCACGATCGCCTTGCGTGTGAGTGATCGCAGATCCTCACGCTGAGCGCGGTCGCGTTCTTCCTGTTCCTCGAGCACCGAGAGGTCGACCACGGGCAGATTGGCGCCGTATCCCGTCGCGCGTATCGCCTGCACGAGCTGCTAAGGAGTGGCGACGCTCGGATCGAAGGTGACGGCCGCCGTCTCCATCATCAGGTTGACGGAGGCTTCGTCGACGCCCGGCTGCTGGGCGAGCGCGCGCTGCACGTGCGCCTGGCAGGCGGCACACGTCATTCCGCTCACGGGAATCCGGATCTGCTCGCGTCTTGCGCGTGCGTCCGATGCGGTCGAGTCGACGGTGGAGGCTGACATGGTGGCTCGCGCGGATGCGTACCGTTACCGAGGCGTCGGCGCCCTCGTTGCGCGCGCCGGATATCCCGCCGCGGACACAGCTCCCACGATCGCGTCTGGTGTGGTCGCGGCCGCATCGTACGTGAGCGATGCCGAGCCGATCGTCACTTCTTTCACGTGCACGCCGGGCTTGGCCGCGAGCGCCTGCTTCACACGACCAACGCAATGCGCGCAGCTCATTCCGTCGATCGCCAATGTCAACGTTTCCACGAGATCCTCTCCGAACGCGAAAAAAGCGGATACCCTCTGTGGGTATAAGCCTCTATACCCCCACCCCCTATGTCAAGGAGCGCTCCGCGGTGGAGGCGTTCGATGACCCAGACATCGAATGCGGAGTCAGCCGTTGACGTGGCATCTGAACCGGGATACCGTATCCCTTTGCTGCATAGCGCTCTACCTCTTCTGGGGAGGGAGTTTGTGGCTACTTGGATGATGGGGTTTGCCATTGTTCTCGCTGGAGGCGCGGCGATGCTCGCGCTTCTGAGACGACCAGCGGCGGACAGATCCGCGCCGTTCGTGCACAATCTCGTCTCGATCGAGCAGACGCATCTTCACGTCATCGATCGCGGTGAGGGACGCACCGTCGCTGTGCTTCAGGGCGACGACGGCGATGCCTCGGACTTCATGGCGCCACTGCTCTCGCGCGTTGCCTACGACTTCCGCGCGCTGCTCATCGACCGTCCGGGCTGCGGCGGCAGCGACCGATCCCGCAACGGCTCGTCACTCGAATCGCAAACGCGGGTCATCGGCCTCGCTCTCCGCGAACTGGGCGCCGCGCAGCCGCTGCTCGTCGCACACTCGTGGAGCGCGGTGGCGGCGCTCGCGCTCGCGCTTCGCTACCCCGACGACTTCGCCGGCCTGGTGCTCATCAATCCGCTCTGCTACACGGATGCCTCGGTCTGCACCACCGATCCGCACGTGCGCGTCGTAAGCCGCATCGGCTCGCTCGTCGCGCCGATGGTAGGGCGCACTGCGCACGATGCCGCCCTGCGCGCCAAGTTCTCCCCGGAGCCCGTGCCCTTCGCGGATGTCCTGAGGCCGCTGCGCGAAGCGGCAGAGATACGCCGCCCGAGCGAACGTCGAAGAATCGCCCGGAACACCGCATCGCTGCGCTCTGCCGCCGGGCTCGTGTCACGCTACGCCGAGATCGAGATGCCGGTGGTGATCGTCGTCGGCGATGGGGACGGCATCGCGTCGCCAGTGCGGCACGGCTACCGGCTGCACAACCAGGTGCACCACTCGCATCTCGTCGTGCTTCCGCGCGCGGGCCACATGATCCAGCTCACGCGCCCGGACTCGGTGATGGAGAGCATTCATCAGGGCTGGTCGCTCGCGCACGAACGGGCGGAAGCACGGCGGTAGCGCTTTTGGTGCGCGGGAACGCGTTATCTTTCCCGCCATGCAGATAGACATCACTCCAGTGAAGACCGAGGGGCTCGAGCGGCTCCTCGAAGTAACGGTGCCGCTTCCCGAGGTGCAGGAGGCCGAAGATCGCGCCGCGAAGCGATATGCGAGCCAGGTGCGGCTCCCCGGATTTCGGCCGGGGAAGGCGCCCGCGGGCATGGTGCGGAAGAAGTTCGCCGCGGCCATTCGGCAGGAAGCGATCGAAGGGCTCGTGCAGGCCGCGTTCAAGGAAGTGCTCGATCGCGAGAAGCTCGACCTGGCGACCCAGCCGCACATTCACGATCTGAAAGCGGAAGATGGACAGCCGCTCACCTTCCAGCTTCATCTCGAGATCCGCCCGTCGATCGAGTTGCCGCACACGACCGGGTTCAAGGTCACACGCACGTCGAAGCCGGTCACGGATGACCAGCTGCGCGAGCAGGTGGAAACACTTCGCGATCAGCGCGCGGCGTGGGCCCCGGTGAGCGAGCGTCCCCTCCCCGGCGACATGGTGACCGTGCAGCTCGCGACGGCCGAGGACGATGGCACCATGCCCGAGGGCAAGGAGTATCGCCTAGTACTAGGCGGGGAACAGGCGATTCCCGGGATCGAGGAGCTCATCATGGAGACGACGACCGGCGAGTCGACGGAGCGTCCCGTGAAGTGGCCCGAAGATTTTCCGGATGAGGCGCAGCGTGGCAAAACGAAGAAGGTGCGCGTCACTCTCACAGACGTGAAGCGCAAGTCGCTCCCCGATCTGGATGATGCATTTGCGCGCGAGGTCGGCGACTTCGATTCGCTGGACGCGCTGCACGCGACCGTTCGCGAGGATCTCTCGAAGCACGCGGAGCACGAGGCGGATTCGGAGGTGCGACAGAAGCTGATCGACGAGCTGCTCGCCGCAAATCCGTTCGACGTGCCGCCGAGCTGGGTGAATCAGCTGGTGCAGGCATATGGTGAGGCGTATCAGATTCCCGAGAGCGAGCGAGAGAAGTTCGCCTCCGAGTTTCGACCCATGGCCGTGCGGCAGGTTCGTCGCGATCTCGTGATCGAGACGATCGCCGCACGCGAAGGACTCGCGGCCACGGAAGCCGACATCGATGAGCGTGTCGCGGACGTGGCAAAGAAGCGCGGCGCAGAGCCCGGACAGGTCTACGCGTCGTTGCAGAAGGCTGGGCGACTCAAGGAGCTCGAGCGGAGCATCACCGAGGATAAGGT
>JBDTXN010000094.1:0-11021 GCA_040006175.1 Gemmatimonadota bacterium | reverse complement strand
TGGCCAGCCTGCTGGTGCTCGCCGACTGCTCGAGCAAGCGCGCGATCGAAGCCGCGGCACCAGGAGTCGGCGTGCCGACTCCCATCGTCGAGAACCTCGTGCGATTCACCCTCGTCTACAACCAGGGCGCGGCCTTCTCCACCGAGTTCGGCCCCTACCAGCGATGGGTGCTGATAGCGGCGACGCTGCTCTTCCTCTTCCTCGTGGCTGGCCTCTATCGACAGATCACGGAAGCCGGGCGACTCGCGACCATCGGGCTGGCGCTTCTGGCCGGCGGCGCCGTCGGAAATCTGCTGGACAGGGTGCTCTCACCTCGCGGAGTCGTGGACTTCATCGATGTCGGAACTCAGGCGTCGCGCTTCTACGTTTTCAACTTCGCGGATGCAGGGGTGTCGATCGGAGCAATCCTGCTCGCGTACGCACTGTGGCGCGGCGGCCAGCTCGAATCTGTTCCCGAGGAAGCGCAGTCCTGAGACGCATCCTGGCGCACCAGAAGTCTGGCGCGAGCCGCTCGTTCTTCTCATTCTTCCCTCATGACTGATCCGCTACCCATCGCCAAAGCCGGCGACACCGAGCTCTCGATTCTTCCCGGCATGGCCAATCGGCACGGCTGCATCACTGGTGCAACGGGCACGGGCAAGACTGTGACACTGCAGGTGATGGCCGAGCAGTTCTCGCGCATCGGCGTACCGGTGTTTCTCGCGGACGTGAAGGGTGATCTGAGCGGGATCACGCAGGCGGGCCAGATGAACGACAAGCTGGCCGAACGCATCAAGAAGCTCGGCCTCCCCACACCGAAGTTCGCAGCGTGCCCCGCGACGATGTGGGATGTGTTCGGCGAGCAGGGACATCCAGTCCGCGCGACCATCTCCGACATGGGTCCGCTGCTCATCGCGCGCCTCCTGAATCTCAACGACACACAGGAAGGCGTTCTCGCGATGGTCTTCAAGATCGCGGACGACAACGGGCTGCTGCTGCTCAATCTCCCCGATCTGCGCGCGATGCTGCAGTACGTCGGCGACAACGCAGCACAGTTCAAGACGCAGTACGGCAACGTGTCGACCGCGAGCGTCGGCTCGATTCAGCGCGGGCTGCTGCAGCTCGAGGAGCAAGGCGCGAAGAGCTTCTTCGGTGAGCCGATGCTCAACGTCGACGACCTGCTGCAGACCGTGGACGGACGCGGTATCGTGAACGTGCTCGCTGCGGACAAGCTGATGCAGAATCCTCGCTTGTACGCGTGCTTCCTTCTCTGGCTCCTCTCGGAGCTGTACGAACATCTGCCGGAAGTGGGCGACCCGGAGAAGCCGAAGCTCGTCTTCTTCTTCGACGAGGCGCACCTCCTCTTCACCGATGCGCCGCAGGCGCTGCTCGACAAGGTGGAGCTCGTCGTCCGCTTGATCCGCTCGAAGGGCGTCGGCGTGTATTTCGTGACGCAGAATCCCATCGACATCCCCGACAAAGTCCTCGGCCAGCTCGGCAATCGCATCCAGCACGCGCTGCGCGCATTCACGCCGCGCGATCAGAAGGCGGTGAAGGTCACCGCAGATACGATGCGTCCGAATCCGAAGCTCGACATCGAGAAGGTGATCGTCGAGCTGAGCACCGGCGAGGCGCTCGTCTCGCTGCTCGACGAGAAAGGCGCACCCAGCGTGACGCAGCGCGCGTGGATGTATGCGCCGGCCTCGCGCATCGGGCCGATCACCTCCGACGAACGGAAGGCGCTCATCGCCAACTCGATCGTCGCGGGCGTGTACGAGAAGGAAGTCGACCGCGAGTCTGCACTCGAGATGCTGCAGGCGCGCGCGAACACCGCCGCCACGACTGCGAGTGCGGGTGCTCCGATGGCCGCTCCTTCCGCAGGCACCGCACAAACGCCTGCCGCTCCCGGAGCACCCGCGCCTGCGAGCGGCGGCATGGGCGGTGCACTCGGCGGCGCGCTCGGTGGTCTGATCTTCGGAACCACCGGCCCGCGCGGCGGCAAGCACGACGGACTCGTGGACCTCATGGCGAAGAGTGCCGCGCGGAGCATGGGGAGTTCGATCTCGCGCACGATTCTGCGCGGCGTGCTCGGCTCACTGACGAAGCGTTAGCCGTCTTCCGGATGATCGTCGCGTAACACGAGCACTGACAATGTGTTGGTGCTCGTTCGCGCGCCGTCGCGTTCATCACGGCGCCCCGCGTAGTCGCTCGAGGTCCTGCTCCGCCGCATCGGCTTCGGCGGCCAGCAGTGGATGCCCGCGGCGCTGTTTCAGGAGCACCTCTCTTCCCGCGCGAAGCAGCTCGGCCGCCCTGCCGATGTCTCGCATGGCCAGGTAGGCCTCGCCCAGCACGAGCTCCGCCTCGCCAGTGCGCCAGTGATCCGCACCCTGCCGCGATCGGCTCATCGCAACCGTCGATTCGAGCACCGGAACCGACTCCTTGACGCGATGCGTGTGTAGCAGCACGCGTCCGAGTCCTATGCGGCCGGGGACGATCGAAAGCACCTCGTTCGCATTGTTCGTATCCAGCTTCGCGAGTGCGGCGCGAAGCAGCTGTTCCGCCTCGCCGTAGTGGTGCGCCTGCTCGAGTGCGCGCCCGAGATTGATTTTCATCGTCTTCGTCGCGATCTGATCTTCTCCAACCGCCTGACTCGTCAGTGCCAGTCCCGGGCGCAGCACGCTGATCGCGCTGTCCGGCAGCCCTCTCAGGCGCAACACCACGCCGATCTCGTTCATGTCGAATCCGACGTTCACATGCGCCGCGCCATACAGCTTGCGATCGATCTCGAGCGCTTCCTCGAGTAGCCGCTCCGCTTCATCGAAGTCTCCACGCTCGCGAACGATCAACGCGAGATTGCTGAGATTCGCGGAGACCGCATCGTGGTTTTCGCCGAAGATCTTCCTGTTGATCACGAGCGCCCCGCGCAGGAGCGAGTCTGCCTCATCCAGCCTGCCGAGCTTGAAAAGCATCTGCCCGAGGTTGTTGAGCCCCTGGGCAACGTTTCGATGCGCGTTTCCGAGTGTCTTGCTCTCGATCTCGAGCGCCCGCCGAAAGTGCCGCTCGGACTCCTCGTATCTACCGAGATTTTCTTCCGCCGCCGCCAAATTCTGCATCGTCTCGGCCGTGGAGGGATCGTCCTCGCCCAAACGGCGTGTGCGAATTGCAAGCGCCTGCTGGTACTGCGCGATCGCGTCTAGGTTCGCACCCTTCGCGTGCAACAGCGTCCCCAGATTGTCGCGGCTCGTTGCGACCGCGGTATCGGCGTCGCCGTACAGCGTGCGCCGAATGTCCAGCACCTCGCGAAAGAGCGGCTCCGCATCGTTCAGGTTATCGCGAACCTGCAACAATGCGGCGAGATGATCGATACTCGCGGCAGTGGCTTCGTTTCGAGTTCCGAACAGCCGCCGGCGCATCTCGAGCGCGCCTCGCAGCAGCGTGTCGGCCTCCTCAAATTTGTCCATCCTCACGAGCGTGGCGCCGAGCTGGTCCATCCCTTCGGCCGCCGCCGCGCTGTTCGCGCCGTACGTCGCACGACGGTCCGCGAGTGAGCGGCGCAGCTCGCGCGTGGCCCTGTCGTACGCTCCGAGGTTCGCGTACACGCGGCCCAGCGCGCTACTGAGCTCCGCTCGTACGTCCGGTTGCGTCGCGAGCGCGGTGTCCATGCGATCGGCGCCGCGATCGAGCAGCGCGCGAGCAGTGATGTCCCTCGCTCTGTCGACAGTGGGCGCAAAGGGGTCCGCCGCGCCGAAGATGCTCACGAGGTACTGTTCGACGGCTACTGCCTTTCGAGCTTCGGATTCGGCGCGCTGGCGCAGCTGTCGCTCGCGGACGACTGCGCCGGCGAGTACCAGCACCGCGAGCGCGGCGAAGGTTACCGGCAAGCGGTTCCGCCGCACGAACTTTCCCGCGCGGTAGCGAAGCGAATCGGCACGCGCACGCACCGGCTCGTGTCGCAGGAAGTGCCGAACATCCTCTGCCAGCGCGACGACGGTCGGATATCTCTCTGTCGGGTCTTTCTTGAGGGCCTTCGCGACGATGTTCTCGAGATCGCCTGTGAGCGCGCGTCGAAGCTTGTCCGGAGACGCCCCGCGCTGAGCGGCGAGGTGTGCTGCCTCTGCCTCGGTTACGCCCGCGCTCTTCCCGATCGCGCGCGAGAGCGGAACGTACTCGGAGTCCACGATCGCGACCACGTGCTCGGCCGGCGTATTCGCATGCCCGCTGGACGGATGCCGCCCCGCGAGCAGCTCGTAGAGAATGACACCGAGCGTGTAAACGTCGGTGGCAGCCGTGACCGGCTCGCCCTTGATCTGCTCAGGCGCCGCGTATCTGTAGGTGAATGCGCCCCCACCCGTTGCGGTCACCGCGGTCGCGCGAGAACCCTCCTCATCGAGCAGCTTCGCGATGCCGAAGTCGAGGAGCTTCACCGTGCCATCGTCCGTTACGAGAATGTTCTGCGGCTTGAGATCGCGATGCACGATGAAATTCGCGTGCGCGTGCGCGGCGGCGGCGAGCACCTGTTCGAAGAGCTGCAACCGCGCATCGATCGACAGCGTGCGAGCGTCGCACCACTCGTCGATCGGCTTGCCGGAGATGAACTCGAGCACGAGATACGGCAGTCCCGTCGGATTTACACCCGCATCGAGCAGCTTCGCGATGTTGGGATGGCTGAGCCGGGCGAGCACGCTGCCCTCGCGGCGGAATCGTGCCTCACCCACCGGCCCGGCGACGGCGAGGCTCAGGAACTTGATGGCCGCGTGACCCTCGAAGCGGCCGTCGCTTCTGCGCGCCAGCCACACGGAGCCCATGCCCCCCTCGCCCAACGATCGCTCGAGGATGTAGGCGCCGAGCTTTTGACCGGCGAGCGAGGAGGGAGGCTCCGGCGCGCGACTCTCATCGAGAAAGCCCGCGGCGTCCATTGCCGGCTCTCGGCTCAGCAGCGCCTCGACCTCCGCGAGTAGTTGCGGATGCTCGGAGCGCCGAGCGTCGAGCCAGCGAGCGCGTTGCTCGACGGTCATGTCGAGCGCATCGTCGAGCAGCCGACTGATCTCAGCCCATTCCGACTGACTGAACTGCTTCATTGGAGTGGAAGCGAAGAGGATCCGAGCCAGGCAGCAAGCGCCGCTCACAACATTCTACGCGAGACGATGGGGATGGGAAGTACGCTCCGCTTACCGCTCGATCACCGGCAAGAGGAGCTCATCACTGATCGGTGTCGTTATGCGGCAAATCGCGCTGCTCGAGCTCCGCGCGCAGTACCCCGACCTCCTCCTTCAGCACCTCGATCTCTCGGCCACCATATCGGCGAACTCCGATCGCGTGCGTGCGCACAGGCCGGCAGTGACGCTCGCGGTGGGAATGCTCCACAAGGCGGGCCTCATCGCATACTCGCGTGGCAAAATCACGATCACGGACCGCTTGGGACTCGAGAGCGCCTCCTGCGGTTGTTACCAGGCAGTTCGAGACGAGTACGACTTGCTGCTCGGCGCCGAGGCGGTAACCGCGTAGCGAGTCGAATCGCACGTGATCGACTAAGCGGCGATCCGGTAGCGCAGGTACATCACCCCATTTCCGAAGCGCCGCTCGTCGAGCAACTCGAGGTTCACGCGCACAGTGCTCGGGAGCGATCGCGTGCCTCCGCCTATTATGATCGGCGACAGAAACAGCTGGCATTCATCCACCAGCCCCGCTCTGATCGCCTGCCCGGCGAGCTCCGCGCCTCCGATGCTGATGTCTCGCTGCGCCCGCGCCTTCATCTGCCGAACGGACTCGGGCTCGAGCGATCGCTCGATGCGTGTACGTGCGCTCGACACGCGCTCGAGCGTGCGTGAGTACACGATCTTTTCGGCGGACTTCCAGAGCGCTGCGAATTCCTGCGTGATGGGGTGCTCATCGGCGAACGTCTCCGGGTGCTCCCATACGAGCATCGTCTCGTACAGGCGGCGGCCGTAGAGATAGGTGCCGATCGGCCGCTCGAGATCATTGATGAATGCGTGAACCTCTTCGTCCGGCGCGGCCCAATCGTACCTTCCACTCGTGTCCGCGACGTAGCCGTCGAGTGAGCTGATCGAGGTATAAATCAGTTTGGCCAATGTGTGCCCCTGTGACGTGCGAGCGCGGTCAGCCCACCCTGCAGGCGTCGACGAAGGCTGCGACCTCCGGCGGCATCGCTCGGTCCCGAAAGAACTGCTGCATCTGCGACGACAACACCTGATCTCCGAAGCTGTCACGGTCGCGGAGATATTCCCCGATCGCATCCGCCGGGATCTCGGCCCGCTCCACGAGCGATTGTTCGACGGCCGCGATGTCGTCTTCCTGGCTGATGGATACGAGACGCGATCGCGCACGCTCGATCATCGCTCGTTCCAGCTTTCGTCGCTCCTCACTCGTCGCCGAGTCCGGAAGTGGGAACGGGACGCTCGTTCCGTCCGTCGTCACGAGGTGATCCGCGGGTGAGAAAAACTGCAGAATACCGCTGGCGCCCTGACGGTTGGCGCCGGAGTATTGCGCATCGTCGGCGGCGGGTGCACTGCGCACGTCGTCCGCACGCCAGCCGATGAAGTCGACTATGTAGTCGCGATACCAGCGACGCGCGCCTGCCAGCGAGACGAGCAACGATCTGGTTCCCGAGATCACCAGCACGGAATGCTCGTTCTCGCCGTGCGCATCCGCGAGCGAGTCGAAGAGCTCTCCATCCCCTGTATTGGACTTCAGGCGCCTCGTGAACATGTCGCGCTCGAATTCGCTGGCGGCGGCCAGAAGCTCGCACGTCACGCGGAGGGTGATGCCAACCCTGTCGGCCGCGCAGATGAGCGGCTTCGGCATCGATGCCATGAATCGCGCGGCCGAATCGATCGACAGGAGCGCCGACTCCGGGGCGATGCGGACGTGGCGATCATCGACGGACTCGTAGGGCGGTACGAATGCGAAGAGCGCCACGAGCGTGAGTCGCGCTGCCTCGAGGTCGAGGTCCTCTTCGTTCGACGTTCGCAACGCGTCACCTCCTGCCTACATCAAAAATTCTCCCACGCAAATCCACCTGTCACGTAATCCAGCCGCTTCTTCACCGGATCGAGCCGCAGGATCACCGTTCCGCCAATCCGGTTCGCGCGACCACGCAACGCCACATCATCGATCCCATCGCCGTCCTCGTCAAGCGCGCCCAGGGAGTCGTGGACCTTGAAGCGCAGATCGTTCACACGAATCGGCGTCACCTTCCCTGCCGAGTCGACGAGTGCCGCGAGCTGGTGATAGTACTCGTAATCGCCCGCGTACTGCGCCACGAACAAGAGCACGCGCGACTTCCCGAAGCATCCAACCGCCTGCGCTCGTTGGGCGTGCAGCGATTTCATGAGCCGAGGCGCCATTCGGACGGTGTCTACCTGGAGCAGTGTGAGCATCGAGTCCTTCACCGCGGACAGCCGGCCGTTGAGCTGCGGGCTCACGCTGTCGCGCTGGCAGCTGTCCACGACCGGCGGGAGCGCGCTGTCTGCACGCACCGCGAGCGCGACGAGGGGCGCCTTCCCCTTCGCAAGCGAGTCGACGTGCGGCGTCACCGCGAGCACGCCGACGATGCGGCCACTCCACTGGTCGAACGACTGCACCGTCGCGTCGTCCTGCCCCCACGCGCCGTGCAGCCGGAAGCGATCGCCGATGTGCACGTGGGACAGCGCCTTCACCGCTTCCTCGAACGCGCGCTGACGCGGCGGCGTCTTGATCGGCGCATCCACGCGTCCCAGGTCGAGAAGCACGCGCTTCGCACGCGAGGCCGCGAGAAAATCGCGCTGTGTCTTGAGCTCGAACACGAGCGTCGCCGCTATCGAGTCGGCGAGCGGCGAGAGTTTTCCCACGCGCTCGATCACCGGCATGCGGGAGTTCTCCGCCGGCGCGGCATCGATGTGTGTGACGGACGACGTATCGAGCGTGGGCGCATCGGAGTCGTCGGTAATGTCGCTGTTCTGCGCCGTATCGACGGGGGTGGGCGTAGCGGACGGCGCCGCGATGGCCTTGGATGTGTCGGCTGCGCCGCTCGCGGCAGGTCTCGACTTGTCGGAGCGGGGGGAACACGCGCCGGCGCCAAGTGTCAGCAGAAGTGCCGAAAACGTGATGGCGCAAAGGCAACGTGTTTTTGGACGATGTTGCAAAAGCTTCCCTCACAGACGAAATATTGGTCACGCGCTCGCACTGTATGATCGCTGTCCGACCCGTTATCCTCAAGCGCGAACACATCTTGCGAGCGACACGCGTCACCCGCACCGGCCCGATGTTGCGGGCGACATCGACAGCGCGTTTTATCAATAGAATGATCGCCTAATACGCCGCCGCTCCCAGCTGGGCGCGCCGAATGACGTTGGAGAACGATTGATGCCTTTTCTCGAGTTGGAAGGAAAGCCGGACCTCGAAAACAATCCGCGGGAGCTCGTCGGCGAAGTCGTCGTCGGAAGCGGATCCCAGGCCACGTGGCGGCTTTCCGGAAGCGATCTCGCTGCCCGGCATTTCCGCATCGCAGCGAACAACGGTACGGCGCAGGTGGTTCCCGCCTCGCCGCAAAATGTGGTGGTGCTGAACGGGGAGCAGGTACCCACGGACGGCGCCGCGCTGAACACGGGCGATGTCGTCGCGGCGGGCCAGGCGCGCTTCGTTTTCCTCACGGACCTGAAGGCCAAGCGTCCGCGCCCGGTCACCGAGATGCCCGAAGCGCATCTCATCGACGTCACGAACAAGAAGGGTTACACGCTGCGCCGCCGCGTCGTGCAGATCGGGCGCGAGATCGGCTGCTCGATCGTGTTGAAGGATCCGACGGTCTCCCGCTTCCATGCGGACGTGCGGGCCGAGGGTGGGCAGTTCGTGCTGTACGCGATGGGATCGTCGGGGACGAAGGTGAACGGAGAGCCCGCGGTGGTCCCGCGCCTGCTCCGCGAAGGTGACCAGATCTCCATGGGCGACACCACTTTCACCTTCTCTGCGCTCGCGATGCCGCCGGGGATCCGACCGGTGCAGTTCGAAGATCACGAGGACGACGCGTTCAGCCGCAAGAATACGCAGCTGGCGCAGCGTGCGATCACGTCCGAGCACGGGAAGTACGGCAAGAGCCAGAAGAAGCAGCTGCCGCTGATCCCGATCATCATCGGCGCGGCCGCAGTGGTGATTGCGCTCATGCTCTACTTGCTGTTCCGCCACCACTAGTGACGCGCGCCGGTCGAGGCGAAGCAGATGCGAAGAAACAGATCACGGATAACTGCAATTCGTAGTTATCCGTTTTCGCATCCATTCAGTCGGGGTGAGGGGCGGGGCGGGCATCGGAGCGGCATCCGTCATTGCACGCGCGGGGCTGAGACTAACGATTGTTTAACTACGAACGGCAACGGACTGGAACGGACAAGTGAACGGACAACTGCGTAAGCAAAATCAATCGATTTCGTCCGAGCACCGGTCTACTCGGCCAGGTGCTGTTGTCCGTTAATGGTCCGTTCCAGTCCGTTGCAGTTCGCTTCACCCATTCGTTAGTGCCCGCCTTCCGTGCAATCGGCGGACACGCGCCGATGCCTCCTGTCGACTCCACGCAACTCGCTGCTGCACATGATTTTATGTCGCGCGCACAGGCCGCCCGCCTCGATTGCTAATCCCGACAGATTCTATTAGGATTGAGCACAGAGAACAGTGTGCGCGAAGGGCGTAAAGGAGCCGGACATGGGCGGAAGTATCGAGACCCTGGTCAACAGGGAATATCAGTACGGTTTCGTCACCGACATCGAGGCGGAGACGATCCCGCGCGGGCTGGACGAGAACACGGTCCGCCTGATCTCCTCAAAGAAGGATGAGCCCGGGTGGCTGCTCGACTGGCGCCTCAAGGCCTACGCGCGCTGGACCACCATGCTCGAGCCGCACTGGTCCAACGTCAGCTATCAGCCGATCGACTACCAGAACGTCATCTACTACTCGGCGCCCAAGCCGCAGAAGCAGCTCGGAAGCCTGGATGAGGTCGATCCCAAGCTCCGCGAGATGTACGGCAAGCTCGGCATCTCGCTCAATGAGCAGAAGCGGATGAACAACGTCGCCGTCGACGTCGTCATGGACTCGGTGTCCGTCGGCACGAGCTTCAAGGCGGAGCTCAGCAAGCTCGGGATCATCTTCTGCTCCTTCGGCGAAGCCGTTCGCGAGCACCCCGAGATCGTTCAGAAATATCTCGGCTCCGTCGTCCCGCATTCCGATAACTTCTTCGCGGCGCTCAACTCCGCGGTGTTCAGCGACGGCTCCTTCGTGTATGTGCCGAAGGGCGTGCGCTGCCCGATGGAGCTCTCCACGTACTTCCGCATCAATGCGGAGGGGACCGGGCAGTTCGAGCGCACGCTGATCATCGCCGACGAGGGCTCGTACGTGAGCTACCTCGAGGGGTGCACCGCGCCCAAGCGCGATACCAATCAGCTCCACGCCGCGGTCGTCGAGCTCGTCGCGCTCAAGGATGCGACGATCAAGTATTCGACCGTGCAAAACTGGTTCGCCGGCGATGAGAACGGCGAGGGCGGCATCTTCAACTTCGTCACCAAGCGCGGCAAGTGCGCGGGTGAGAATGCGAAGATCTCGTGGACGCAGGTCGAGACGGGCTCCGCGATCACGTGGAAGTATCCGAGCGTGATCCTGCAGGGCGACAACTCGGTAGGCGAGTTCTACTCGGTGGCCGTCGTGAACAATCATCAGCAGGCCGACACCGGCACGAAGATGATCCACATCGGCCGCAACACGCGAAGCACGATCGTCTCGAAGGGCATTTCGGCCGGCCAGGGGAACAACAGCTATCGCGGGCAGGTGAAGGTGCTGCCCAAGGCGGCGGGTGCGCGCAACTACACCCAGTGCGACTCGATGCTCATCGGGAATCGCTGCGGCGCGCACACCTTCCCGTACATCGAAGTGCAGAATCAGAGTGCGACGCTGGAGCACGAGGCGTCCACGTCCAAGATCGGCGAAGATCAGATCTTCTATCTCACGCAGCGCGGCATCTCGAAGGAGAACGCGGTGTCGATGATCGTCGCCGGATTCTGCAAGGA
>JBDTXN010000093.1:0-11176 GCA_040006175.1 Gemmatimonadota bacterium | reverse complement strand
AACTCCTGCTGCAGCTCGACAGCTCGCGTCTTCCGAGCGTCTTCGATCAGGTCGTTGCATACGACGCGGGCGCTGACCGCATCATGAGTGAAGGCGGGGTCACCGAAGGCGAGGTTCGCGATCTCGTGCACGGATGCATCTTCACGCGCGGCCCAAAGGACCTGAAGAACACCGCAATCTTCATCGGCGGCTCGGACATGTCCGCCGGCGAGAAGCTGCTCGTCGCCGCGAACAAGGCCTTCTTCGGCCCGATGCGCGTGTCGACGATGCTCGACTCCAACGGCTCGAATACCACCGCCGTCGCCGCGGTCGTCAAGATCACGGAGGCGCTCGGCGGCAGTGTGCAGGGCCGCAAGATCGTCGTCACCGCAGGCACCGGACCGGTTGGCACACGCGCCGCGGGCCTCTTCGCGAAGGCCGGCGCAGACGTCACGATCACCTCGCGCAAGCCGGAAGACGGCGCGCGCGTGTCCAAGGAGATCTGCGACCGCTTCGGGGGCTCCGTGCGTTCGGTGCCGCTGCGCGATCCCTCGCAGGCCGCAGCCGCCGTCGAGGGCAGCGAGGTGCTGCTCAATGCCGGTCCCGCGGGCGTGATGCTCGTTCCGCGCGCCGCGTGGGCGGGAAAGCTCAAGGTCGTCGTCGACCTCAACGCGGTCCCGCCGCTCGGCATCGATGGCGTCGAGGTGAACGACGATGGCGACACGCGCGAGGGCGCGATCGCGTTCGGCGCGCTCGGCATCGGCAACTTCAAGATGAAGCTCCACAAGGAGTGCATCGCGCGGCTGTTCACGCGCAACGACCTCGTGCTCGATGCAGAAACGATCGAGGACGTGGCGAAAGAGATCCTGAAGAAGTAGCAGCGCGCACTCCAGATACTCGCGTGCTCGCCGTCGGAATCGATCCCGGCACCATCAGCATCGATGTGTGCGCGCTGGACGATGGTGCGCTCGTGTTCGACCGCTCCTTCCCGACGGCGGAGGCGCTCGCGGATCCCGCCGCGTTCGCGCGGATGTTGCGTGAGCTCGGTGCGGATCTCATCGCCGGCCCCTCGGGCTACGGACTTCCGCTCACCACCATCGCGGCTGCGGATGCGCGCGCGATGCGCCTCGCGTATCTATCCGCGCCTGGGGAGAATGGAGGGATTGGCGGGCTCCGCGCGCTCGCGGCGGCGATGGTGGAGGCGGAGCTGCCGGTGGTGTTCACGCCGGGTGTCATCCATCTCGCATCGGTGCCGGCGCACCGAAAGATCAATCGTGTCGATCTGGGCACCGCCGACAAGCTCTGTGCTGCGGCGCTCGGCATACGGGAGCAGAGCTCGCGCCGCGGGTGTGCGATCAACGAGGTGTCGTTCATTCTGTTGGAGCTCGGCGGCGCGTTCAGCGCGGCCGTCGCGGTGCACGATGGCCGCATCGTCGATGGTGCCGGCGGCAGTGCGGGTCCGCTCGGCATGCGCGCGGCCGGTGCGCTCGATGGCGAGGTCGCGTATCTCGCGGGCTCCATCTCGAAGGAGCTGCTCTTTCGCGGTGGCGTGGAGAGCATCCTCGGTCGCTCCGATGTGTCTCTCGAAGAGCTCTCCTCCGGCACCGGGCGCGACGAGAGCGTCGCATGGCTTGCGTTCATCGAGAGCGCGGTGAAAGCGGTTGCCGCGTTGCGCGTGTCCGTGCCCGCGCCCCACGAGATTCTGCTCTCCGGGCGAGTGGCACGTGCGCCCAGCGTGGTTCGGGAGCTGCATCTGCGTCTCAGCACGATCGCCCCCGTGCGGCGTCTGCACGGCTACGCGTCTGTCGCCAAGGAGGCGGCGCAGGGCGCTGCGCTGCTCGCAGATGGACTCGCCGGCGGGCGGCATGCCGTGCTCACGGATGTGATGGGAATTCGCGAGGCGAGTGGCACCGTGCTCGACCACCTCAAGATCATCACGCCGGAGGCGGCATTGCGCCGCCTGGGCCAGTGACGAGCGCATCGACCGAGTCCGACGGCTCCGTGCTCATCGCAGGTGTCTCGGTGCGTGCGCTCGCAGAGTCGGCGGCGCGCGCGGGCGCTGCCGTCATCGCGCTCGACGCGTACGGCGATCTCGATCTCCGGCGCATCGCTCGCGTCGTGACGATCGCGCGCGAAAGCAACGGAGGCTTCGATCCGATGCGCGTGGCGCGCGCCAGTCGCGACATCGATGCGCGCGAAGTGTCGTACGTGTCGAGCTTCGAGAACGCACCGGATGCGGTCGGAGTACTCGCGCGCGGACGCACACTGCTCGGAAACACGCCCGCGGTGCTGCGCCGCGTGCGCGATCCGCTCGCTCTCGCGCGATCACTCCCGCGCCTCGGCGCGCACACGCCAGCGGTGCGCGCGTCGCCGCCACTCGCCTCTGATGACACGCGCTGGCTCCTCAAACCCCGCCGCTCGGGTGGCGGCCACGGCATCGTGCAATGGAGGCGCGGCATGCGCGTGCCGCGCTCATCGATCGTGCAGGAGCGCGTTCGCGGCAGTGTGGGCTCGATCATCTTCGTTGCCGATGGCGTACGCATCGTGCCCCTCGCGCTCACCCGTCAGCTCTCGGGCGACCCTTCTTTTGGCGCGAGCGGCTTCGCCTACTGCGGGAGCATCCTCGAGCCGCACCATCCCGAGCTGTTCGCGAAGGCATGCGCGCTGGCCTCGCTGGTCGCGGCGGAGTTCGCACTGCGGGGACTCTGCGGCATCGACTTCGTCGCGCGCGGCGCCACGCCGTATGCCATCGAGGTAAATCCTCGTCCCACCGCATCGATGGAGCTCCTAGAGCGCGCAACGGGAAATTCGATTTGGCTCGCGCATGTCGCCGGATGCACCTCCACGCTCGCGGAATCGTCGCCCCATTCGCACGGCGTGCCTTCGCACGCGCACGGCAAGGCAGTGCTCTACGCGCGGCGTCCCGTCGTGCTCGGCGACACGACGCGCTGGCTCGCGGACGACGACGTGCGCGACATTCCGGCTCCAGGCGAGCGCATCGCGCGGGGAAGCCCGATATGCACTATCTTCGCGAGTGGGCGCACCAGCGCGCTCTGCCACGCCGCGCTCGTGCGGCGCGCGCGGATACGATTTGCGGAGGTCGAGGGACGAATGCGTCGCAAGAGCGCGTGAACGGGCCGGCACGAGTCGAGGAGAACGTCGTCTGCCTGGGTTGCGGATGCGCATGCGACGACATCGCCGTCGTCATCGATGGCGGGCGCATCAGTGAAGCGCGCAACGCTTGCCCGCTCGGGCTCCGGTGGTTCGGCGACGGCACGCTCCCGGGCGCGGTGCTCGGCGGACGCTCGGCGGCCATCGAAGATGTCGTGGAAGAGATCGCGGACGTGCTCCACTCCGCACGCGCGCCCCTCGTCTATCTCGCGCCCGACCTCACGAGCGAGGCGCAGCGCGCAGCCGTCGCTTTGGCGGATCAGCTGCGCGCCTTCGTCGACGGAGTGACGTCGGCCACCGCAGCAGAGGGGATTCTCGCCGCGCAGCGTCGCGGACGTGCGGGCGCGACACTCGGCGAGATCCGTAACCGCGCAGACGTGCTGGTGTTCTGGGCCGTCGACCCTGCGCTTCGCTATCCACGGTTTCGAAGTCGGTACGCGCCCGATCCCGTCGGCGTCCACGTGCCGGCCGGGCGCGCCGGGCGCACCGTGATCGCCGTCGATGTCGGCTCGCAGCGTGGACCAGACGATGCCGACGTCCGCATCCAGATGACTGCGGCGGAAGAAACGCTCTTCTTCGCATCGTTGCGCGGAAGTCTCGCGGGGCGCTCACTCGGTGGCGCGCCGATCGTCGCGCGCGTGACGGAGCTCGCCAACCGGCTGACCCGCGCGAAGTACGCCGTCATCGTGGCCGACGGTGAGCCATCGCCGCAGTCGGCGACGCCAGCGACCATGCGCGCAGACTCGCTCATCGCGCTCACGCAGTCGCTGAACACCAACACGCGCGCCGCACTCTGCACGCTGCGCGCGGGCGGCAATCGCAACGGCATGGACACGGTGCTCACCTGGCAGACGGGATTCCCGATGGCCGTGGACTTTTCGCGCGGCGCTCCCCGATACACTCCGGAAGATGCGGCGCTCTCGCGACTCGCGCGCGGCTCGTTCGATGCGGTGCTCGTCGTCGGCTCCGCGGCCGCGCTTCCCGACGCAGTCGCCGATGCGCTGCGCGGAGTGCGCGCGATCGTTATCGGCCCGCGTGCGAGCGAGAGCACGATGAACGCGAGCATCCGCGTGGATACGGGCGTCGCCAGCATTCATGAATCCGGAATGGCCTTCCGTACCGATGATGTCCCGCTTCCGCTCCATGCCGTGCTCCCCACGCCTCGTGATACCGCGTCGCTCCTGAAGGCGCTGGGCAGCGCGATTGCCGCGAAAGCAGGTGCCGCATGACACAGCTCCGAATCACCGGCGGCGCGATCCACGATCCCGCGAATGACATTGACGGGGACGTACGCGACATCTGCATCGACAACGGCCGCATCGTCGCATCGCTTCCTGCCGATGCGCCCGTGCTCCGCGCCGATGGGATGGTCGTCATGGCGGGAGGCATCGACATCCACGCGCACGTTGCGTCCGCGAGCGTCACCCTCGGCCGCCGGCTGCTTCCGGAAGAGCACGCGCTCGATCCGAGTGCCGCGCCCGGTCTCGATGACGGAACGATCCCGCGCTCTGGAACCGGCGGCACCGTTCCCAGCACCTTCACCACGGGCTACCGGTACGCAGGACTCGGCTACACGACCGTGTTCGATGCCGCCGTCGCTCCCGCGTCCGCTCGCCAGACGCACGCGGAGTTCGATGACACGCCGATCATCGATGGTGGCTTCTTTGCGCTACTCGGCAACGATGAGTATCTGCACCGGCAGATCGCCGCGAACGAGATTGGGCGCGCGAAGGACTACGCGGCCTGGGTGCTCGAGTCGACTGGTGGCTACGCGATAAAGGTTGTGAATCCGGGCGGCATCGAGCTCTGGAAGCGCAACGTGCGCCTGGTGAACACGCTCGACGATCCCGTGGGTGCATCGAACGTGACGCCGCGGCGAATTCTCGAAGTGTTGGCGGGCGCGGCGAACGACCTCGGGCTCCCGCACCCGGTGCACATCCACTGCAACAACCTCGGGGTCGCCGGCAACGTGGCGATGACACTCGAGAGCATGCGTGCGCTCGAAGGTCGTCGCGCGCACTTCACGCATCTCCAGTTTCACAGCTACGGCGGTGAGCGCGGGAAGTCATGGAGCTCGGCCGCCAGACAGGTGGCCGAGTACGTGAACGGACATTCGGAGGTATCGGGGGATGTCGGGCAGGTGATGTTCGGCGATGCGACCACGCTCACCGCCGACGGTGCGGTGGAGTATCTGCTGCACATGAGCACGGGCCGGAAGTGGGTCAATTCGGACATCGAGCTCGAGACCGGATGCGGCATCGTCCCGTACAACTACAAGGACAAGGCTGCGGTCGCGGCGCTGCAATGGGTAGTCGGGCTCGAGCTCTTTCTGCTTTCCACGGATCCGTGGCGCATGGTGCTCTCGACGGATCACCCGAACGGTGGCTCGTTCATGAGCTATCCGGACCTCATTCGGCTGCTCATGGACCGCGCCTATCGCGACGAGAAGTTGAAGAGCGTGAATCAGAAGATGCTCGCAGGCAGCGCGCTCGCGGATGGAATCACGCGCGAGTATACGCTCAATGAGATCGCGATCATCACGCGCGCGGGACCGGCTCGCCAGCTCGGTCTCTCGCACAAGGGACATCTGGGTGTTGGAGCGGACGCGGACATCACGATCTACACGCGCGATGCCGATTACGCGAAGATGTTCTCCACGCCGCGTTACGTCCTGAAGGCGGGCACGCTGGTAGTCGAGGAGGGGCAGCTGCGACGTGCGCCGTCGGGCCAACGCATCTTCGTGCAACCCGGGTACGACGACGCGCTGTTGCGTGATCTCGGAAAGTATTTCGAGTCGTACTCGACTATCCAGCTCGCCAACTATCCGGTCACCGGATTGCGCGATACGCCCGTGGCTACGGGAGCGCGCTGATGGAGATCCGCGGGGTGCAAATCGACGATACGTTCGCCGAGGCGTTCGGGATGCGCGGCGCGCGCATCATCATCACGGCGAAAAATCAGAAGTGGGCACGCGAGTCCGCGAACAAGCTCACGGGCTTCGCGACTTCGGTGATCGCGTGCAAGTGCGAGGCGGCCGTCGAGCGCGAGCTCGCGCCGTCGGAAACGCCGGACGGACGCCCTGGCATCAGCGTGCTGCTCTTCACGATGGATTCGGACAGCCTTCCGAAGCGCGTGATCGAGCGTATCGGCCAGACGGTGCTCACCTGCCCGACCACTGCGTGCTTCGATGGGCTGCCGGACTTTCCGGATCGCATCGCCATCGGAAAGCCGCTGCGCACCTTTGGCGATGGCTTTCAGGCGAGCAAGATGATCGAAGGGCAGCGCTACTGGCGCGTGCCCGTGATGGAAGGCGAGTTCCTCATCCAGGAAACCTTCGGTAAGGCGAAAGGCGTCGGGGGCGGCAACTTCCTGATCCTGGCGGAGAGCGCGGACGCGGCGCTCGACGCTGCGGAGGCGGCGGTGGACGCGATGGCAGGAATGCCCGGCGTGATCCTGCCGTTTCCGGGGGGCATCGTGCGAAGCGGCAGCAAGGTGGGCGCGAAGAAGTACAAGGGGATGATCGCCTCGACCAACGATGCGTTCGCGCCGACGCTGCGTGCGATCGCGCAGACCGCGCTGCCTGCGGGCGTGAACTCCGTGCTCGAGATCGTGCTCGATGGACTCGACTTCCGCTCCATCGCGGCGGCAATGCAGGTGGGGATCGATGTGGCGTGCCGCCCGGGCGTGCACTCGATCACCGCGGGCAACTACGGCGGCAAGCTTGGTCCATTCCATTTTCACTTGCGCAAGATCATGAGCGGCGATCTGGATGACGCGCCCAAGGCTGAAGCACCCAAGCCCGGGACGCCGGCATGAGCGATCGCATCACGCTCACGCTTCGGGCGCCGCTCGAGCGCCCTCTCGAGGCAGACGCCATCGCCCCCGACCGCCTCGCGACGCTCGGCGCACGCGAGATCTCGGCGCTCCAGCTCTGGGATGGTCGCAACGCGATTGCGCTGGGAGATGTGCTCTCGGTGAGCGGCGAACGCTCACAGACGGTGGTGCTCGAAGGTGATCTCACGATGCTGCACCTCGTCGGCAGCACGATGGTGGCCGGCACGCTCGAGATCGCCGGGTCGGCGGGCAATGGGCTCGGCGCGCGCATGAGCGGCGGCGCGATCAGAGTGCAGGGGAGCGCCGGCGATGACGCCGGGAGCGCGATGTCGGGTGGCTCGATGGTGATCGATGGGGACGCGGGCGACCGAGCAGGGGGCGCGCTTCAGGGTGCATCCAAGGGGATGACTGGAGGCGAGATCGTCGTGCGTGGCAGCGTCGGACGCGACACCGGCACGCGCATGCGACGCGGGATTCTCTGCTGCGGCGCGGCGGGCACGGGCGCAGGGCTCGGGATGATCGCGGGCAACATCATCGTTGCCGGCGTGATCGGTGAGGGAGTGGGAGCCGGGAACAAGCGTGGCTCGATCGTCGCGCTTGGCGGCGTCAGCGTGCCGCAGACGTACGCGTACGCATGCACGTATCGTCCGCCGCATCTGTCGTTGATGCTTCTCTCTCTCCGCGCGCGGTACGCGCTGCCGGTGGACGATGCGCATCTGCACGGCCTTTACAAGCGACACAGCGGTGACATGGCCGAGATCGGCAAAGGAGAAATTCTCGAATGGCAGGCGACATGATGAGCGTGATGAATCTCAACGAGCGCGCGTGGAAGATCGCGGACGATCTCGTTGCTCGCGCGGACGAGCTGCGTCTCGCGGTGCAGACCCTTCCGTCGGGCGCGCGCGTGATCGATGCGGGCATCGAGGTGCGCGGCGGTTACGGTGCGGGCGTCGGGCTCGCGGAGCTGTGCATGGGCGGGCTGGGTCACATTCGTCTGGCGCAGCTGCAGATCGGAGGCTACTCGATGCCCGGCGTCGAGGTCTGGACCGATCATCCCGCTGCGTCCTGCATGGCCTCGCAGTATGCCGGTTGGGCGCTGTCGGTCGGGAAGTACTTCGCGATGGCGTCGGGACCGCTGCGCGCGCATGCACGGGTAGAGAAGGAGCTTTTTGAGAAGCTCGAGTACCAGGAGACCGCCACGCGTGGCGTGCTCGTTCTGGAAGGACGCACGGTTCCGACCGAGGAGGTAGTCGCCCTGGTTGCGCAGAAGTCATCGCTCCCGCCATCCCAGATCACCTTCGCGATCGCGCCCACGGCGAGCCTCGCCGGCGGAGTGCAGGTGGTTGCGCGCATCATCGAGACGGGATTGCACAAGATGGAGGTGCTGGGCTTCGATGTGCGGCGCGTGGTGAGCGGAGTCGGCACCGCGCCACTTCCGACGCTGGCGAAGAACGATCTCCGGGCCATCGGCCGGACGAACGACTGCATTCTCTACGGCGGCGAAACGTCGTTCGTGATCGATGCATCGGACGACGAGCTCACCGATCTCGCGGCGAAGCTGCCGGCGTCTTCCTCGAGCGACTACGGCACGCCCTTCTACGAGACCTTCAAGCGATACGATGGAGACTTTTACAAGATCGACAAACTGCTGTTCAGCCCTGCGGAAGTGTGGCTCACGAGCGCCACAACGGGGAAAACGTTTCACGGGGGGCTGCTGAATCCCGAAGTGCTGCGACGGTCGTTGCTCGACGAGTGAGTGGTGCTGGTTCCCCATTCATTGGCGACTGTGCTATGTTCTCTCGCCCTGGCTGGTCAGGGATCGACCCTCAATGGAGAAAAGCTATGCGTTCCTTTGCCCCGCTAGCCGCGGCTCTGCTCGCGCTCGCGTGTTCCAAGCCCGCGTCCACGCCTGCAGCCGATTCGGCGATGGGCTCAATGAAAGACACTACCGCTGCCATGGCACCGGCGGCTGCTGCTCCGGCTTCCGACGCGCCCGTGTCGGCCGTAGTCGTGCTGTACAACTGGCCCAAAGACACGGCAGCCTTCGAGAAGTACTACGCTGCTACGCACTTGCCGCTCGTCGGTGCCAAGGCAAAGGAAATCGGCTTTTCGAAGGCGGTGCTGATCAAGTTCGCGAAAAATGCCGACGGATCGAAGCCCGCGCACTACCGTATGGCGCAGCTCTGGTTCCCATCGGAGGCCGCGCTCAAGGCCGGTATGGCAACGCCCGGCTTCAAGGAAGTCGCGGGCGACCTTCCGAAGTTTTCGACCGGTGGACAGATCGTGCTCACGGGTCAGGAGACTCGCTAGAGCGAATGGCGACCATACGTCCCGCGGACGTATGGTCGCTCCCCGCTTCGCACGCACCATGAACATCGCCGTACTCAGTACGCGGAGCGGCTGGCACACCGATGAGCTGCAGCGCGCGATCGTCGAGCGCGGTCATCATCCCTTTCTCATTCCGTACGAATCGCTCGTCGCGCGCCTCGGTACACACGCGAGCAGCGCACCGAGACTCGGCGCCCACGCGCCTGATCTCTTCGACTGCGACGCCGTGCTCGCGCGCATCATCCCCAACGGCTCGCTCGAGCAGATCATCTACCGTGTCGATGCGCTGCACTGGCTCGAGGACGCGGGCATCGCGGTGGTGAATCCGCCGCGCGCGATCGAGCGCACCGTCGACAAGTTCTACACCTCCGCACTGCTCGAGCGCGCCGGACTCGCCACGCCGCAGACGATCGTGTGCGAGCGCGCGGAAGATGCGGCCGCGGCCTTCCGCCTGATGGGCGACGTCATCGTCAAGCCGCTCTTCGGCTCAATGGGGCTCGGCATGGTGCGCGTGAGCGATGAAGAGACCGCGTGGCGCGTCTTCCGTGCGCTGGAGGCGATTCGAGGCGTGTACTATCTCCAGAGCGCAATTCCGCACGAGGGACGCGACATCCGCGCGTTCGTGATAGGCGATCGCGTCGTCGCTGCCATCGAGCGCCGCTCGCCGGGATGGCGCACCAACATCTCGCGCGGGGGTGAAGCAACACCGATCTCGCTCCCCGCCGCGTTGAGCGACATGGCTCTTCGCGCCGCGCAGGCCGTCGGCGCCACGTATGCGGGTGTCGATCTCCTCCCGGCGCAGGATGGCACGGTCTACGTGCTCGAGGTCAACGGAATTCCCGGATGGCGTGGCCTACAGGAGGCGACGTCGTTTGATGTCGCGGGAGCGCTGATCGATCACGTAGCCTCCTCCCATCGCGCGCGCGGCGCGGGATGAGCACGCGCGAGGAGATCGCCGCCGCCGCGCAGCTCGCGTGTCTGCTCGAAGTCAGCGCGCCGAAACCCGGCAATGTCTCGCCGGGAATTGCGTTCCGCGACACGCGATACGAGGACTTTCTCGCGAGTGCCGCTGCGATCGCGCCCGCGTTTCTGAACGCTGACACACAGTCCGTCGGCGAGACCATTCTGCGCGCGATCCGTGACACGCGCCGCTGGACCAGCGCGAATACGAATCTTGGAATCGTGCTCCTGCTCGCGCCTCTTGCGCGCGCAGCGAGCATGCCACACCCGAAGTCGCTTCGCGACCGCGTCCGCATTGTCCTCGCCGGCACGACCATCGCGGACGCGACCGCCGCCTACCGCGCCATTCGCCTCGCGCGCCCAGGCGGTCTCGGCGATGTCGCATCCCAGGACGTTGCCAGCGAGCCCACGATCACTCTCACGGCAGTGATGCAGCTCGCGGCTGATCGGGACGGTGTCGCCCGCGAGTACGCGACGGCGTTCGCGCGCACCTTCACCGTCGGAACTCCGGCGCTCGAGCAGGCACTCAGCGACGGGCTCGACTGGCCCCACGCCGTTGTCGACTGCTATCTCGCACTGCTCGCCGATGCGCCCGACACACTTATCGCACGTAAACTGGGCCCGAATGCGGCGGCGGTAGTTACTGCGCGTGCGGGCCAGGTACGGGCGGACGGTGGCATGCGTACGGAAACAGGCAGACGAGCCGTCGCGTTGTTTGATCTGGAGCTTCGGAACGACGAGAATTCAGCGAACCCCGGTACAACGGCGGACACTACTGCCGCTGCAATTTTCGTCGTGTTGCTGTCGGGAAATTGGAACTCGCGTAGCATGTCGGCCCGTAGTGGAACCGGAGGATTGGAACGGTGAGCGAGCAAAATGCGTTTCGAGTATCAGTCACCAAGGA
>JBDTXN010000092.1:0-11202 GCA_040006175.1 Gemmatimonadota bacterium | reverse complement strand
CCCTCCTTCTCGAGGAAGGCCGCGTAGATGGGACTGCGACGCGCGAAAAACTTCTTTGCCGCAGCGAGCACATCCGCGGGCGGCATCGGAGTTGTGATTTCCTGAAGCATCTCGTTCCTATTGTTGAGTCAGCCGTGCAGCGCGACCGCAAGCTGCAGGTCGTGACTGAATTCTAGCGGGATCTCCACCACGAACGACGAGCCTTCCCTCGGCGCCGACTCGAGCTGGATGTCGCCGCCGAGCAGCCGCGCGAGTTGCCTCGAGAGCGCAAGGCCAAGGCCGGAGCCCCCGTACTGACGCGTGGTCGAGCCATCGACCTGCCGGAACTCGTCGAACACGAGTTGATGCGCCGTGACGGGTATTCCGATTCCCGTGTCCGATACGGTGAATCGGGCGAGATCGTTGAGCACCTGCACCGTCGCGCGCACCTCACCCTGTGACGTGAATTTGTACGCGTTGCCGAGCAGCTTCGACAGGACCCTCACCACTTTCTGGCGATCGCTGCGCATCCATCGCGGTGGCCCGTCCGGAATCTCGGTCCGAAGCTCGACGCCTTCCGGCTTTTCCGCTGCCGTCGCGGTGAGCGCCGCCTCCAGCGCCGCCCGCGGATCGAAGAGCTCCACCTGCACCCGCACCTCGCCGCGGCGCAACGCGGTGAGCTCCAGCAGATCCTCGATCAGCACGAGCAGCCGCTCACTCGATTGCGTCATGTGCGAGAGCGTGTTCCGCTGCTCGGCCGTGAGCGGGCCAGACATTTCTTCCTGCAGCAGATAGGCGTAGCCGAGGAGCGCGGTGAGTGGCGTGCGGAGCTCGTGGCTGATGTTGGAGAGGAACTCGTCCTTGAGCCGGCGCGCCTCCATCACCGCCACGTACTGCTGTTCGAGCTGCGAGTTCGACTCGAGCAACGCACCGTTGGCGCGGCGCAGGTCGTCGATCATGGCAGCCTTTTCTGCCGTGGCCGCCATTTGGTCGGCCACGATCTGCAGCAGTCCGCGCTCCTCGACGGTGAGCAACCCCGGTTTCGAGAAATAGAAGGTGACGGCACCCAGCACGCGCGCCGGAGTCTGCAGCGGCAAGGCGACGAGCGCGCTGAAGCCGAGCTCCGTAGCGACCTCCCGCCAATCGGTGAGCGACGGATCCGCAAAGAGATCGGGCACATGGATCGAGCGTCGCTCGCCCGCCGCCTGACCGCTCGGCCCGAGTCCCACGCGCACGCGCATCTCGCCGAGGAACGGTCGGAAGCGAGCGGGCCAGTTGTATGATGCGACCAGCCCCATCACGTCGCCGTCGTCCGCGATCGTGTACACCGATGCGAACGCGGCGCCCACCAGCGGGCTCACACGATCGAGCGCGAACTGGAAGACATCCTGCGGCCTGTCGGCCGTGAGGAAGGCATGCACGATCTCGCGGACTGCAACCAGTTCCCGAATCGAGGCATCCGATGGAACGCCGGTCGTGTCCGAAGCTGAGTACGGTGCGCGGATCACACGGGGAATCTATGCGGTACACCCGCGTCGGCCACCCCAGCCGGTTAGTCAGCCGTCCGAGCCCTCTCCTGGTGGGCAATCTGTGCGAGCAGCGCCGGGAGCTGAACTGTGAATCCGGACCGCGCCAGCACTGTCGCGCCTGCCTCCCGTGCCCGCTTGATCGCATCCACGTTCCCGTGCCCCGCAAATCCAAGCACAGGGGTGCTCGGCGCAATCGTCCGAATACGGGCGATCGCCGCGAACGAGTCCAGCGCGCCCTCCTCCAGATCGACGATCGCAATGGCGGGCTCACCCGCTGCGAGCTGCCGCTCGAGCTGCTCCGGCGATTTGGCCACGCGCAGCTCGAGCCCGAGCCTTCGGGCCACCTCGTCGATCTTGGAGCGGAAGAGCAGATCGCTCATGACCACGAGCAGCTTCCGCGCGCCTGCCATGGGCTCGATCGCGCCCTGCGGTCCGGTCATCGCGGCGATCCCTTCGCGCGTGCCGGTCGGATCTCCAGCCGCGAGACAAGCACCGACTCGGGCTGCGTGACCAGGTACCAGACCGAATCGGCGATCTGATTGCTCGTCAGCTTCCAGCTCTGATCGCCACTGCTCGGTGTGAGGCTCGTTTCCACCGATCCCGGCATTACGACCGCTACGCGCACGCCCGCATCCCGCACCTCAAGCATCAGCGACTCGGTGAACCCGTTCACGGCGTGCTTCGTCGCTGCATAACAGCTCCCGCCCACGAACGTGTTGCGTCCCGCGAGCGACCCGATGGTCACGACGAAGCCGCGCCTGCGCTCGACCATCCCGCCGATCAGGGCGTGCGTCACGTAATAGAGCGAGTTGAAGTTGACGTCCACCATCCGATGCCACTCGGCGCTCGTCAGCTCGAGGAACGGCTTCATCGTGGCGACGCCTGCGTTGTTCACGAGCACGTCCACTTCGAGCCCGCGGAGTGCGGTGCCCACGGCCTTCTCGTCTGCAATGTCGAGGGCAATGGTGCGGCACGTTCCGCCGCCGATCTCGATCTCCTGCTGGAGCGACGCGAGCTCGTTGGCCGAGCGCGCGACGGCGATGATGTCGTAGCCGGCGGAAAGGCGGAGCGCGGTCGCGCGGCCGATCCCTCGTGATGCGCCGGTCACCAGCGCGGTGTGCCTTGCCATGTCCTGTCTCCCTTGTTGTTCAGTGATGCTCGATCGTCAGGCCGACACCAGCATCGCTTCCGTCGCGCGCACGAGCGGCGCGAAGGAGAGCGTCCGCCCCGTCACTCGATCCGCGAGCTCATGCGCGAGCTCGCGCTGCCCTTCGGCGAAGAGCATCTCGACGATGTACGGACCCGCCCGCGGATTACGATACCAGTCCTCGTCGAATCGTTCGACGAGCGCCTCGCCGATCACAGCCTGCAGCTGCCACGCACGCAGGTAGCGCGCCGCGTAGTAGCGCGGATCCACATCGACGAACGCATCCGCGCGATCGTAGCGGAACGATGTCGCCTGCGTGAGCGTATCGACGTATATGTCGGGAAGGCTCTGCCACGAATGCTCGCCACCGTAGAGCTCGTGCTCGTAGATCAGCTTCGCGCAGTAGCGACGCAGGAACTGCAGCTCCTCGAAGCCTGCCGCGCGCAGAAAGACCGGGATGCGGGGCGCCCCCAGCTCCGTATACCGCGCGAGCCAGCCGGGCAGATGCAGCATGTGATCGAAGAGCATCGCATACGACTCGGTCACGGAGTTGTCGCCAAGCCAGCGGTATTCGAATGGAAAATCGGCGCGCGTGTTCGCGAAGTGCAGCGCGTGTCCGAGCTCGTGCAGAAAGGTCCGGTAGTCCGATTGCCCGCCGTGCGGACGCAGCACGAGATACACCTCCTGCGGTACGCGCACGGGCGCGCAGAAGGCGCGCGAATTCTTCCCCTCGCGATCGCCCGTGTCGAAGATGACGCGGCCCTTGGCCGTCGCATCGGCGCCCATGTCCGACACCTGCCGGCGCACCTCGGACTCCATCTGCTTGCTGGGGAAATACGGATCGAACGCCGGCGCGCGCATGAGAGCGAGCGCATCCGCGCGCGTCGCATCCTTCGGATCGATGTCGAGCTCGCGGCGCACGACCTCCGTGAAGACATCGTCCCACATCGCCTGCGTGTCATGCAGAAACGCCCGGCACTCCTCCACGAGCGACGCGAGGTTCACTCCACTCAACGCGGTGAAGGTCGCATTGTAGCTTCCCGAGATCTCCAGCCCTTCGACGATATCCTTCTCACGCTGGAAGCGCTCCTGGCGCATGGGCGCGAGCTCCTTCGCGACGAGCGAGGCGCGCGCGCGCTCGAGACGCAGCCGTTCGTCGCGGTCCGTTGCGTTCGCGATGTCGATCGCGATCTGCTGATATTGAATGCCGCGACCATCCTCGACACGCACCACCGCGCTCGATTCCCACTCGATCTCACGCTCATCCAGCTCGGCGAGGCTGCGCGACACCTGCGCATCCGCCTGCCACTCGAGCAAGATGCGCGCGGAGCGGTGCTCATCGCTCCCCGCCGGAGCGTCGCGGAACAGCTCGCGCACCATGTCGAGCGCCTCATCGCTGAGCACGTTCGCGTATCGCCCGTAGATCGCTTGCAGCTCTGCCGTCTTCTTGAGGCCAGCACCCGTCTGGTAGAGCTCGCGCGAGATCGTCTGGTGAAACTCGTCTCCCTCGCGACGCAAGGTATCGAGCGAGATCGTCATCGGGCGAGCCGCTCCTGAAGCACCGCGCGAAGCTGGTCCGCTTGCACGCGATCCTGCTGCAGGGTGTCGCGATCGCGGATCGTCACCGTTCCGTTCGCGATCGATTCACCATCGATGGTGATCCCGAACGGCGTGCCGATTTCGTCCTGGCGGCGGTAGCGGCGGCCGATCGCGCCCGACTCGTCGTAGAAGATGGGGTACAGCGGCCGTAGATCCTCTGCGATGCGATGAGCCATCTCCGGCATTCCGTCCTTCTTCACCAGCGGAAAAATTCCGGCCTTCACCGGTGCCAGCGATGGCAGCAGCTTGAGCACCGTGCGTCCCTCGTCTTCGCCTTCCACCGTCTCCTCGCGGAACGCGTTCACGAGCACCGCAAGCGTCGTGCGATCGGCGCCGACCGACGTCTCTACGACGTAGGGCGTGTACCGCCGGTTGTTCGGCTGGTCGAAATACTCGAGCTTCTTCCCCGAAAACTGCTGGTGTTGCGTGAGATCGAAGTCGCCGCGGTTGTGCACGCCTTCTATCTCCTGGAAGCCGAGTGTGCCCCCGAAGTCGAACTGCACGTCGAACGCGGCGCGCGCGTAGTGCGCGAGCTCTTCCTTCGTGTGCTGATGATACTGGAGCCGCTCCGGATCGAGCCCCAGCGACTTGTGCCACTCGAGGCGCTGCGCCTTCCAGTATTCGAACCACTTCATGTCGCTGCCGGGCTCGACGAAGAACTGCATTTCCATCTGCTCGAACTCACGCGTACGGAAAATGAAATTCCCCGGCGTGATCTCGTTGCGGAACGCCTTGCCGATCTGCGCGATGCCGAAGGGAATCTTCTGGCGCGTCGACTGCTGCACGTTGAGGAAGTTCACGTAGATCCCCTGCGCCGTCTCCGGGCGGAGATACACGACACTCGCCGTGTCCTCCACAGGGCCCATGAACGTCTTGAACATGAGGTTGAACAGCCGCGGCGCACCGAGCGTCCCCTTCATGCCGCAGGCGGGGCATTGCACGTCCGGCGTGCCCGGCGTGCCCTTGATCTTCGCGTCGTCCGCGCGGAAGCGCTTGCGGCAGTTGCTGCACTCCACCAGCGGATCGACGAAGCCGCTCACGTGGCCACTCGCCTCCCACACGCGCGGATGCATCAGGATCGCCGCGTCGAGCCCCTCGATGTCGTCGCGCATCCGCACCATCGCGTTCCACCAGCGGTCCTTCAGATTCTTCTTGAGCTCGACGCCGAGTGGACCGTAGTCCCAGACGGACCCCGTGCCTCCGTAGATCTCGGAGGATTGGAAGATGAAGCCCCGTCGCTTGCACAGCGACACGAGCTTTTCCATCACGTCAGGGAATGTGCTTGTCGTCATGCGTCGAGTTCAGGTTTGGTGAGGGTGCAGAAACCGATACGAGCGCCGTGCTCGCACCGTGGGGCCAACCGTGATCGTGCTCCAATGCATCAACTGTCGAGGTCCGCGCTCAACACCGGCTCCGCCGGCGCCGCGTGCCCGAGAATGCGCGCGAGAATCTTTTCCCCGTGAAAGCGTCCATTCTCGATGAACACCTTGTTCGCATCGAAGCCCGCGACGACCACGCCCGCGATGAAAATTCCGGGCACGTCGGTCTCGAGCGTTGCGTCGTCGTGCGCAGGTACACCGGTCACAGGATCAATCGCAACGGCGGCCTGGCGCAGCAAATCGACGTTGGGCGCAAAGCCCGTCATGACGTACACGCGGTCCGCGGGGAGCGTCGCGCTCACGCCGAGCGTGTCGATCGTGACCGCGTGCGACGTGATTGCCTTCACGCGGCTGTTCCACCGCACTGCGATGTTTCCTTCCTTCATGCGGTTCTGTACGTCCGGAAGAATCCACGGCTTGATCTTCATGTCGAAGTCCGGCCCGAAGTGCACGAGCGTGACGCGCGCACCGCTGCGCCACAGATCGAGCGCCGCCTCGGCCGCCGAGTTTCCGCCGCCTACGACGACGGTGTCGAGATCGAACGACTCGTGGCCTTCCTTGTAGACGTGAGTCACGTGCTCGAGCGTCTCACCAGGCACCTTGAGCCTGTTCGGCGAGCCGAAGTAGCCAGTTGCGATGACTACGAACTTCGCACTCACCGCCCGCACATCGCCGCCGCGGCGGAGCGTGTGAACTACGAATTCCCCTTCGCCACCAGTGATCCCGGTGACCTTTTCGTACTGGCGAACCGGTATTCCGAAGTACGTCACGACCGAGCGATAGTACGCGAGCGCATCGCGGCGGCCCGGCTTGTCTCCACCGATCGTGAACGGCAGTCCGCCAATCGACAGCTTCTCGGCCGTCGAGAAGAAATTGACGTAGGTCGGATACGCCGTGATCGTGCTCGTCACGGCGCCACCATCGAAGACGATGCAGCTCATGCCCGCGCGAAGGATCGTCACCGCGGCGGCGAGACCACAGGGTCCCGCGCCGACGATGGCAACGTCGACTTTCTCGTCAATGTCCAGCGCCATCACTCCACTCCGATGATCTGATCGCGGTGCGTGCCGACGCTCACATAGGAGATCGGCGTGTCCGCGAGCTCACGAATGCGATCCAGGTACCGACGCGCCGCATCAGGAAGCTCGCCCAGTGTGCGCGCGGCGGCGGTGCTCGTCTGCCAGCCTTCGAACCACTCGTACACGGGCACCGCCTTCTCGAGCATGGCGAGATCGCCCGGAAATTCCTCGTGCACGACCTCGCCCACCTTGTAGCCCGTGCAGATGGCGAGCCTGTCGAGCGTGTCGAGCACGTCGAGCTTGGTCACCGCCAACCCGGTGAGCCCGTTCACGCGCGCAGCGTAGCGCACTACCACGGCATCGAACCAGCCGCAGCGGCGTGCACGGCCCGTCGTCGCACCGTACTCGTTGCCGAGCTTGCGCACCTCGCTCGCGAGCGGCTCCTCGAGCTCCGTCGGGAGCGGGCCATTGCCGACGCGCGTCGTGTACGCCTTCACGACGCCGAGGATCGCATCGAGCGCCGTGGGCGCGATGCCCGTACCCGTCGCCGCTCCGCCGGACGTCGTGCTGCTCGACGTCACGAACGGATACGTCCCGTGGTCGACATCGAGCAGCGATCCCTGCGCTCCCTCGAGCAGGATCGCGGCGCCCGACTTGCTCGCTCGATGCATCGAGAGCCCGACGTCGTCCGCGAGCGCGAGCAGGCGCGGCGCGAGCTTGGTCACGAGATGCAGCGTCTCGTCGATGTCGGCGCGCTTGTCCGAGCCGAAGTCAACCAGCTGCGCATTCGCATGCGTGATGCCGGCCATCAGCAGCTCTCGCAGCTTCTCGGGGTGACGCAGGTCGAGCACGCGCACGCCGCGGCGCGCGATCTTGTCCTCGTACGCCGGTCCGATGCCGCGCCCCGTGGTTCCGATCGCCTTGCTCGCCGCACTCTGACCATCGACCAGCTTGTGATATGGCAACACGAGATGCGCGCGGTCGCTCACGTAGAGCCGGCCCTCCACATCGACGCCGTCGCGCACGAGCTCGTCGATCTCGGTGAAGAGCGTTTCGGGGTCGAGCACAACGCCATTCCCGATCGCGCATCGCACGCCGGGATGAAGGATGCCGCTCGGAATCTGGTGGAGGACAAAGGCGCGATCACCGAACTTGACGGTGTGGCCGGCATTGGCGCCGCCCTGGTAGCGCACCACCCAATCGGCGCGCTCGGCGATCACGTCCACGAGCTTTCCCTTCCCTTCGTCGCCCCACTGCGCGCCGACGACGACGAGAGTGCGAATCGATGAGCTGAACATGCCTTCCAGAGTGCGTGTGCGGGCAGGCGCGGACGAACGGCCGCCGGCGCGGGGTGGTTACCCCCAAAGCTAACGAAAACTGACGGCTATCCCAACGCTGCCACTAGCGAGCCGATTTTTCCGTTGAGCTCTCGCGCGCGACGGACACCCGGGCGAGCATTGCCGCAACCTCCTCGATCCCGGTTCCCTCCAGATGATCGGCGTCGTCCGCGGCCGTGTGGATGCGCGACACGGTGCGCCACCGCCCCTTGCTGACGTTCAGCACCTCCCACCCGGCATCTGCGAGAGCGACGCCGTCCATGAGCAGTCCCGGAGGAAGTCGCACGGGCGCCGGCCAGCCCGTCGCCCTGCCTACGACCGCGACAAGCGAATGCGGCATGCGCCCGCTGTACGTCGCCCGCACATTACCCATGTCATCCACGCCGTCAACGTTGATCGCGAAGCCTCGCACCGACACTCGGGCCCACGCGCGCGCACCCGCGAGTCCAAGCTCCTCCGCGCTCGTCAGCAGCACACCTACCGGAACATTCCCGGGAAGCAGCTCAGCCGCGCGCAGCACCGTTGCGACACCCGACGCGTTGTCGAGCGCACCGGGTGACCGCGCGCCGACGATGCTCGCACTCACGGGGAGCGCGGAGAGCACGCCGAGCATCGTGAGGGGAAACCACAGCCACGCGGGTACCACACCGAACAGTTGCGCGACCGCGGCCGCTGTCGCGGCCATCCAGAGCACGATGCACGCGATGATGGCCGCGGCGCGCACGCCGATCGGTATTGGCTGACTCTTCGAGTCGATATGCGCGACGAACCAGAGCACCGGTACGCCGCGCGTCGCGACGAGATTGCTCCCCGCGGTTCTCGCGAGCGGGAGATCGAGCACGCCCCAGCGTGAGAGCGACCACGCGAAGATCCCGAGCACCGCCGCGCCAGCCACGAGCACCGTCAGCGCCTCGCGCGCGTTGCCATGCGCACCGAAGTGCCCTGAGGTGAGAAAGACGATGGTCGTGAGCACGCCGGCGATCGGCGTCCCCCACTCCCCCGGAAATGTGGAGTACTCGAACGGCTGCTCCGCGACCTCGCACCCGATGCTCCCGAGCGCCTGGGCGCAGTACGCGCGCGCCACTCGCTCGGCGCCGCCACCGGCCGGCCGCGGCGCGGAGGCGATCGCGGCGAGATGATCGCGCGCCGCGCTCACCCTGCTACGCGACGCGCGCGAGCCCTGCGGTGCCGAGCAGGGTGGAGACGCGCTCGCGCTCGGCGGTGCCCAGCGCGCGCAGCGGACCGCGCGGCAATCCCCCGGTAAGGCCGACGAGATCCATCGCGACCTTGATCCCCGGCGGTCCGAGCTCCGCCACGATTTCCTTCGCGATCGGGCGCACGCGCGCCTGGATCTCGGTCGCAGTCACGCCGTCGCCGTGCGCGATCGCGTCCATGAGATCGAAGATGAGCGGCGCGGCGAAGAGCGCGACGGCGAGAATTCCCCCGCGTGCCCCGTAGCCGATCGCATCGAGCAATGTTCCGGCGTGTCCCGTGAGCACGGTGAAGCGATCGCTCTGCGCCTCGAGATACGCACGCAGCTGCGTCATGTCACCCGTGGAGTCCTTGATCCCGAATATGTTCGGATGCTCGGCCAGCGCGTGCACGAGCTTCGCGCCGAGCTGGAGATGTGTGTACTTGGGGATGTTGTACAGCATGACGGGCACCGGACTTTCGTCCGCGACGCGCGAGTAGTGCGCCCACAGTGCGTCTTCCGTCATCGATGCGCCGTAGTAGTGCGGCGGAACGACGAGCACCGCATCGGCGCCGCGCTCCGCCGCATCCTTCGAGCGGCGCACGCAGTCACGCGTCGACTCGGCGCCCGTGCCTGCGAACAGCCACCGATCATCGGGGATCAGCGGTCGCGCGAGCTCCGTGAGGCGAAGGCGCTCGTCCTCATCGAGGAGCGCCGCCTCGCCCGTGGAGCCCGCGACGAGCACGCCAGAGAGACCCGCAGCCATGTGCGCCTTGATGTTCGCGCGGAACGCACCATTGGCGAGCTCCCCACTCGTGTCGTCGAATGGTGTTGTAACGGGTCCGAATATTCCGGTCAGCGTTTTCGCCATTGATTTGATCAGGAGTTGTTCAGTTCAGTTCGCGTACATCGCCCGCGGTAGAGTCGGATGGTGCGCTTTCCGTGGAGATGGACCGCGTCGTGTCTTCCAGCATCGATTCCGTCGCCTCATCGCGCACAGTGGGAGTGAAGAAGCTGCGGAACACGGTGCCGCCGCACTTGGTGCACGTCTCGTTTTCCTTTGGCGGCTCGTTGGTGAAGAACATCTCGTTGCCGCACGTGATGCATACCAGCGTGAGCATCCCCTCGGATCCCTTCGCGTTGGACCTGTCCGCCTGCGCCATCAGAGTCTCCTGTATAAGATGGCAGACTGGCGTGCAAAACGGACGCCGCCGGTCGCGCCGGGCGGACGCTGTTCAATCACCGCAGCCCCATCGTCTCGCGCACGGTCGTCATGGTGCTGCGCGCGATCTCACCGACTCGCGAAGCGCCAGCAGCAAGCGCAGCCGTCACGGCGTCTGGATTTGACTCGAGCTCGCGGGCACGGTCGCGAATGGGAGTGAGCTCTCGCATCATCCCGTCCATGAGAACTTTTTTACAATCGAGGCAACCCCATCCCGCAGTGCGGCACTGCGTCGCGACGTGCTCGACCGTTGATGCGTCGTTGAACGCCTTGTGCAGATGGTAGATGTTGCAGACTTCCGGCGTGCCCGGATCGGTGCGACGCACCCTCGCGGGATCCGTCATGGCGGGACGAAGCTTCGCCCAGACTTCGTCCGGCGTCTCGAGCAGCCCGATCGTGTTGCCCAGCGACTTGGACATCTTGGCCTGACCGTCTAGCCCCATAATTCGGCGCGTCGCTGTGAGCAACGGCTTGGGCTCGGGGAAGTACTCGCTCTCGAACTTCGCGTTCCATCGGCGAGCAACCTCTCGCGCGAGCTCGAGATGCTGCACCTGGTCCTCGCCCACCGGCACGAGATCGGCGCGGTAGAGCAGGATGTCCGCGGCCTGCAGCACGGGATAGATCAGGAGCCCCGCGTTGACGCTCTCCTGACGCTGCGCCTTGTCCTTGTACTGCGTCTGTCGCTCGAGCTCACCGAGAGGAGTGACGGTGTTGAAGATCCACGCGAGCTCCGTATGTTCGGGAACCATCGATTGCACGAACAACGTAGATTTCTTCGGATCGAGTCCGGCGGCGAGCA
>JBDTXN010000091.1:0-11301 GCA_040006175.1 Gemmatimonadota bacterium | reverse complement strand
TGCCGCCGGGTGCGATCGCCACTGCTGCGCGAAGGGGGACCCAAGGGCGCGTCGCGAGCCCGGTAAGCTGGGTCGCGACGATCAGTTATATGTGTGGAGCGGTGAAGCGACTTTCTCGCGCCGGAGACCAACGTGACTCGGGCAACGAACGCCAAGCCAAACTGCTATGCCAACGCGGGTTAGCCTGAGAAATGTAGAGCGTTTCGAGTCTATGTCAATGCCCGTGCTCGGGGCGCGTCATGGGTGCCTCGATCTCGCTCATGCGCTACGGCCGGAGCAGCACCAATCGCGCGTACCTCGACCAGCTTCGCGCATTCTTGAGGTGCATCACGAGTCGCTTCATGCGCCCCGGACGCTCCGCCGCCAGCAGCTCGTCAGCCCGGTCCCACGGGCGCACCCGCCCATGTCCGCTCCACCGCGGCCTGAGCCCAGCGCGCCACATGGTGTACGTCAGCCAGATCGAGGGCGAGATGTTCTCTGTCGGCAGCAGATCGTACGTGAAGTGCTGCTCGAGCCTTCTGAGCGCGAACTCCGGCTCGGGCGGCGCGAGCGTGCGCTCCACCCACGCCGGCACCGAGATCCCCGCAACGGTGCGCGCGAGACGGAAAGTCCAGTAGCACGCGCTTCCGCCGCGCGCGTCGGTCGCCAGCTTCGTGAACTCCTTCCAATCCACGCGCTCCGTACGCAGCAGCGCATCGAGATCACGAAACGCGCGCCACGCACCGGTCGCCATCATGTGCGACCACGCGAAGTGCAGGCACAAATGCAGCAGCTGATCGTGCACGCTCGGCACCAGCACCGTGCGTCCCCGCACCACCACCTTGTCCGAACGCCGACGGATGTCCTCGCTCGTGAACGCGAACGGATGCCCCTCGAAGAAGAGTGACGTGTGCAGCTCGAGGCTCGTGCCCGTGCCTTGCGCGTCCACGAGCGGCGCCAGATGCTGGTGCCCCTCGTAGAACTCCGGCGTGCTCGCCGCGCTCGCCGCCCATCCCGACGCGAGCAGCGCATCGTGCGCTCGCGCCACATCGTCGCGCTGCACCAGCAAATCCACGTCCGACATCGGACGCGCGACGAACGACCCGTACACCGTGAGCGCGAGCGCCGCGCCCTTGAGGAGCACCGGCTCGACCTCGGCACCCGCCAGCGCATCGAGCGCGGAGAGCAGGCGCGACTCGAGGTGCGACATGCGGAACTCGGAGACCATCGACATGCGATGCAGCGGCTGCGCTTCCGCCGGCAGCGGCGCCATCGCGCTGAGCCGCCGCCAGAGCACCGGTGTCGCGCGCTCCTGCTCCGAGAGCCATGTCAGCTTCGCCCAGTCGATCGGACGCGCGAGCAGCGCGCGGATCGCCTGATCGTTCTTCTCGCCTCCCGCCGTGAGCAGAAGCAGCTGGGCTTCCGGAGAGAGCGAGGCGAGACTCATCGCGTTGGTCGTCAGTACTGCGCGAGCGTGCCGGTGCGGCGCGCGTACTTGAGCGCCTCGGTGAACGCGAGAAATCCAATCGCATTCAGCATCACGATGAAGCCTACCAGGAGCAGCACATCGGGCATTACGCTCGAGAGCGACGCGCCGTTCAGCATCGTCTGTCGCAGTGCGCGAAGCCCCGGCGCGAGCGGCACCCAGTTCGCCATCGCGTGCACCCACCCCGGAATGATCTTCGCCGACATCGACCAATACACGCCGCCCAGCAGTCCGGATGCGATCATGATCACGCTCGGAATCTGCGCCGTCGTGCGGAAGGCGAGCACGAGCGACGCGGCCATCAACGCGAACGGAATGTGCGCGAGCACGATCAGCACGAGAATCAGAATGCCACTCAGCGAGGCCGCCAGCGACAGGTGCAGCCCGAGCACCATCGCAAGCGCGAGAAAGAGTATGGCCTTTACCGCCGTCCACACGAAGCTGTAGCCCACCATGCCCGCGAGCAGTGAGGGAATCGAGGCACGCGTCGACAACAAGGCCTCGAGCGTGCCCGTCCCGATGCCTGCACCCACGGCATCCGGAATCGAGCTCACGGTCGTGCTCACGAAGATCAATGCGATGAAGCCGACTACCAGAAAGCCGAAGTAGTTGCCGCCCTGATTGGCGATCGAGCTCGCCACGTACGGCTGCAGCGCCTTCGATACGAAGTACACCGGAAGTACCGTGACACCCAAGGAGAGAATCGAGAGCACGATCGACACGCGATAGCTGCGCTGCGTGCGCCAGCTCGCCTGGATCAGCGCGAGTGCCTCACGCATGGGACGCGCCCTCGGCACTCCGACGCACGATGCGATCGATGAGATCCGCAAGCGGGAGCGGCACGCGCTCGAAACGCGCGATTACGACGCCCTGCTCGACCAGCGTCGCTACGATCTGCGACGCGCGCTCCATTCCGCCGGCCAGCTCCATGTCCACTCGCTCCCACCCGTCCTCCGTTTCTCGCTTCGTCAGCGCACCCACCACACCGCGCTGCACCATCGCGACCAGCGCGGGGTGCCCTGCATCTCGCGTGAACAGCGCGTAGCGCTCTTCGCCCAGATCGCGTGCGAGCGACGTCGTCGTGCCCGTCGCGAGAAGGCGGCCCCGATCGAGCACCGCCACGCGCGTGCAGAGCTCGAGCACCTCGTCCGCGCTGTGGGTAGCCAGGAGCACCGTGCATCCCTGTCGACCCGAGATCTCGTCGCGGAGAAAGGTGCGGAAGGCGCGCGCCGAGATCGGGTCGAGGCTGCGCGTGGGCTCGTCCAGCAGGAGCACGCGCGGCTGCGCCACGAGGGCGCGCGCGATGAGCAGGCGCTGCTTCATTCCCGACGAGAACGCGGCCACGATCTTCTCCGCCGTGTCGCTCAGCCCGACGACATCGAGCACGTCCTTCACGCGCTTGTGAACAGTCGGGCCGCGCATCCCCTGCAGCTTGGCGAAGAGCTCCAGATTCTGGAACGCGGTGAGTCGCCAGTAGAGGCTGCGCTCGTCCGCGATCACCGGCGCGAGTACCGAGCGCACCTTGGAGGCATCGAGAACGACATCGTATCCGCCCACCGTCGCCGTACCCGAGTCGGGGAGCACGAGCGTCGCGAGCGTCTTGAACAGTGTCGTCTTCCCGGCGCCGTTGGGGCCGAGCAGTCCGAAGAACTCGCCGTCGGCAACGGCGAGGCTGATGTTCTGGAGTACGGGCGCTCGCGGCGAGAGCGTCGGATGCCGCAGCATCTCGCCCCAGGTGCGACGCACCGGGAACGACTTGGAGATCCCGTCGAGGACGACCGCGTGGCTCGCGCTATCGCTCGCGGCGGGCGAGAGGTCGCTCACCGCGGCGATCGTCGGAACCACATCACGCGCGGCGATGCCGCTCACGCGCGCGCCTCGGCCGCAACCGCGCCGCCATGCCAGGCGAGCAGTTGATCGACCGTGTCGCCGATCCGCTCCATTCCCGCGGCCACCGTGAGCTGGTACACGGGCACGTCCTCCGCCACCTCCGTGGCGCGGTCGATCACGCGCTGCGCTTCGGTGCCGCTCAGCATGCTCCCCATGATCGAGTGACGCACGAGCGCTAGCGCGGACGGCACGGAGTGCATGCGTGCACGTGTGACCGGCGGCGCGATCGCGCCTTCCTCGACCATCACTGGCGACAGGAGATAGATGGCGGCCAGAGGCGCGCGATCGTTCGAGAGCATGCCATCATCGAAGTCGTGGAGCAAATGTTTGCTGCCGGGGCGCGGGGTCTCGGTCTCTTGATCGACACCGAAATGGGTGGCGGAGTCCTGCCAGAGCTTTACTTGATGTACACCGGGGACGGCCTGGATGGGAGGGCGCGGGTCCACAGGGACGACATCGTCCGTGAGCAGCTTGGCGCCCGCGCGCGTGAGCGCGAGCGCGAGCGTCGACTTGCCATGGAACTTCGGGGCGAGAAAAGCGATCGCGCCGCCGGCGGTGGCGACCGCGCTTCCGTGCAGGCAGAGGTGCCCCGACGCATGCAGCGCGACGGCCATCACTCGACCCGTGACATCGGCGCGCACCCACGAATCCTCGAAGTGCGGGCCGGCGGTCCACGTGATGTCGCGGCCGTTCTCGCTGATGTCGAAGATGCCCGTGTCGTCGAAGACGAAGCGGAATCCGCGCGAATGTCGAAGCAGCTCGACGAAGAACCCCGGTATGATCTCGGCGCGTCCCAGCTGCGTGGTGGATGCCAGCGCGGGCGCACGCGGCGTGGAGCGAAGCGTCCAACTCGGCGCGTCGCTCTCGATCGGACGGAGCTCGGGAAACTCTATGTCGGAGCGCAGCGCGCCGCCGAACACCTGATAGGTTCTCATGGGGGCGAAAGCAACGTGGGAGACTGCCGGGAAGCCCGGCACCCTCCCACGTGCTAACGGCTCAAACGATTAACCGATGCTGACCGGCGAACCATCGCGGCACGGGGGCGCGCCTGGGCCTCCGCACAGCTCATTGCCAGTGCCACCGCCGATACCGCAGATGGTGAAGCCATCCGTGGAACCGTTGAACCCAACCTGGGTCAATTCGCGGAACGAACCAAACCGTTCCACACGTGGTTTCTGGTACACTCGACCCTCCTAAAGTCGTGTGATGCCGAGCCGCTTGCTCGGCGGAAGTACGGCCCGCATGGCCGTTAGTTCTCGTGCAGTTTTTTTCGTACTGAAATCTAGCGTTCCAGTCTGACCGCCGCATCGTGCAGCGGCGAATCGTTCATTGCAGACGATGTACCATGCGTCGTATGTGATCGAAGCCACAACTCGCACTGTAACGTAAAATACAAGCCCACTGAAAAACTGCTTTGCACTCCGCGCGCGTACTCACTCGCTGCGCGACGAAATGCTAGTGCATCTACCACGCCAGCGGACTCGAGAAGCGAATGCTGGAACAATTCGTCCACGAGCAGTGGCAGATGTTCACGCATCGATCGAGCGAAATATCCGCCGGTGACACCAGTGCGCTTCGTGCGCTTGGCGAGAATCGAATCCGGAAGCAGTCCACGCATCGATGCACGCAGCAGCTGCTTCGTCTCGTCACCGGACGAGCGCTCCTCGCGCGGTCGCGTGAGAGCGAATTCAATCACGCGCCTGTCGTAGAGCGGAGAACGAATCTCCACCCCCTCTTCCTTCGCGAATGTCGACACCGCGCCGAAAACACGGGGGAAATACTGGTGCGACAAATACCAGGCTGTTTCACGATCGGCACGTGAGCCGCGCGTGATGCGCGGTGCGTAGCGACGATCTCGCTCATCGAGCGAATGCTCACGAACGAAGCGCGCATCGATCCACGGAGGCAGTGAACGTTCGAGATATGAAAACAGCGGACGTCCTCTACGAGCCACGCGCGCGAGCGAAAGTGCGAAGTCCGGAAGGTTCGGCTGAATGGCCCAACGAAAAAATGTTCGAAATCCGGAGCCCGACATTCCCTTTGCTTTCCAGTCGCGCGCGAGTTGTAATGCCCTTCCCGTTCGAAGAAGATCGGCTAGATAGACCTCGGACACCTGGAAGAGTTGATCGCCTCCAACACCCTCGAGCGCGACCCGACAATCCGTTGCGCGAGTGCCTCGGGCGAGGGATCGATGCCACATCTCAAACGGGTGCGCGAACGGTTCGTCGCGAGTTGCCGCGCGCTCTGCCGGGTGATCGAAAAATGGAATGTTCTGGATGTCGAGCCAGTGGATGCTCGCACTCCACCGCGCGGCAATGTCCTGGATCAGCTCATCCTCTCGTCCAGGATCTCCCTCGGGATAGCTGATCGAGACCGGTAGCAGTCTGCGCGAGCCGCGCTCGGCATCCAGCGCACTCGCACCGGCGGCAAATACTGCCGGCGAATCCCATCCCCCGCTCAGCCAGATGCTCGTGTCGCCGCTCGCATCCAGTCGCTCGGTGACTGCGCGCGTGAGCAGCCTGCGCAGCTCGACCGCAGCCTCTTCGAATGGAGGCGCGTCGCGCGTGGAGGCCACGGGCGGGCTCCAGTGCCGCTGCAGACGAAGGGGCGCGCCACTCGTGCGCGCGAGCGTTTCCCCGCCCTGCAGCACGCGCACGGCCTCGTAGCACGTCTCCGCGCCGCCTCCCCAGAGTCCCGCCGCTGTCTCGGCAATCGCCGCAAGGTTCAGAGAGGTGTCCGCGCCGGGTAGCGCGAGCGAAGCGCCGGCGGTGGTCGCCAGTACGAGCGACCCGCTGCTGCGTGCCGAGTGGTAGAGCGTGCGCTTGCCGGAAAAATCGCGCGCGGCCGTCACCGAACGCGTCTGCGCGTCCCACACGACGAACGCGAAGTCCCCCTCGAGGTGCGCTGCGCAATCCACGCCCCACGCCCGATAGGCGGCGAGTATCAGGTGACTGGCGGTCGGGCCAGTCACGCTCACATGTGCGCGCGCGAGCGCCGCCTGCAGGTCGTCGCGATAGTAGATGCTCGCGTCGGCCGCGACAGCGAGATTACCGTCGGTGACGACGAGCGCGTCGCCGGAGAACGAGGGCGTCATCTCCCACGGGTGCCGCGCCACAGCCAGCGTGGCGCCGGCTCCGCGCCAGATTGCGATGCGATCTTCGCTCGAGGCGTGCATCGCCTCGAGTGCGCGGGAGATCGAGCTGTCGTCGAACGCGGCGCTATCGTCGCCGATCACGGCGAGAATGACGCTCACGCGTGTTCCATCACACTGATCTCATCCAGCTCGGCGAACGACCTCACGTGCCATTCCTGATCGCCAAGTATCTGCGAGCCGTACGCGACCCAGGCGTGTGCGGCGAAGCGGCCGCGATTCATTCGCACGCCGATCTTGACGACGCCTCCGTCGTAGCCGTGCCTGTCGAGTACTCGTTTGAGCGCGACGGCGCGAACGAGACAGAGCGGACGGAAGACGCCGTGCTCCGCAGCGCGCCCGATGGCGAGCGCGAGCTGCTCTGGACGCGGATCAGCGGCCGGAGTGGTTACGGCGCCTGGTGTGTCTGCATCGCCGAACGGATCGAGCGGCGCGCGTGAGACGAGCTGTCCGGTGCGACGGGTGGCGACAATGAGCTGGGCGACGAGGAGCTCGATCTGCGCTTCAGCGAGGTCGAGCCACTCGCGCGCGCTAAGCCTTGCCAGCCCGCGCAGGAACGCGGGTCGCGCTCGACTGGTCATTATGCCCCTCCACGCGAACGGCGACGAGCTTGTGCGCGCTCAGATCGGAAAGCAGCTCTCTGACATCGGTCTCGATGATGGAGCGCGGAACCTCGGGGTAGTCGGCCGAGAGGCGCGTAAAGAGCTCGTCGAAGGTCGAGCAGGCCGGTGGGAGGAGCTCCCAGACGCGCGCGCCGACGCTGTTGAGACCGAAATAGACCTCATTGTCCGTGGAGAACAGAACGGCTCCGTCGGACATGGATTTGAAGAGGACCTTCGGATTGGGAACTGGCAGCATCTACTCCCCTGAGACGGACAGTGCGACAACCACTCATACGAAGGGCACTACGCGACTGCATCCGTGGACGGCGCTGGGCCAGCCATCGATACAATGCATACCCCGCTGGAGGGCGCTAGGCGCACCGTCCGTGCCATGCCTGAGCGTGCTTCGGCCTGCTCAAAAGCACGCTAAGGTCGCGTCGGGGCGCCTTACGCGCCTCGAGCCGACGCGGGGAGCGGGAAAGCCGGGGTATTGCGCGAGAGGACAACATCTCCGATGCACGAACGCCACAAAGAAAGGTCGATCGTGCCAATTGTCAATGTTTTTCTGTGGAGACGGCGGCACAATGGACGCGCCAGAACGACAACTCACGGCGCCAGTGATTCTCGCGTGCGCGCGCCCGGATGCCTACATTGTAGCCCAATGTCCGACCTTCGCGAGCGATTGCAGTCGACTCTGAGTGACGCGTACCGTATCGAACGCGAGCTCGGTGGCGGTGGGATGTCGCACGTGTTCCTCGCTCAGGAGACGGCGCTCGGGCGCAACGTCGTCGTGAAGGTGCTTCCGCCCGAGACGGCGGCTGGCGTCAACATCGAGCGCTTCCGGCGCGAGATCCAGCTCGCCGCATCGTTGCAGCATCCGCACATCGTGCCCGTGCTCGCGGCTGGCCAGTCCGGCGACATCCTCTACTATACCATGCCCCTCGTCGAGGGCGAGTCGCTGCGCGCGAAGCTCGCGCGCGAGGGCGAGATGCCCGTGAGCGATGCCGTGCGCGTGCTTCGCGATGTCGTGGACGCGCTCGCGTACGCGCACGCGCGCAGCGTGGTGCACCGCGACATCAAGCCGGACAATGTGCTCATCACTGGCGGACACGCGGTGGTCACGGACTTCGGCGTCGCGAAGGCGATGAGCGCCTCCTCGGGCTCGTCGTCACTCACATCACTCGGCGTCGCACTCGGCACTCCAGCCTACATGTCCCCCGAGCAGGCCGCCGCGGATCCGCACGTGGATCATCGCGCCGACCTGTATGCGGTGGGCGCGATGGCGTACGAAATGTTGTGCGGTCGCCCGCCGTTCAGCGGGATGTCGCCGCAGCAGGTGCTCGCGGCGCACGTGACGCTTCCGCCGGCGCCGCTCAATTCGCAGCGCGCATCCGTACCGCCCGCGCTCAACTCGCTCGTGATGCGCTGCCTCGAGAAGAAGCCCGCTGATCGCGTGCAGACTGCCGCGGAGATGCTGACGCAGCTGCAGGCGATGGCGACGCCGAGCGGCGGGATGCCCCCGACGGGCGCCACGAGTACGAAGGGCGCGTTCACGAGCGGCGCAGAGGCGGCGTTGCGGCGCGCGAATCCCGCCCGAGTTACTGTACTGTTCGCGCTCGCATCCGTTGCGGTGCTCGCGATCGTGTTCGTGCTGCGCCAACGACTGGGGCTTCCCGATTGGGTGCTGCCCGTCGCGGCGCTTCTGCTCGCGATCGGGCTGCCAATCATGCTGCTGACTGGGCGGAAGGAACGCGAGCGTGTGATCGCCGCCGCTACGGGGACGTATCGCGTGCCGGACGCCGGTGTCGCGAAGCATCTCACCTGGCGGAAGGCGATCCTGGGCGGCGGACTCTCCTTCGGCGGGCTCGCGGCGATGGTGATCGGCTACACCGTCATGCGTGCACTCGGCATCGGGTCCGTCGGAACGCTGCAGGCGAAGGGGCTGATCAAGGACCGACAGCCGATTCTGCTCGCGGAGTTCGAGAATCGTGCGCCTGATTCGACGCTCGGTCCAACGCTCACCGAGGCGCTTCGCGTCGATCTGTCGCAGTCGCAATCGGTGAAGCTGCTTGACGGTGAGGCAGTGGCCGGCGGGCTGACACGCATGCAGATGTCGGCGAGCACGGTGCTCAAGCCCGTGGTCGCGCGCGAGCTTGCGCAACGCGAAGGCGTGCCGGCGATCGTCACCGGCGAGATCGACCCGGTGGGGAAGAGCTATGTAATCTCGGCCAAGGTGATCTCCGCGGCGAACGGCTCCGCGCTCACCGCGCTTCGGGAGACGGCGGCGAACGACGCGGAGCTCATTCCAGCCATCGACCGTCTGTCGCGCGCGCTGCGCGAGCGCATCGGTGAGTCGCTCGTGACGATCCGCGCGGATCAGCCGCTCGAGCATGTGACCACCGCATCGCTCGACGCGCTGCGCAAGTACACCCAGGCACAACGATTGGCGGATGCAGGCCGCGAAGACGACGCCATTCCGCTGCTCAAGGAGGCAACGACAATCGACTCGAGCTTCGCTATGGCGTGGCGAAAATTGGCGGTCAACCTTTCCAATCACGGTGCGCCCTACGCACAGGTCGCCGATGCGGCAAGTCATGCGTACCGCAATCGCAACCACTTGTCGGAGCTCGAGAATCAGGCGGCCACTGCGTTCTATTCCGACAATGTGGAATTCAACCCTTCCAAGACGGCAGCCGCGTATCGAACGATACTGGCGATCGATCCCGATAACAGCATCGGTCTCAATAATCTTTCGCTCCTTCTTCTCGGGCAACGCCATTTCGCTGAAGCGGAGAGTTTGGCCGTCAAGTGCATCGCGACGGGACAGTTTTCAAACTGTCCGCTCAACGCTATCGCCTCTCAGGTGGCGCAGGGAGAACTGTCGCGCGCGGACAGCACGCTCGCCCTGTGGGAGCGCAAGGCTCCCGTCGACCCCAGCATGAAAGGCGTGCTTTACCTGGCGCCAACCTGGCGGTACGAGTATGCGGAGGCAGAGCGGCGTGCGCGCGAGCGCGTCAACACGGCGAGCACCACATTCTGGAAGGATTTGTCCGCTGGAGATCTGGCGAGCATAGAGTCCGCGCAGGGGCGTCTCGCAAACGGCGAGGCCGACATTCGGGCCGCCGCGGCAATCGACGACTCGAGCGAAGCGATGGGCCTCTATTTCCGACGGGTCGCGCAGCTCGCGCAGATGGATCTCCGGCATCAGGTACGCGTGAGTCAGGCGATCGCATCGCTATCCGAGGCGCGCGCGCGGCACCCCTTCGCCTCAATCGATCCGACCGAGCGCCAATATCCACAACTCGCAGTGGCGTACGCGCTGGGTGGCAAGGTCGATGACGCGCGCAGCTTGATGGAGGAGTATGCCCGCAGCATGCCACCTGCGTTACAAAAGGTCGACCCGGATCGCTACGAGGCGCTCGGAAACATCGCCCTGGTCCAGGGTCGTTTTGCAGACGCGTTGAAGAATTTTCAGCAGATGCGAGTGACGAACCAATGCGCGGTGTGCGGAATTTTCGAGATCGCGCAGGCTTTTGCGAAGCTCGACCAACCTGATTCGGCGCTCGCGTACTACACGCAGTATGTCTCGAAGGGTGACGCGTTTCGAGTTCGCCTCGACGGTGACCACCTAGCCTCGGCATACCAGCGGCTGGGCGAGCTGTACGAAGCAAAGGGCGACCGGAAACGCGCCGTCGAGTTCTACCAGAAGCTCATCGAGCTCTGGAAGAATGCGGATCCCGAGCTGCAGCCGATCGTCACCGATGCGAAGCAGCGGGTGGCGCGCCTGAGCGCGGAGCGATCGTAACGCGGCGATCCAGCAGCAACCATCTCGCGCGCGCACCCGCCTGACTTTACATTCCCCTCATGTCCGACCTGGCAGAAGAGCTGCAGTCCTTGCTGGGCAACGCATATCGCATCGAGCACGAACTCGGCGGCGGCGGTATGTCGCATGTCTTCGTCGCACGCGAGACGGCGCTCGGTCGACAGGTCGTCATCAAGGTGCTTCCACCGGAAATGGCGGCGAGCGTGAACATCGAGCGCTTTCGCCGCGAGATCCAGCTTGCCGCGTCGCTCCAGCATCCGCACATCGTGCCGCTGCTCGCGGCCGGACAGGTGGGCGATCTCTTCTACTATACCATGCCGCTCGTCGCGGGCGAGTCGCTGCGCGCGAAGCTCGCGCGCGAGGGCGAGCT
>JBDTXN010000090.1:0-11301 GCA_040006175.1 Gemmatimonadota bacterium | reverse complement strand
CGAGCGCGAGCGCGACCATCTGGTCGCCGTGGTGGACATTCTCACCGAGATCTCCACCTCTCTCCACTTCACCGACATCCTCCGCACCATCGCCCGCAAGCTTGGCGAGACCTTCGGACTCGATCGCTGCTCGATCTATCTCGCGGGCGATGCGCAGAGCGTTCGCCTGATCGCGACGTACGAGGATCCATCGATCGGCAATCTCATCGTCGATCTCGATCGCTACCCCGAGCTCAAGCGCGCCTTTCACAGTGGCGAGACGGTGTTCATCCCGGACGCGAGCACGCACCCGATGTATCAGGGGGTGGAGCTGATCGCGGCGCTCCGCAACGTGCGCTCGATCGTCGTCGTGCCCATTCGCTGGCGAGGCACAGTCATCGGCGCGATCTTCCTTCGCACCGAGCGCGAGTCCGCGCCATTTGCGGATCGCGATGTGCGCTTCTGCCAGGTGATCGCATCGCTCACGGCCAACGCGTTGCGCAACGCACATCGCTTCGAGACGCTGCTCACCGGACAGAAGGAGCAGGAGCAGGAGAAACGTCGCAGCGAGCTGCAGCGCATCACGCTCGTCGCGTTCGTGCGGCGGCTGCTGGACCGGTACACGAACGCCGAGGATCACATGTGGGCCGAGACGCTGCTTCCGGGGCATGCGGATGAGGAGCTCGAGCGCCTCGTGACCGTCGCGATGGAAGTGATCTCCGAGGAAGCCAAGAGCTAGGAGGGCGGTTCGGCGCGGCCCTCCCGCGGGCTCGGCTTTCACCACACCTTTCTTCGATGTCCGCGAGCCTCAAGACCCTCGCCGCGCGTGCTGCGGAGCTGCGTCGTGCGCTCGAACGCGCCTCCTACGAGTACTATGTGCTCGACCGTCCGGAGATCTCGGACCTCGAGTACGATCGCATGTTCCGCGAGCTGCAGGAGCTCGAGGCGCAGCACGAGGAGCTCCGCACGCTCGACTCGCCGACACAGCGCGTGGGAGCCGCGCCGCAGGGCCAGCTCGCCAAGCACGCGCACCTGATCCCCATGATCTCTCTGGGGAACGCCTTCGATGACGACGAGCTTCGCGGGTGGCAGACGCGCATCGCGCGCCAGGTCGGAACCGATGCCGACGGCGGCTACAGCGCCGAGCTGAAGATCGATGGCACCGCTGTGAGCCTGACGTACCAGGATGGTGTGCTCATCACGGGCGCGACTCGGGGCAACGGGACCATCGGTGAGATCGTGACCGCGAATCTCCGCACGATGCGCGACATCCCGCTCCGGCTGGCTGACAAGAAGCCTCCGCGCATCGTCGAGATTCGCGGCGAGTGCTACCTACCGTTCGACGCCTTCGAGCGACTGAACGAGGAGCGCGCAAAGGCCGGCGACTCAATCTTCGCGAATCCGCGGAACTCCGCGGCCGGTTCGCTTCGCCAGCTCGATCCTGCGATCACGGCGAAACGCCCACTGCACTTTTTCGGCTTCGCGGTCGCCGCGCCCGCAGATGTCGCGCTTCCCTTCTCTACGCAAAAGGAGCTGCTCGACTCGCTCGAGCGCTGGGGCTTCCCCGTAGAGTCGCATCGCCGGTATTGCGCGTCACTCGAGGACGTCATCGCCTTCGTCCACGAGGTGGAGCATTCGCTGCGCGCGCAGCTCAACTTCGGCATTGATGGAGTGGTGGTGAAGGTCGACTCGCTACGGATGCAGGACGAGCTCGGAGTCGTTGGCGGGCGCGAGCCGCGGTGGGCGATCGCGCGCAAGTTCGCGCCGGACATCGCGATCACGAAGCTGCTCGCGATCGAGGTGAATGTCGGGCGCACGGGCGCGCTCAACCCGTTCGCGATGCTCGAGCCGGTGGAGATCGGCGGAACGACGGTGAAGCTCGCGACGCTGCACAACGAGGAGCTGATCCACGAGAAGGATCTGCGCGTCGGCGACTACGTGCAGGTGAAGCGCGCGGGCGATGTGATCCCGCAGATCCTCGCCTCTCTCCCCGAGCGGCGCGACGGCAGCGAGAAAGTCTGGCACATGCCGAAGCGCTGCCCGAGCTGCAACACCCCCGTGCTGCGCGACGAGGAGGAGGTTGCGGTCTACTGTCCCAACGTCGAGTGTCCCGGACGTCAGCTCGAGGGGCTCGTGCACTTCGCCTCGCGCGGCGCGATGGACATTCGCGGGCTGCAGTACAAGCGCATCGCGCAGCTCATCGAGGCAGGGCTCGTGCACGACATGGCGGACCTGTACGTGCTCACGGTCGAGCAGCTCGTGTCGCTCGAGCGCTTCGCGGAGAAGAGCGCGGAGCAGCTCGTCGCGGCGATTCGGGACTCGAAGGCAAAGCCGCTGTCGCGACTCCTCAACGGGCTCGGCGTACGCCACGTAGGCGAGGGCGCCGCGCAGCTCCTCGCGCGACACTTCGGCTCGCTCGATGCGCTGATGGCGGCGACCGTGGAGGAGGTCGAGAGCGTGCGCGGGATCGGGGGGATCATCGCGAAGTCGGTGGCCGAGTACTTCGCGGAGCCAAACAGCCGCAAATTGATGAAGCGCCTCGCCACGGAGGGGCTAACGCTCACCGAGCCGCAGGCGAAAACCGTTGGCCGTTCCCTCGCGGGGCTGACGGTCGTCATTACCGGGACGCTCCCGACCCTGTCGCGGGCGGCGGCCACAGGGCTGGTGCAGGCGCACGGCGGGACTGTGACGAGCTCCGTTTCCAAGGCTACCTCTTTCGTCGTCGCGGGCGAGGCGGCCGGGAGCAAGCTCGAGAAGGCAAGAACGCTCGGCATCGAGGTCATCGATGAAGCGGGGCTCTTGCGGCGCGTTGAGGGAGAACTCTAGATACCGACATGATCCATTCCATCGATCTGGCCGACCACCGCATGGTCGCGATGAGCCGCTCGACGCTCGCTGCGCTCCGCTCGATCCTCTTCCGCGACGCGGGTCCCGCGGCCGCTGGCGCGCTCCAGGAGGCTGGCTACGCAGGCGGCGAGGCGGTGTACCAGTCCTTCCGCGAATGGCTCCGCACGCAGGGCAAGGCGGCGCCCGAGGACCTCGAAGTCGGCGAGTTCCAGCGCAGGGCGTCGACCTACTTCCGCGAGGCGGGATGGGGCTCGATCACGGTCGGATCGATGGGTGAGGCGCTCGCGACGGTCGACTCCGCGGATTGGGGCGAGTCGGAACCGGGCGCGAATCTCGACCAGCCCGGGTGCCACATCACGACAGGACTCTTCGCCGACTTCTTCGGACGCCTGTCCGACGTTCCGCTCGCGGTGCTCGAGGTGGAGTGCCGCTCCGCTGGTCACGATCGCTGCCGCTTCCTCCTCGGCAACTCCGACGTCATGCGCTTCGTGTACGACGAGATGGAGAAGGGGCGCAGCTATACGGACGCGGTGGCCGCTGTCGCGTAGGCGCGCATCAACGGCTTTGTACACGAATCGACGGACAAAAAAGACGAATCGAACCCGACGCGGAGCGAGTGAGGTCATCGCCTGGCTTGCGAAGGGCGTAGAGAACCGATTGTACACGGATCAAGCCAATGAAAGACGAATCGAATCCGTCAACACGGATTTTCATCGCGCACGGTTCGATTTCCTTTTACTTCTTTTTTGACACCGCGCGTATCAACTCGCCTTCGCCGGCTTCGATTCGTCTTTTTTGTCCTTCAAGTCGTGTCCAAGGCTGTTAGCAGTCGCTCGTCCCTGCCCGCTTGACGCCGATCCAGGCACGTCGTATATACCGGGAGTCTATAAACATTTCGTTTATACTTCTCCCGGCGAATGCCAGAACAAAACGCCAGTAGCGACATCCTCCGCGACCGGCAGGACGCCTTCTATATCCTGCTCGTACTACTGCACGGTGAGCGGCACGGCTACGCCATCATGCGCGAGGCGCGCGAGCGATCCGGCGGGAGTGTCGTGCTCCAGGCAGGAGCGCTGTACCGCCTCCTGCGGCGCATGCTGGACGACGGACTCGTCGTCGAATCGCAGCGCCGCCCTGCTGCCGATGCCGACGACGAGCGGCGTCGCTACTATCGAGTGACCCCGCTCGGCCGGCGCGCGATCGCCGCCGAGGCTGACCGCATGGCGACACTCGCCGCCGCCGCCCGCGCCGCCCTGCGCGCAGGACCAGCGCTCGCGTAATGGCAGACTACCGCGTTCCTCCCCTCAACATCGGCGAGCGACTCTACCGCGCGCTGTTGCATCTCTATCCGCCGCGATTTCGTCGCGCGTTCGACCGCGATCTCATCGAGGCGTTCCGGGACCAGAGACGCGACGCAACGCAGCAACGAGTTCCCGGGCCTGTCTTCGCAATCGGGGTCGTGTACGACCTCCTGACGCAGGCGCTCGCCGAGCGAGTGTCATCACTGTGGTCGGTGCTTCGCCGACGCTCTTTCGTCGATCAAGAGGAACCGTTCATGTCCGGACCTCAACGCGCGCTTAATCTCTCGGAGATGCGCTTTGCAGTACGTCGGCTGCTGCGCGTGCCGAGCTTTACGATCACTACGGTGTTCGTGCTCGCGCTCGGTGTCGGAGCAACGACCGCGGTGTTCAGTGTCGTGAATGGCGTCCTGCTGCGTCCATTGCCGTATGCGAATCCCGACAGACTCGTGGCGCTCACGCACACGATCGCCGTGGCCGGCGTGCCGAGCGCGGATCAGTCGGACGCGACTCTGTTGTTCTATCAGGATCACGCGAAGTCGTTCACGGGTGTCGGCGCGTGGCGTGATCGCGACGTCAACCTCGAGTTGGTCGACGGGAAAGTCGGCATCCCTGAACGCGTCGCAGCGACCGAGGTCACGTACAACGTGTTCGAGGTGCTCGGCATTCCACCGGCCCTCGGCCGCGATTTCCAGCATGGAGAGGATCGCGTCGGTGCTGCGCCGACGGCGATGCTCTCGTACCGGTTTTGGCGGCGTCACTTCGGCGGCGCGCGCTCGGCGATCGGGAAACGCATCGTCACCGACGGCGTCTCGCGCGAGATCGTGGGTGTGATGCCGGAAAGCTTCGTCTTTCCGCGAGCGTCGCCAGAGCTATGGTTTCCATTGCCCCTCGATCCGGCACACGTGAGTGTTGCCAGCTTCAACTATCGAGGGATTGGACGGCTGCGCGATGACGCCACGATAGCGAGCGCGCGCGCAGATCTCGCGCGCGTGCTCCCCGGACTGCTGGACGAATATCCGGGCGGCATTCCGCGCGGCATGTGGGAGCAGGCACACGTTCGCCCGGTAGTTACTCCGCTTCGCGAAGCACTCGTCGGGGATGTATCGACGCTGCTGTGGATTCTGTTCGGAAGCGTCAGCCTCGTCCTGCTGATCGCCTGCGCGAACGTTGCCAATCTTTTTCTCGTACGCGAAGAGGCTCGGCAGCTCGAGCTCGCAGTTCGTGGTGCGCTGGGCTCGGGCATCGCCGGCATTGTCGCTCAGTGTCTCAGCGAGTCCATCGCTCTCGCGGCAGCGGGAGGTGTGCTCGGCGTGGTCTTCGCCGTGGTGGGAGTCTCGGCAGCATCCGGCTGGGCCGACAACATGAACGTCCCCCGCCTCGAGCAGGTGTCCATCGACGGGCGCGTGCTCGCGTTTGCGCTGGCGATATGTGTCGTTAGCACCTTACTGGTGAGCTTGATTCCGCTCCTGCGAGCGCGCCGTGTCCCCATCGCGATCGTGCTCCGCGAATCCGGACGCGGATCGACCTCCGGCGTCGAGCGGCAGAGAACCAGAAGCGCACTGGTGATTGCGCAAGTTGCGCTGGCCCTCGTTCTCATCGCGGGCTCGGGATTGCTCGGGCGCAGCTTTACGCGACTTCGAAGCGTCGAACCCGGATTCGACGGTCGTGGAGTCTCGATGACGCGTCTGGCGCTGTCCAGAGCGAAGTATCCAACGGGACCGGAGCGCGTCCAGTTCTATGCGCGACTGCTGGAGCAGGTTGCTGCGCTGCCCGGCGTGCGCGCCGCGGCGATAAGCGATTGGGTACCGTTGACGTCGGACCACAACGACGTGGTGGTGACTGTGGAGGATCATCCACTCCCGCCGGATGCAGTGCCCGCGGATCACTTCCTGGCGACTGTCGACCCGAATTTTTTCAAGACCATGGGCATTCCGCTGCTCGCCGGGCAAACGCTCGAATCGCCGTACCGAGGCAGCCCGTCACAGAGTGTCGTCGTCAGCAAAGCGTTCGCTGAGCGTTATTGGCATGGCGGGAGCGCGCTCGGCAAGAACATTCGCCCTGCACTCACCGGCCCGTGGTTCACGATTGTCGGTGTGGTCGGCGATGTTCACTTCGAGGCGCTCAACAAGCCTGCGGAGGACGCGATCTATGTGGGTCTGCTGCAGTCGGACACCAGCGCCGGAAACACTCCCACGTTCGTGTCGCTACTCGTGCGCGCGGAAGAACATCAGGATGTGGCGCTGCCGATACGAAACATCGTATATGCGCTGGACCCCGCCCTCCCCACGTACGGTCAGCGCCCGCTCGCGGGCGTGGTCTCCGACGCGTCGTCGCGCGCGCGCGTGACGATGATGCTGCTCGTTATCGCCAGCACGCTGGCACTGATTCTCGGCGCGGTGGGACTCTACGGCGTGCTCGCATACGGCGTGAGCCTGCGCCAGCGCGAGATCGGTGTGCGGATCGTGCTGGGCGCGCGACCGTCCGAGGTGAGTTGGATGGTCTCTCGCCAGGCGCTTGGGTTGGCGCTGGGAGGAATCGTGATCGGAACCGGCATCGCACTCGCGGCAACCCGCCTGCTGAGCGGACTGCTCTACGATGTCAGCCCGACGGACCCGCTCACGTTGGGCGCGACGTGCGTTGGGCTCCTTGCAATGGCTGGGCTGGCGAGTTGGCTCCCGGCGAGAAGAGCCGCCGCCGTCGACCCATCGGAGGCACTCCGCAGCGCGTGACGGGCGAGGCGACGGACCCGCCTCGCGACACGTTCAGCCTCGATCCCCGAAATTGACCTCGTGATCCCACGGGAGCACGATCGTGCTCTCGGTCTCCAACCCCGCGAAGTCCGGCTGGTAGGATCCGGTACGAAAGCCCACCGCCGTCCGCACGTCCGCAGCGCCCGCGTTGACGATCGCGGCAACCGCCAGGCGCAGCGTGGAGCCGGTGTCGCACGTTTCATCCACGAGGAGCACGCGTCGATTGCGAACGTCCGCCGGCACGCTGCCGAAGATGCTCGGCGTCTGCCGCACTTCGTCCGACTGGTAGCGGCGGCTGACGATAATGGAGTGGAACGGCTTGTCGAGAATCGCCGCGACCACTGCACCCGGTACGACGCCAGCGGTGGCGATGCCGACGACGAGCTCTGGATCGTAGCCACGTGCCACCTTGAGCGCGAGCGCGCGCGACATCTCGCCGAAGAGCGGCCAATCCACCTCGAGCACGCCTCGTGAGCGATCGATCACCTGGCGTCGTGGCATTGCACTCCTGAGAGACGGACACGGCACTTTTCTTCCACCACGCGCAAGCTACCCCGGAGGCTGCGATGATAATAGCTTGGTTGCTGCCCCGTGACGTAGACGATAACTTTTTGTCTGCTCGCAGTCGGTTCCCCGCCTCGGGAGACATCGTCTGCGCATCCGCCCATCCCGACCTCGGCCTCCAAACGCATGTCCTGGTGGCGCCGGCTCACCGGCGGTAATGCACGCGCTGCGCCAAAGCCGCAGCGGCTGGATTATCTGAGCGAGGCGCTCGCGCTCGAGCGGCAGGGCGACTACGACGCCGCGCTGACGTCGTATCGGCTTGCCCTGCGTGACAGGCCGAGCGATCCGCGAATTCTGCAGAACATGGCGATCGCGTTCTCGAAGACGGGTCGTCTCGAGGATGCCGTGCGTTGCTACCGGCGCGCGCTTGATCTGGATCCCGAGTTGAGCGGCGCACACTACGGGCTCGCGTTCCTGCTGCTCAAGCGCGGCGATGCGACCGGCGCGGAGGAGCATCTCACGGCGTTTCTCGCGCATGCACCGAGGAGCTCTGAAGCGGAGCGCTGGGTCACACACGCACGCACGGCGCTCGAACAGCTCCGCACAGGCACGAGCGCGACGTCGCTCGGGGAGCCGGAATAGCGCGTGGGAAATGTCCTCGCCATCGTCAGCCAGAAAGGTGGCGTAGGCAAGACCACCACCGCTGTGAACTTGGCGGCCGCGTTCGCGCGCCGCGGCCTCAAGACGCTCCTCATCGACACGGACCCGCAGGGCGCGGTGCGCTACGGCGTGGGTCTCCGGAGGGGTGAGGCGCCCTACGGGATCTCGGATTTCCTCAGCGGCGCGCGACCGCTTCGCGAAGTGATCCTCCCCACTGCCCTCCCCTGGCTGCGTGTCATTCTGGCCGGCAGCGTCAGCACTGAAAGCAGCCACGTCGAATTTCACCATCGCATCGAGTCGAGCACCCTCCTGGCAGACATGATCTCGCTCGCGCGCGAGCGGTGCGAGGTGGTCGTCGTGGACACTCCGCCCGGACTTGGTGCGATACCGCGGCGCGTGCTCGAGCTCAGCCAGCACGTGATCATCCCGCTTCAATGCGAGCCGCTGGCGCTGCAGACGACGCCGCAGATGCTGCGGGGAATTCAGGAGATCGCAGCGACGAACGAAGAGCTCACGCTCGATGGGATCGTGCTCACGATGTACGATCCTGCGAGCCTGGGCTGCCAGCGCGTGAACGAATATCTGCGTGCGAACCTTCCGCGGGACATGGTGTTCAACATCACCATCCCGCGCAGCGCTGCGGCCTCGGAGGCGTTCGCGGCGGGACAGCCGGTGGTGCTGCGCGATCCCGCGGATCCCGCGTCGCAGGCGTTCGTGAATCTCGCCACGGTCATGATGGAGCGGTTCGAGTGAGCGGTCATGCGGTGAGAAGAATCTGGAGCGCCGGGCTTTCGCTCCTGCTGGGGACGACGATCGCGTCGTGCGGGGACAGCAAGACGGGACCGAACGTACCGCTCTCGATCGAGTTCAATCGTCCGCAGCTTCCGTCGATCGTCGTGAACGACCAGCTGCGCGACACGCTCGGCAACGTGGACTCGCTTCGGGCAACCGTCTTCAACGCGAGCGGCGACACGATCTCGGATGCAGGGGTTCGTTACGTGCGCGCGGACACCACGCACATCGTCACCATAGATTCGGTCACCGGCCACGTTACGGCGAACGATACGGGAACTGCGCGAGTCGTTGCGCAGGCGGGCTCACTGCAGTCGCCGCCCGAAACACTCTTCGTCGTCCAGTCGCCAACATCGTTCACCAACGTGAGCCCGCTGGACGCGACGCTCGCATACACGCCCGTGCGCACCGACACGCTCCTCGCGCTGTCGGTGGCGCTCCAGGCGGGAACGAACGGGGTGAATCATTACCGGATCGAGTATCGGTTCGTCTATCCTGCAGCGCTCAACACCGCTGATTCGACGCAGGTGCTGCTCACGGACGAGAACCGGAAATTCTCGCTCGTGGACACTACGAGCACGGGAGGGAGCGCTGTCGCCGGCGCGGCTACGCGCTATCTTCGCATCACGCCATTCACGCACTTCACCACCGACACCGTAGTCGTGGAAGCCCGTGCCTTTCTGCCGGACCATACGATGGTGACCGGAAGCCCGTTGCGATTCAAGGTGCACGTCCAAATTCAATAGGACGGTATGCCGCAACATCCCGCGACGCTCTCGCAACTGTTCATCGAGGCAGTCGAGCAGCACGACCGGCCGAACGCACTGCAGTCGAAGATCGATGACGCGTTCCAGCCGATCTCGCATCGGACGCTTGCGGATCGCGTGCGGCACGTCGCGTTCGGGCTGCGCGCGCTCGGCGTCACGTCCAGCGATCGCGTCGCGATTCTGTCGGAGAATCGCCCCGAGTGGGCGGTCGCGGACTACGGCTGCCTCCTCTCCGGAATCGCGGACGTGCCGATCTATCCGACGCTCCCGGCGGAGCAGGTCGCCTACATACTGCGCGACTCGGGTGCGGTAGCGATCTTCGTGTCCACGGAGGAACAGGCCGAGAAGGTCAGGAGCGTGCGCGCGCAGCTGCAGGCGCTACGAGACGTGATCGTGTTCGACGAAGACGCAGCGCGAGGCGGCGAGATCAGGCTTGCAGCGCTCGAGGCGAAGGGCGCCGCGGCAATGACGCCGGATGCAGCGGCGCGGCTGCGTGAGTCGGCGCTCGCGATCAAGCCCGATCAGGTCGCGACGATCATCTACACTTCCGGCACCACGGGGGAGCCGAAGGGCGCGATGCTCACGCATGGAAACATCGCCTCGAACGTATCCGCCGTGATCGACCTGCTGCCCATGGGCCCCACCGATTCGTCGCTCAGCTTCCTTCCGCTGTCGCATATCTTGGAGCGGATGGTGGACTATCTCATGTTCGCCGCCGGCGTATCGATCGCGTACGTGGAGTCGATGGAGACGATCGCGAAGAACATGCAGGAGGTGCAACCGACGATCGTCGTGTCGGTGCCGCGCATCTACGAGAAGATCAACGACCGGATCACCGACACGGCGATGCGCGCCGGCGGCGCGAAGCGCGCGATCTTCCTCTGGGCGCGCGAGGTTGGGGACCGCTGGACGACGGTCACGCTCGAGGGGCGCGCGCCGGGACCATTTCTCGCGCTCCAGCATCGCGTCGCGGACAAGCTCGTGTTCGCGAAGGTGCGAGCGGCGGTGGGCGGGCGCCTCCGCTACTTCGTGTCCGGCGGTGCGCCGCTGTCCGTCGACATCAACCGCTTCTTCTTTGCAGCCGGACTCATGATTCTCGAGGGCTACGGGCTGACAGAGACCTCTCCCGTGATCGCGGTGAACACACCGCTTCGCTTCACCATCGGCACGGTGGGTGCGCCGATCCCGGGCGTCGAGGTGAAGATCGCGGACGACGGCGAGATCCTGACGCGCGGGCCTCACGTGATGAAGGGATACTTCAATCATCCCCAGGCTACGGCCGAGGTGATCGATGCCGATGGATGGTTTCACACGGGCGACATCGGCACGCTCGAGGATGGGCTCCTTCGCATCACGGATCGCAAGAAGGACATCATCGTGACGGCGGGCGGCAAGAACATCGCGCCGCAGCCCATCGAGAACGCCGTGAAGGCCAACAAGTACGTGGCGCAGGCGGTGATGATCGGCGACCGGCGCAAGTTTCCGCTGATTCTCGTCGTTCCGAACTTCGAGCAGCTCGAGCGGTGGGCCAAGTACAAGAACGTCGCGTACAAGGACCAGCGCGACCTGCTCGGAAATCCACTCGTGAAGTCGAAGATGGAGCGCGAGGTGATCGGCGAGCTGAATAACTGCGCGCACTTCGAGAAGCCGAAGAAGGTCGTGCTGCTCGAGCAGGACTTCACGATCGAGAGTGGTGAGCTC
>JBDTXN010000089.1:0-11642 GCA_040006175.1 Gemmatimonadota bacterium | reverse complement strand
AGCGCCGCCAGATCTCCGTGGCCAATCGCGAAGGGCTCGAAGCGCTGGCACGGGTGAAAGTCTGAGCGTGTGAGCGCCGCATGACGCTCACGCTCACGTTCTGGGGAACACGCGGGTCGGTGCCATCGCCCGGCGCATCGACGGCCTACTTCGGCGGCAACACGCCGTGCGTCGAGTTGCGCACTGCGACGAACGCGCTCCTCATCCTCGACGCAGGCACCGGCATCCGCCACCTCGGTCATTCGCTGCTCGAGCGCGTGCGGGGAAAGCCGATCGTCGGGGACATCATCCTGAGTCACGCACACTGGGATCACATCCAGGGACTTCCGTTCTTCGCGCCGCTCTTTCAAGAGGGGCACGAGTTCACGATCCGTGGCGCGCCTGAGCTGCTGAGCGGCATCGAGCATTCGCTTCGCGCGCAGATGGCCCAAGCGGTGTTCCCGGTGTCGTTCGATGCGTACCGCGCTCAGGTGCACTTTCGGGCGCTCAGCGAGGTGGAACGCGGAGACGGCTACGCGCTCAAGACGCACCCGCTGCGACACCCCGGGGGCGCCACGGGCTATCGAATTACGAACGGAAACGCGGGTGCACCGGCACTCGTCTACATTTCGGACAACGAGCTGGGCCATGCCGACGGATATGCTTCGGCTCCGGGATGGCGGGACGCGCTCGTCTCGTTTGCGCAGGACGCATCGCTGCTCGTGCACGATGCGATGTATACGGCCGAGGAATATGAGCGGCACCGCGGGTGGGGCCATTCGCGGTACGAAGACGTCGTGGATCTGGCGCTCGACGCGCGAGTGCAACGCCTGGTGCTGTATCATCACCATCCCGAGCGCTCGGACACCGCGGTGAGCGAGCATGTAGCGGCCTGCGAGCAGCGAGTGCGCGAGCGGGGTGCGCGCCTCGAGGTGGTGGCCGCTGCGGAGGGGACGACGCTCACCGTGTAGCCGGAGAGGGTTGTATGCGACGCGAACGCTGGATTCTTCGTTCGACCGCTCTCGTTCTCGCAGTGATCGGCGCGAGCGCGGTGCGACTACACGCGCAGCAGAACCAGTCGTCGCCGGTGGTCGGAGCGCTCCCTTTCTCGAACAGCGTGGTGGGCGACGAGCACGCGGTGCTCGACCCGCTCACGAGCGGCGTCCCGGAGCTCGTTCTCCTGGAGTTGGCGCGCAATCCCGGCATCCACACCGTGGAGCCCGAGCGCCTTCGCCGCGTGCTCACCTCGCAGAGGCTCGATCCGCAGGCGCGCCTCGGCGACGAAGCCGCAGCGCGCGTGGGACGCATCCTCGGCGCGCAGTGGGTGATTCGCGGTACCTTCGCGACAGATGGCCGCGGTGCAATCCGCTTGTCCGCGTACATGGTCGACGTGGCGACGGGTCAGGTCGAGCATACCGCGAGCGCCGAGGGAAGGCAGGCGAATCTGGCGGAGCTCATCGGTCAGATCACAGAGCATTTGAGCCACGACATGCATCTCTCGGAGCTTCCGAAAGACGGCAAGCGCGCGCACGAGTTGCTGCAGAAAGCATCGTATCAGAGTACGCTGTCGTTCGCTCGCGCGATCGAGGCGCGGGACGCGGGCCGCGTGCAGCAGGCGATAACCATGCTGCAGCAGCTGCTGGCGGTCGATCCCGGGTACGAGCCGGCGCAGAACGCGCTCACACGGCTGCACTCCGACCGTGGGCGGTAGACCGGCAAAAAAGGCGGCCTCCGGACAGGCACAGCCCATGCAGACATATTGGACGGAAGTTCCAACCTACCCCCGTCCAGAGGTTCGATGAGCGTATTGAAGCTTGCATCAATGGTCGCCGTCTTTGGCGCGATCGTCAGCACCACTGCGTGCAAGAACAATGGCGACACGACCACCAAGGGCGTCGACACGATGGTCACGACCACGAAGGTTCCGGTGCGTGATACAACCATTGTGAAGGCCGACACCACGATCCACACGGACACGGTCAAGAAGACGGACCACGCTGCGGACGTCAAGAATAAGCCGTAGGCGCGCGTCACACGCGCAACGGTCGCGCGAGACTGCTGTCCACGACAGCAGTCTTGCTTGCGTTGGCACATCCGCTTCCTGCTTTGTCAGCTTCCGATCGCGATCCTCGTTCCGCTGCGCGCGACGACCTTGCCGCTCTTGTCTTTCACATCGGCCGGCCAGTTGATCGCGATCGAGCTGTCGCCCACGGAGAACATGGCCATCTTCTGTTTCGCCGTGTTGCCCACCGAAATCGCCTCGGACTGCTGGGCACCTTTGCCCTTGTAGAACGCGACCACCTTGTCGTACGAGTCGGGCGTCACGTAGACCTTGGCCGGATACTTCGGATCCTTGCTCGCCTCTTTGGACGCGGCGGCGTCTGACGTCGCACCGGGGTAGACGGGCACGGCGGCGAACGAGAGCGCGGCGATCGCGGCGACGAGAAAGCGGGTTGCGGTCAACATCGGCGACTACTCCGGGAGTGGGAGACAGACCCGGAAATTGCTCCGCCGCGCCCGCCTGCGCAAACCCGAGCCCTCCCCGCTTGCCTGCAGTGCAACGTCGACATATCCTTCCCCTCACATGGTGAGTACTCATCCCGTGAGGTAACGATGGCGCGACAAGCACTCGGCCTGCTGCAGGGCACCGTCGATGTCCTGATCCTCAAAACACTCAGCTGGCAGCCGCTCCACGGGTACGGTATCTCGGAGTTCATCCGGCAGGAAACCAATGGCGATCTCGCCGTGGAGGATGCCGCGCTCTATCAGGCATTGCACCGGCTCGAGCGCAAAGGGCTCGTCGAATCAGAGTGGGGCGTGTCCGACGCGAACAGGCGCGCCCGCATCTACTCGATCACTCCCGACGGCCGCAAGCAGCTGCGAAGCGAGGTGATCGAGATGCGCCGCTACATGTCCGCGCTCTTCCGTGTGCTCGAGCCCGCGTAGCACACGCACATGCCGCCGACCTTCCGTTTTCCCTTTCGCTCCCGCTCGCGCATCGCGTCCGAGGTTGACGAGGAGCTCGAGCTCCACCTCGCGATGGTCGCTGCTCATTTGCGGGCCGAAGGCTGGTCGCCACCGGATGCGGAGGCCGAGGCGCGGCGGCGCTTCGGAGATCTCGACTTCACGCGCGCGTATTGCCGCGATGAGGATTTCAGACGCGAGAAGGAGAAGAGTCGTATGATCGTCGTCGATGAGCTTCGCAACGACGTCCTGTACGCGCTGCGCGGACTGCGGGCATCGCCCGGCTTCGCGCTCATCGCGCTGGCGACGCTGGCCTTCGGCATCGGCGCGAACACCGCGATCTTCAGCGTGGTGCGCGGAGTGCTGCTCGCACCACTGCCCTTCACCACGCCCGATCGCGTCGTGCGCGTCTGGGAGTCCAACAAGACGCTCGGCATCGCTCAGGGCACCTTCTCCGAGCCTGATTTTCTCGACGTTCGAGCAGAGAGCCGTCTCGCGTCCACCATCGGCGGCTACTTCTTCGCAGACGGTCGCTCGGGGGTGGATCTGAAAGATGGAGGCACACCCGAGCACCTCTCCGCAGCGCTCGTGACGCCCGGATTCTTCGAGACACTCAAGCCACACCCGCTCCTCGGCCGTACACTCACCACCGAGGAGGGCACTCCGGGGCGCAATCACTCCGTGGTCATCGGCTACGGACTCTGGAAGCGCCGCTTTGGTGGCGATGTGCACGTCGTCGGCCGATCGGTCACGCTGGACGGGGAACCGTTCACGATCGTCGGCGTGCTGCCGCAGGAGTTCACGTATCCGGCATCGCAGTCGCTCGACGTGTGGATGCCACTCTCCTTTTTCGGCCCCGATGCCATCGGGCGCGGGCGCGCCTCGCACTTCGTCTCCGTGATCGCGCGATTGAATCCGGGTGTCACGACCGCGCAGTTTCAGACGGAGCTCGCCGCACTCGCGAGCCGGCTCTCGAGCGGCTACCCGGAGAATGCGGGGTGGGACGCCGCAAGGGTGACGACGATCCGTGAGTCGATCGTGGGAGAGGTCCGCGGTCCGTTGCTCGTGCTCGTCGCGGCAGTTGCGCTCGTCCTGCTCATCACGTGCGTCAACATTGCCTCGCTGCTCCTCGCGCGCGCGACCGCACGCCAGCGCGAGCTCGCCGTGCGCGCGGCGCTCGGCGCGGGGCGCGGGCGCATCGTGCGGCAGCTGCTCACCGAGAGCTTGATCGTGGCGCTGCTGGGCGGCATGCTCGGCGCGCTACTCGGCTATGCTGCCGTGCGCGCGTTGGTAGCTGCGGGCGGTGTGCAGCTTCCGCGTGGATCCGAGCTGCACGTCGATGGTCTCGTCCTCCTCTGCGCCTTCGCGATCTCGCTGATCTCCGGCCTGCTCTTCGGTGCAATGCCGGCGATTCGCGCCGCCGGTCCTGCGCTCGAGCGCAAGCTGCGAACCGATACGCGAGGATCCGTGGGCTCCGGCGCGCAGGCGCAGCGGCTGCGCGGCGCCCTCGTTGTATCCCAGGTGGCACTGGCGGTGGTGCTCGTGGTCGGAGCGGGACTCGCGACCAAGAGCTTCGCGCGACTGCTTTCGGTGGATCCGGGATTCCACCCCGAGCACGTGCTGGTGGAGCGGCTGTCGATTCCGGAAGAATCGTCGGACTCGGTGCGTGGACCCGCGTATTACGCGAGCGTGCTCGACGCGGTTCGCGCAGTGCCAGGCGTTGAAGCGGCGGGCTCGGTGCGCGACCTCCCGACGCGCGGCGTGGGCGAGATGCGGCGCGCCGCGCAGCTCGGGCTGCCGCTCGCCAACGGTGCCGCAGATGCGAGCGTGCAGCTTCACCACATCAGCACGGACTACTTCAAGGCGATGGGCACGCGCCTCGAAAGCGGGCGGGATTTTCAGGCGACCGATCGCCACGGCGCGCCGATCGTGCTCATCGTCAACGAGGAGCTCGCAAAGCGCTACTGGCCGGGCGAGGGCGCCGCCGGCAAGGTGCTTCACGTGGGCAACACGGATCTTCAGATCGTCGGCGTCGTGCAGAACATCCATCAGAACGGATTGAGCGAGCCAGTCGAGCCGACGATCTACATCCACGCGCTGCAGAACCTGCGTGGCGCGATGAGCATCGTCGTGCGAACGAAGGGCGATCCGATGAGACTCGCGAACGCAGTGCGCCACGCCATCTGGTCGGTCAATCGCAACCAGTCGCTCATGGAAGTGACGACGATGGAGAACGTGCTGGGGAGCGCAGTGGCGCGTCAGAAGCTTCTCGCGTGGCTGCTCGGCATTTTCGGCGTGCTCGGCCTACTGCTCGGCGCCATCGGCATCTACGGCCTGCTCTCGTTTGCCGTGACTCAGCGACGCCAGGAGATTGGCGTGCGGGCGGCCCTCGGCGCACCCGCGAGCTCGGTGATGCGAATGATTCTCGGCCAGGGGATGGCGCTGGCGTTCGGCGGCGTGATCATCGGCACCATCGCCGCGTCACTGCTCACGAAGCAGCTTCAGGCGCAGCTGTTCGGCATCAGGCCCGGCGATCCCGTCACCTTTGCGGAGGTGATCGCCGTGCTGCTCGGCACCGCGATGCTCGCGAGCTGGTCGCCGGCCCGGCGGGCGCTCGCGATCGATCCGGTGACGGCGATGCGACAGGATTAGGATCGGCGGTTGCGAATACCGGCTGACAGCATTGCGGCGGTCACGAGACATGGGCTCTCAATTGTCCGCGCGGCCGTCTGGATCCGGCCGCTTCGATGGATAATGTGACAGGGATAGTGGCTCGCTGGTTTTCCTCGGAGGGTTCGTCGCCGCGGTGGGATGCGCTGCTGTATCTCGATTCCGCGTACGCGCACGGCGGGACCTGATTAAGCGGCTCCCGAGACCGATGCGCACAAGCACGCAGCAAGTGCGGAGTCAACCTTTAACAGTCGCCAAGCCGGCCTCCAGGATCTCCCGCGACAATTCGCGATCATCGACGGCGCGCGCCGTCACTAGAGCGCCGAGTAGGACGGCGTACGTGCTGATTGCCTTCTGCCTTCGTGCGGCTCGGGTTTTACCGGCAACCAGCGTCATCAGGAGATTCACGGCCGAACGCACGTAGTCGGTGACTATCTCGCGGACAGCCTGACCCTGTCGCGCCACTTCGGGTCCGAGCGCGGCTAGAGGGCAACCGGTGCCCGGATCATTGCGGTGCTTGCTGCTCAAGTATCTGCTCGCCACGGCGGCCAGCGGATCGCCTTGTGCGCGCTCGGCCTGCTTGCTCATGAGCGCAAATGTGTCCTTTAAAGCGCGGGTGGATGCGTCCGCGATCAGCTCCTCCTTCGAGGAGAAGTGCCCATAGAAGCCGCCGTGCGTTAAACCGGCCTCTTTCATGAGGTCCGCAATGCCTATCCCGTCGAAGCCGTGCTCGCGAAAGAGCTTGGCTGCCGTTTCGAGGATCCGCTCCCGGCTCAGAGCCGCCTGTGCCCTGCTCACTTTCATCCGGAACTCCTGTTGGCGTATACGCCATTGCTTTTAACATGATGCTCGTCATATGCTAATGAAGACGCCCATCATATAAAAGCAAGGTACATCGCATGCGGCTCATTCGCTCGCTGTTGGATCCGGACGTCCTGATGTCCGAAGCCGCCATGGCACGTGATCTTCCGCGCGCATGGCGACTGAAGCCGGTGGATGGAAATCTTTTCTTCACCGAAGGAAAACGGCAGGAGTATCGCCGGCGCATTGCAGACTTGAGGCCCGAGTCGCCGCGTCAGTGGGGCACCATGGAAGTCGATCAAATGCTCCACCATCTCGACCTCGCGTGCGGTGGATCGCTCGGCTTCTACGACGTGCCGGACGAGAGTGACGTCCTCACGCGAACCGTCGGCAAATGGACTACGGTGGACTGGTTTCAGGAACAGCCCGTCGGTCTCCGCCTTCCGAGGGGATTCAAGATCCCCCGCGCGCAGAGGTTCGACTTCGCGCATGAAAGGGCCCAACTGCTGACGATAGTGGAGGCGGCGTGGAACGCGAGAACCGACGAAGCATGGAAGCCGCATCCGCTCTTCGGGCGCATGACGGTCCGGCAGTGGGGCAAGCTTCTGCAGATGCACCTGGACTATCACCTGCGGCAGTTCGCCGCATAAGGACTTACAACATGCAGACCGACACGGCGCACGTCACCGAGACCTCGTCGACCAGCGGCACACGGAGCATGGAGCGAGACGCAATGGCAAGGCTCAGTGGCATTCTTGCCCTTCAGCGCACCGCCTTTCTGCGCGATGGGTCACCCTCGCTTGCACAGCGCAGGGCAGACCTGCACAGGTTCAGATACGCGCTGCTCGCGCGGCGACAGGCCATCGAGGACGCGATCATCGCGGACTTCGGTCACCACTCGCGACACGAAATTGCCATCATGGAGCTTCTCGGTGTCGTCGAGGGAATCAAGTATCTGCATCGCAATCTTCGCAGATTCATGCGCCCGACTCGCCGGCGTGTCGCGTTGGCCTTGCGTTTCGGGAAAGCGCGCGTCGAGTATCAGCCGCTTGGCGTGGTTGGTGTCATGTCGCCGTGGAATTATCCCGTAAACCTGTCGCTGATGCCGGTCGTGACGGCGATCGCCGCCGGGAACCGCGTGATGCTCAAGCCATCGGAGTTCACGCCCGCCACGAACGCGGTGCTCGAAACGATGCTGGGTGAGATTTTCCCCGAGGAGCAGCTTGCACTCGTTCAGGGGGACGCCGGCGTCGGCGCCGCGTTCTCCGCGCTCCCCTTCGACCACCTCCTTTTCACCGGCAGCACGCCGGTTGGTCGTGCGGTCATGAAAGCCGCAAGCGACAATCTTGTCCCGGTGACGCTGGAGCTTGGCGGCAAGTCTCCCGTCATCGTTGCCCGAGGTTACTCGCACGACCATGCAGCCTCTCGTATCGCATACGGCAAACTCCTCACTGGCGGTCAGACGTGCATCGCACCCGACTACGCGCTCATCCACGAGAGCGAGATCGACGCCTTCACCAAGATCTACGACACGTTCGTGAAGAAGATGTATCCCGCAGGGCCGACGTGCGACGACTACACATCGATCATCAATGATCGGCATTATGCGCGCCTGCGGGGGCTGATCGACGATGCCCGCGCGCATGGAGCACAGATTATTGAAGTCGGGAACAACCCTGGTGACGCGTCGAACCGCCCGCATACGCTTGCGCCCACGATCGTGCTCGGCGTTACGGACGACATGCGCATTGCGCACGAGGAAATCTTCGGCCCCGTCCTCCCGATCCTCTCGTATCGCGATACGGATGACGCAATCGCTTACGTGAATGCGCGACCGAGGCCGCTGGCGCTTTACTATTTCGGCCGCGATGATGCTCAACGCCGTCAAGTGCTGAGTCGCACTACGTCAGGCAACGTCACCGTCAATGGAACGATCGCGCACATCGCGCAGGACGATCTTCCTTTCGGGGGCGTCGGCGCGAGCGGCATGGGCGCGTACCACGGCGTCGAAGGCTTTCGCACGCTCAGTCAGTCCAAGGGGATATTCGAGCAGGGTCGATGGAGCAGCCTCGACCTGCTGCATGCGCCATTTGGGCATCGCGCCGACACCCTTCTCGACTTCCTGCTGCACTGATCGCTCGCATTCGGAGCGCGGACAGATGTAGCTCGAGCAGCGCGGGGCCGCCCGGCCCCGATTGAATGCGCAACCGATTCAAAGTAAGAGCGCCCGCGAAGCGCTCGCTGGTGTCAGTCGGTCAGCGACTACGTCGATCGCGCGAACGCAAAACTCAACCGCGCCGCGCCGCCTCGATCGCAGCGACATCGATTTTGTGCATATCCATCATCGCGTCGAACGCACGCTTCGCGGCCGCAGGATCAGGATCGGTGATCGCCTGCATCAGAACGACCGGTGTGATCTGCCAGGACAATCCCCACTTGTCCCTGCACCATCCGCACGCGCTCTCCTCCCCACCGTTGCTGACGATCGCGTTCCAGTAGCGATCGGTTTCGGCCTGGTCGGCAGTCGAGACCTGAAACGAGAACGCGTCGCTGTGCTTCACTGCGGGGCCGCCGTTGAGTCCGAGGCATGGAATACCCATGACGGTAAACTGCACGGTCAACACGTCTCCCTTCTTCCCCGATGGGAAATCTCCGGGTGCGCGATGCACGGCGTCGACGGAGGAATTCGGAAAAGTGTCGGTGTAGAATCGCGCGGCCTCTTCAGCGGTGCCGTCGTACCAAAGGCAGATTGTATTCTTCGCGGGGTTCATCGTGTCGATTCTCCATTGAGTGGCAGTGCATCTTACACCATTGCATCACCATGACAGAACTGTTTGACGCTGGATCGCACCTGCGAGTTCTCAGGGTTCGCCACCTTCAGCGCGCATCAGGTCGCGTTACGGTATCAGGCACGATGCGAGGAGATTTTGTGGCAGGAGGGGCACGCCGTCCACGCAAACTGCGCATGACAACGCGGACAGCGGCCACGGCTTTGGAAGGTGTCGAACCGGAGGCCGCACCCGTCCGGATTGCAGCTCCAGAAGGTGCCAACGCTCGGCGAGACTCCGCACGCTGGGCACTCGATGTTGTCACGGCGTGGTCGGGACTTCACAATATCGTGTTTTCCTGCAGGTGATGTGCACGCGCTCGATCACGTTTTTGGTCTGCGAACCCGCTTCGGTAGCTGCCATTGCCACAGCCCTTCGTTTACCGACTTAGGCAATGCGGCTCCGAGCTGTCGTGCGACGAGGATGAGTTGCCCGCGATGATGCGCCTCGTGCGCGACGAAGTACGTGAGAATGTGGCCAACATCCAGGGGCAGGTTTCGCCAAGTGTAGGACGCCGTGGGCGGTACGTTCCCGCCTTCGCGGAGACCCAGCCGCAGCAGAGAGTCGATGCTCCGATCGCTTTCGCGCAGCGCAACGAGCAATTCGCGACGAGAGACCGAGTGCACGTTGACGAGCGGCGGCCGAGCAATGCCTGAAGGCACGCCGAGCGTCTTGATCCAGCGACTGCGAGCATTGTGCAGATGGGCGACTACGGAGCGAACCGTTCGTCGTGGAACGCCGGGCAGCGCTCGTGTCCAAATCGATGCTGGCAGCCCAGAGACGACTAGGCGCGTGATGCGACAGTTCGTACGCCACGGCGCAAGAATGAGTGTCTCAGTCGGCGTAATCTCCGCGGACGGCGGGGAGGCAGTCGGCGCGCCTGCATCGCTCCGACTAACGCGAGCCATTTTCCGGAACGGCCTCCATCGTGCGATGATCCGCGACGATCTTCCACACTCCTGCGCTCTCCGCGAACACCATGGTCCAGACGCCGTCGCGAGTGGTGGTAACCCCGAGCGTGTCGGTCGCCACGAACCGCACACTCGTGGTGGCTACAGCAGCCGAGGGTCCCAGCGCACGTAATGCGCGCATTGTCCAAGTCACCTTGAAGGCGCGCCGCGAATGCCACACGGGGTAGAGGGAGGGCAACAAGGTGTCGATACGAACGACGTTCGTGTTGGACACATGGAGTACATCGGAACCCGGGGCCCAGGCGGCGAGCATACGATCGGGCTGCAGCGATTCCATGGCAGCAGCAAGCGAATCGATCGCAATCGTTATCTGACCCTGAACGGTCGCATCTCTCACCGCCGGCGCGCGCGCAGTTGCGCATCCCAGTGCCAGCATGAAGCACACGGATCCCGCTGTGACTCTGTACCCCAGGCCCGATCTCTTCTGGCGATTGCTCACGGCGACTCCGGTGTGATGGCGAATTTGTGTGACCATCCGAAACGTGCGCTCTGTCGGCCTAGCGTCGCCTGACAGGTTTCCCGGGTGCGACTCCGGGCACCAGGTTCGATTCGCGCACCACGAACGTTCCGTTCACCATCACATGCACGATCCCTTCCGAGTACTGTGCCGGCTTCTCGAAGGTGGCGCGATCGATGACGCGCGCTGGATCGAACACCACGAGGTCCGCGTCCGCACCCGCCTGCACGCGGCCTTTTCGTCTCATTTCGGGATCAATCACCTCGAGCCGGCGCGCGGGGAGGAGCGTCATCTTCCGCACGGCGTCCATCAGCGAGATGACTTTCCGCTCTCGCACGAAGCGCCCGAGGATCCGTGCGTGCGTGCCGGCGCTCCGTGGATGGCCGATCGGCACGCCATTTTGAATCAGGAATCCACCGTCGCTCGCGACCATGACATGCGGATCCCGATACGCCTGGTCGATCGTGCTGTCTGCGATCGCGAATAGAATCGCAAGCCCACCCTGCTTGCGATACCGCGCGAAGCTTTCCGCGGTCAAGCGCTCGCCGGTTGAGGCCCAGAGAATGTCCTTGTAGTCGATACCGAATCGTTCCTGAAATCCGGGATCGAAGACCGCACTCTGAAGCATCGTGGCGCCGGCTGTGTACGGGTATGCCTCGGTCGTCACATCCAGTCCGCGCGCGCGTGCGCCTTCGATCATGTCGAGCAATACGGGTGTGGCACCGAGTCCCATGCTCGTGACGTGCACGACGTGGAGAGGTGCGCCAGTCGCAGCCGCGTCGGCGATGACTTCCTGAACAGCGGCGACGCCGCCGGCGCTCTCGATCAATCCCGGCCAGCGAACGTGCACGAACACCGGCGCGTGATGCCGCGCTGCAACGACGAATGCGCGCAGGATCTCCTCGCGCGTCGCCGCCGGTGTGTAGTTGATGCCCATCCCGATCCCCAACGCGCCCTCGTTGAGCGCAGCGT
>JBDTXN010000088.1:0-11730 GCA_040006175.1 Gemmatimonadota bacterium | reverse complement strand
TCGCGCAGCTTCGTGAGCAGGAAGGCGCGCTCGGCGGCCTCCTTGAACTCCTCGAACGTCTTGCAGTCGGCGAGCGAGCCGAGGCTCGTGGTGTCCGCCGCGCGCTGTCCGAGCAGGCGATCCACATCGGCCGCACCGATGCGCGGACCGCTCGACAAGATCAGAATGCGCTCGACGGTATTCTTGAGCTCGCGCACGTTGCCCGGCCAGTCGAAGGCCGCAAGACGATCGACCGCGTCCTGGCTGAAGGTGCGCGGCGGCATTCCCTCGCCAGCGGAGAGAATTCCCGCGAAGTGATGCACGAGCAGCGGGATGTCCTCGCGGCGATCGCGGAGCGGCGGCACGACGATCGGCACGACGTTCAGGCGATAGAACAGATCCTCGCGGAAGTGTCCCTCCGATATTTCGGTCTCGAGCGCCTTGTTCGTTGCGGCGATTACGCGCACGTCCACCGATATCGCCTTCGAGCTGCCGATGCGATTCACAACTCCGTCTTCGAGCACGCGCAACACCTTGGCCTGCGCCGAGGGGCTCATGTCGCCGATCTCGTCGAGGAAGAGCGTGCCGCCGTTGGCCTGCTCGAACTTGCCGGTGCGATCGGCAATGGCGCCGGTGAACGAGCCCTTGATGTGCCCAAAGAGCTCGCTCTCGATGAGCTCACTCGGGATCGCCGCGCAGTTCACCTCGACGAACGGCTTCGACTCGCGGGGTGACAGCCGGTGCAGCGCGCGGGCCACCAGCTCCTTGCCCGTTCCGTTACCACCGGTGATGAGCACGCGTGCGGGGGTTGCCGCGACGCGTTCGATCTTCTCGATGAGCGAACGTATCGCGAACGACTTGCCGACGATCTCGTAGCGCGACTCGATGCTCGCGCGCAGCCGGCTATTCTCCTCGCGCAGCACCACGTGCTGGAGCGCGTTGCGGAGCGTGACCTGAATGCGATCGGTGTCGAGCGGCTTCTCGAGAAAGTCGTATGCGCCGAGCTGCGTCGCCTCGACGGCCGTCTGAATGGTTCCGTGTCCGCTGATCATCACGACGATCGCGGTTGGATCCTTCTCGCGGATCTGCTTGAGCGCTTCGAGCCCATCGATGCCACCCATCTTCACGTCCATGAAGACGAGATCGGGTTGCCACTTGTCGTATTCCGCGATCGCGTCGATCGCGTTGGCGACCGAGCGCACCTCGTACCCGTCGTACTCGAGCAGTTGGCCCAGCGCAGCGCGGATTCCCTTCTCGTCGTCGGCAACAAGAATCCTGGGGCTCACCGCACGACCTTGTACAGCGTGATCTCCCCGCTCCTGATGCGCACGTCGCCGATGTGCACGGGCGTGATGAGCGGCAGCCCATCGTCCGCGACGCCGGGCGGGCGGGCGCCCTTCGAGTAGCTCTTCACCAGTCGCGGAATCACCTGACGAGGAAGCGAGAAGTCGTGGATGCGGAACGACTGCAGCCGGTACTCGCCCAAACCGAGCTTGACGATGTCGAGCGTGCCGCCAAACTGCACCTGCTCGCGATCGCCAAGCATCTGCGCGAGGGGGCCGAGCTGGGAGAGATCGCCGAGGTCACGTGGATTCACGGTGCAGCGAACGAGGAGCTGGTCGCCGCTCACCATTGCCTCGACATCGCGCGCCGACTCCGGGAGCTGATGCGAGAGCTGCTGGATGATGAATGCGGTGAGATCTCCCGCCTCGACGTTCGCGTAAACGGGACCGCTGCGGGAGGCGAGGCGCTCGACGATCGCCTGTGCGCGCGACGCACCCGCGGGCGTGGCGGGCTGCCAGGTGCCCGGCTGGTGCGCCGGCGCGGTGGCAACGGGCGTCGTGACGCGATGCAGCAGCGGCGTCCAGAGGTCGCGCGTGAACCAACCGCCCACCGCCATCACGGCGGCGACAACGAGACATCCGATCGACTTGAAGCATCCACCCATGGCTTACCCGCCTCCGAACGGAATCGACGCGACCTTCGTGTATCGCGGGCCCCCCGGCCCAAGCGTGCTCTCGATGAGCGACAGCGCGCTCACCTGCTGAATACCCTTATACACCACAGCGCGCGCGGCGAGCGCAAGCGCCCGTGCATTCGCGAGTGGAAGCTCCTCGCGCACGCGGGCGATCGTGATGTGCGGGCGAAAGGCGCGCGCGTCCAGCGGATACCCGTTTGCGGCGCAGGTCGCCTCTACATCGTGGTGCATCAGCTCGAGCCTCGGATCGTGTTGCACGCCCATCCATACGACACGAGGGGTCCGAAGGTTTGGAAATGCGCCAAGCCCGCTCACACGAAGGTCGAACGGCTGGTGCGCTGCAGCCATGGGAGCCAAGAGCTCGCAGAGCGCCGCCGGCGCGGCGTCTGGCTGCTCACCAAAGAACTTCATCGACAGGTGAAGGTTATCCTCGGCCACCCATTTGGCGGCGGAGGCAGCCGTTCTCATTTCGGCGGTCGCCTGGCGAATCGCCCGGCGCTCCCGCGGGTCGAGCTCAAGTGCCAGAAAGAGGCGCACTGTCTCCGCGATCGGTGATGACGCCTGCCAGCACGTTCAGCGATCCTGAACGGAAGCCGCGCGGATCGAGCACGACGTTCGCGAATCCCGTGTTGCGCACGGCGTCGCAGAGCTGCACCTGCCGATCGCTGCGCTGCCAGTGGTCGAGCTGTGCCGCATCCATCTCGACGCGCGCGGTGTCGCCGTGATGACGTACGCGGAGGTTGCCAGTGACGCCGAGCCCGCGCAGCGCGCGCTCGGCCCGCTCGATGGCGGAGAGGCGCGTGACGGTGACGGGCGTGCCGTACGGAAGACGCGAGGACAGGCACGGCGAGGACGGCTGCGACCACGTCGGAATGTCGCGCGCGCGGGATAGCTCGCGAATGTCGCTCTTGGTGAAGGCGAGCTCCGCCAGTGGAGAACGAATGCCCTGCTCCGCTGCGGCTTTCCTGCCGGGGCGATGATCGCTGAGATCATCGGCGTTCGTGCCGTCGATGATCGTCGCGATCCCGTGCTCCGCGCGCACGCGCTCGAGCACGGACCAGAGCTCGGTCTTGCAGAAATAGCAGCGATTGGTGGGATTGGCGACGTAACGCGGATCGTCCATCTCGTGCGTGTTAACCTCCAGCACGCTGATCCCCGCACGCGCCGCGACGTCCCGCGCAGTCTGCCACTGCTCCGCCGGATACGAGGCACTCCGCCCGATGACAGCGAGAAAGCGCTCGGGTCCGACAGCTTCGACCGCAACGCAGGCGAGGTAGGCCGAATCGACGCCACCGCTGAAGCCCAGCAGGAGTGACTCGTGCGATTCGAGCCAGGCTATCAGCTCCCGCTCGCGCTGCAGCGCGTGTGGCACCGGCGCGAGGACGTCTGAAGCGCTCATTCGTGAAACGTAGCCACGAGAGAGAGCCGGGGAAGCCTCAGTGCGGCAGGAAGACCCCTGGATGCACGACGCGGCCGTCGGAGGCGCGCAGCGCGACGTCGAGCGAGTCGACATCCCACAGGACGATGAGCACGCGATCCGTTCCGCCAGCGAAGGTGGAGAGATCCTGCTTGGAGAGTCCCGGCTCCTTCAGCGCTTCGCCCGCTGGACCGGCGCGGTACGGATGCGTGTGGAAGGTGCCGATGACACCGGGCACGCTGTCGCAGCTTCCCGTGACGGCGAACTGAAAACGCTTCATGTCGTGCGCGGGAATCCAGCCAATCACGCGAAAGGTGTCGCCGCTCGTGTCGCCGAGCAGACAGCCGAGATATTCCTTTTGCGTCGGCTTGCCGGTGCCGAGCGCTTGCGTGAGCATGTTCTGATCGGCGATCTCGTTCCAGTGCACGTTCGCTTCGGACCAGACGCTGTTGAGCGTATCGCGAATGTTCGTCGGCATCACGATCACCGGATCGCGCGTGAATCGCGTCGCGGCAGCGGCGACCGCGACGATCACGGCAAGCAGCGGAAGGCGAAGCGCGCGCGAAGCTCGGGAGAAGCGAATGTTGGTGTGCGACAGCACGGCATGCTCGAGGGTTGACGACGTGGCAGTGCGAATGCGAAGCAGCGACAGTGGCTGACCTATATTACCCGCTCGCACGCGTACGTTCTTGTCACCCTCTTGTCCAATTCCATGCCGGTAATCGCGAAGGCGACTCTGCTGCTCATCGCCTCGAACTTCTTCATGACGTTCGCCTGGTACGCACATCTGAAGAATTTGCACAACAAGCCGCTGTACGTCGCGATCCTGGTGAGCTGGGGGATCGCACTGTTCGAGTACATGCTCCAGGTGCCGGCGAATAGAATCGGAAGCACGCAGCTCGATCTGGGGCAGCTGAAGATTCTGCAGGAGGTGATCACGCTTGCGGTGTTCGTGCCGTTCGCGGCGCTGTACATGAAGGAGCCGGTGAAGCTGAACTATCTGTGGGCGGCGCTCTGCATGGCGGGGGCGGTGTACTTCGTGTTTCGTCGGTAGAGGGAGGCAACGGGAAAGCGCGTCGCTACTCGAGCATTCGCAGCGACGCCTCCCACAGCCGATGTGCGTTGGCGGCATCGAGCGCGTAGGGTGCCACGCCCGCAAGTATTTCCGGATCACGACGCGCGACGGGAAGAGCCTCGTTGCAGTCTTCGAAGTACCGACCGCTGATGCCTTCGAGAAGCGGCGACGTCGCCAGCAGCGCCGATGTGGCTGCACCCTGTTCTGGTGTTTTCCGCTTCTCCGGTGCCGTGCGCATGCCTCCCACGTGCCGCTGCGGATTCGTCGCGATCGCGCCCGGATTGAGCGCATTGGCGGTGATGCCATCGGCGGCCCACCGCTTCGCCGCCCCCACCGCGAAGAGAATGTTCGCCGTTTTCGACTGTCCATATGCGAGCCACGGGTCGCAGGGGCGATAGTCGAACACGATGTCGTCGAACACCACGGGCGACATGAGATGCGCGCTCGAGCTCACTACCACGACGCGCGCGCTGCCATCGGCGGCGAGCGCGTCGTGCAGCGCCAGCGCCAGTGCGAAATGCCCGAGATGGTTGGTCGCGAACTGCATCTCGATGCTTGCCGCGGTGCGCGTCTCGGGAAGCGCCATCACGCCAGCGTTGGCAATCAGCAGGTGCAGTGGCTCATCCCACTCGACCGCGAACTCGGCCACAGACGTCGAGTCTGCGAGATCCAGGCGAGCGACGCGAACTACGCCCCCCTTCGTCGATGCCGAGATCTCGTCGGCGACCATGCGTCCGGCGTCGACGTCGCGCACGGCGAGTGTTACCTCAGCACCGGTGCGCGACAGGGCGCGCGCGGTCTCGATGCCAATGCCGGACGCGCCGCCCGTGACGATCGCGCGCCTGCCGGAGAGATCAACGCCTTCCACTACATCCGCCACGGTGCTGCGAAATCCGAACGGCGTCGTAATGCAAGTCATGGCGATTTGCGCTGAGCGCGGTCAGTTCGTGGTCGTCGGCTGAGCGTCCGGTGACTTGAACACCTTTCCTTCCTTCATCACGAACGGCACGTGCTCGAGCTGCTTCACATCCTTCGTGGGGTCGCCGGGAACTGCGATGATGTCGGCGAATTTGCCCTTCCTGATCGAACCCACTTTGTCGAGCACGCCGATCAGCTCCGCGCCACCCATCGTCGCCGCCTGGATCGCCTGCATTGGCGTCATCCCGTTCTTCACCATGTACGCGAACTCCTTTCCGGCGTTCGCGTACGGGCACACCGGCACGTCGGTGGAAAACGCGATCTTGACGCCTGCCTGCACAGCCTTTTTGAAGCCGTTGTAGTGAGTCTCGGCGATCCCGCGATTGTGCTCGAGGAAATCTGCGGGCGTGGTCGGCGAGCTCGTGATGCAGTCGTGCACGTCGAGGGTGGCCGAGAGGAAGGTGCCATGCTCCTTCATGAGGCGAATGCCTTCGTCGTCGAGATAGGTGCCGTGCTCGATCGATGCGACGCCGGCGCGCACCGCGTTCTTGATGCCTTCCGCGCTGTGCGCATGCGCCGCGACCTTGAGCCCGAACGAGTGCGCCTCTTCGACCGCTGCGGTGAGCTCCGCCGGTGTGAATTCCTGTGATTTCGTGTTGCTGCCATGCGTGAGCACCGCTCCCGACGAGAGCACCTTGATGACGTTCACGCCCTGGGCAACGAGCAGGCGGACCTTCTGCCGCACTTCGTCCGGACTATTCGCCTCGCCGAATCGCATGTCCCACGGAAGCTGTACGTCCGGCGACACGCCGGTCATCGCGCCCGCGCCGCCCGTGATCGTGATGTAGGCACCGGCGACGTACATGCGCGGACCAGGGATCACGCCGCGAGCGATCGCGTCGCGCAGCGCCACGTCGTTGAGCGCGCGATAGGTGCCGAGGTCGCGTACTGTGGTGAAGCCCGCCATCAGCGTCGTCTTCACGTTCGGAATCGCCGCGAGTGCGATCTCGGATGAGGTGTGAAAGAGCACCGAGCGCGGATCGCCGTTGTAGTCGGGAAGCACGCCGTCCGCTTCGTGTGTGTGGCTGTCGATCAGCCCCGGCAACACCGTCATCGCCGAGAGATCGATCACTTTCGCGCCCGCAGGAATGGCGAGCGACGCTCCGACGTCGTCGACTTTTCCGTCGCGGATGATCACGATCTGATTCGTCGCGACGGTGCCATGCTCGGTGTCCACGAGGCGCCCCGCCTTGATGACGGTGACCTGCGCTGCGAGCGAGCTCGCTCCGAGGAGAGTGAGCGCGGCGAGCGAGCGAATGGGGTGCAGCATGCGAGACTCCGGGTTGGTGGCGCGGGTTGCCGAGCGTGACTCGCCCAATGTGGTGAATACCGGCCACAGGTGCAAAGTGTTCGAGCGAGCGAGTCGCGTGAGTTCGACCGTCTGGCACGACAACCGCGCGATCGTGTGCGACAGAACCAACGGGCGACTCGCAAATTCGCTGGGCTGGATCACCTTCGCGATCATCGCCATGGTGGGTGTCGCGGCGCTCTGGTCGCTCACGCAGTGGGGAGCACCCTCATTTCGCGGGGATGAGCGATCGCTCCGCGGGCACTTCGGTGTTGGTACGATAGCACAGCGCCTCCGCCACATGCGGCTGGCCGATTTCGAGGCCGCCATCGAGATCCGAAATGGTTCGCGCGACCCGCAGCACGCGATGGTAGCCGCGCGCGGTAAGTCCCAGGCGCTCGGCCGCCGTCGTGAGCAGCGCACGCGCCTCGGCCGACAGCGCCGCGCATGCGTGCAGCTGCCGCGGAGACACATGCGCATTCACCGTGCTGTCGCCGCTCTCGCGAAATCGCGCCTGCTGTCTCTCGCGTGCGCGCTCGACGCGCTCTCGAATGCACTCGGAGCGCTCGCCCGTGCCGGCAGACGCGAGCGACGTCAGCGCGAGCGCGCCCACCGGCACATGCATGTCGACACGATCGCGCATGGGTCCGGAGAGTCGGGCGCGGTACTTGGCAATGTCCGCCGCCGCGCACGTGCACGCGCGCGCGCCATCGCCCGCGTTTCCGCAGGGACACGGGTTCATCGCGCCAACGAGCGTAAAACGCGCGGGGAAGGTCACGGCGACTGCGGCGCGTGCGATGACGACGCGACCGTCTTCCATCGGCTGGCGCAGCGACTCGACCACGTGCCGGCGGAACTCGAGCAGCTCGTCGAGAAAGAGAATCCCGTGGTGCGCGAGGCTCATCTCGCCGGGGCGCGGAGGATTCCCGCCGCCTATCAGCCCCGCGTCGGAGATCGTATGGTGCGGAGCGCGAAAGGGGCGCGCGACGATGCGCGGATCGCCGGGCGCGAGCACGCCCGCGACGGAGTGGATCGCGGTAACATCCAGCGCCTCGGATTCGGTGATCGGGGGGAGGATGCCGGGCAGTCGCCGCGCGAGCATCGTCTTTCCAGCGCCCGGCGGCCCGACCATGATGACATTGTGTCCGCCGGCCGCTGCGATCTCGAGCGCGCGCTTGGCCGTGCCCTGCCCCGCGACGTCCGCGAAGTCCAGCGATTCCCGCGCAGGCGCGGCGACCTGCACCGCGGGCTCCGCACGCGTGAGCTCCGCGCGCCTGAGCGCCATCACGAGATCGCGCAGCGACGCCGGCGCGGCGAGCGCCGTGCGCCCCACGAGCGCTGCCTCCGCGACGTTCGCCGGAGGGAGCACGAGCGTGCGGTCACCGCCGCGCTGCGAGACGCGGCGCGATACGGGGAGCGCACCCCGCATGGCGCGCAGCGTACCGTCGAGTCCGAGCTCGCCCACCGCGACGATCTTCTCGACCGCCTCCACGCGCAGCTGCCCCGTCGCCACGAGAATGCCGAGCGCGATCGGAAGGTCGAATGCGGTGCCGTCCTTGCGGCGATCCGCTGGCGCGAGATTGATGGTGAATCGCTTGGGCGGAACGGCGAATCCCGAGTTCACGAGCGCGGCTCCCACGCGCTCGCGACTCTCCTTCACCGCGCCGGCCGGTAGCCCGACGATGGTCCACTGAGGCAGCCCCTGCGCGGCGTCCACCTCGACGATGACGTCATACGCCTCGATCCCGAGGACGGCGGCTGACTCGATGGCGGCGAGCATCGGTCATGCTCGCTACTTCCATGAGCAGTGCGTCATCGCCGCTCCGCATCATGGCGCTGCGGAGCGCCGCAGTACGCGCGGGATGGTGGCCGAGGCGTGCTGCGAGAAGGAAGGCGCAGCCCCGCAACACGTCGCAGCACACCGGTGAATCGCAATCAGTACGGCTGCGGCTTGGGCGGTTCGGCGCTCATCCGGCGAGCGGGCGCTGCGATGCGACGCATCGACAGCGCATCCCGAGGGTATCCACGATCGTTGCCCGGCATCCTACGTCGCTCGACGTAGTGAGCGCGCGAAAACGGCGCAGCTCCCGGGGTCCAGTGCGTACGCGGAGCGGCCAAGCTCCCCTATTCGACTCGCATCGCCAGCGCCGGGTCCACCTGTGCAGCGCGCATGGCCGGCAGCGACGACGCGAGCAGCGCCACCGCCGCGAGCACGAGCGTCACCAGAATGTACGTCATCGGATCCGTGGACTTGGTGTCGAGGAGCAGCGCGCGCATGAGTCGAGTCACGGCGATCGCACCGACCACGCCGACCGCGATTCCCACGCCCACCATGATCACGCCTTCGCTCACTACCATGCGCACCACTCGCGAGGGCGATGCGCCGAGCGCGATCCGGATTCCGATCTCGCGCGCACGCTGCCCCACGAGGTACGCGATCACTCCGTAGATCCCAATCGACGCGAGCACGATGGCGACCATCGCGAACGACGAAAGAAGTGTCATGTAGAAGCGAGGCTGCGCCACGGATTCGGCCACCACGTCATCGAGCGTCATCACCTTGGCGATGGCGAGATCGGGATCGAGCTCGCGTATCGCGCGGCGTGCGTCGGCCAAAACGCTGTGCAGATCTCGACTGGAGTGAATCACCACGGTCATGTTCGACACGGGCCACTGATCGAACGGCACCCACATCTGTGGAAGGGTCGCGATCGCGAGCGAGGATTGCTTGACGTCAGTCGTCACACCCACGATGTCGCCCTCCAGCTTCACCGAGTCGCGCATCCAGCCGAGCGTAATGTGCTTTCCCAGCGGATCCTCATTCGGAAAGAACTTTCGTGCGGCTTCTTCCGTGATGAGCAACACGCGCGGTGCAGCAGCATCGTCGAGCTTGGAGAACCCACGGCCGCGCGTGGTGCGAATCCCCAGCGTCGTGAAATAGTCCGGCGTAGCGATCCGCACCTCGGCGTCCGGCTCATCCTCCGGGCGGACGGGCGGGCGCCCTGCGACCTCGAACGAAAATCCGAAGCCGAAATTCGTGAGTGGCAATCCCAGACCAGCGCCCGCGGACTGCACGCCCGGCAGCGAGCGCACGCGCTCGATTGCGGCGTTGATGAAGCTGGCTTGTCTCGCCGGGTCGGGATATTTGGCCTCTGGGAGAGCGAGCGCGAACGACATCAAGTGATCGGTGCGGAAGCCGGGATCGACATCGGTCAGCCGCGAGAAGCTGCGAATGAGGAGCCCTGCCCCCGCCAGCAGCATCACCGACAGGGCGACCTCTGCGACCACGAGCACTCGTCGCGCGCGATGCCTGCCCGCACGCTGGCCGCCGCCACGGCCACCCTCGCGCAGCGTGCGGGAGATGTCCGGATTGAGCATCTGCCTCGCAGGCATGAGTCCGAACAGCGCGCCTGTCACCGCGGTGATCGCGAGTGTGAACGCGAGCACCGTTCCATCGACGTGGATGGCATCCAGCCGCGGAATGTTCTTGGGTGCAGCCGTGATCAGAAGCTTGGTGCCGGCGATCGCGAGCAGGAGACCGATCGGGCCACCCGCGAGCGAGAGCACCAGGCTTTCCGTAATGAGTTGCCGAACGAGGCGGCCGCGGCCCGCGCCGAGTGCGGTCCGCAGCGCGAGCTCCCCCTCGCGCGCGACCCCGCGCCGTGGTCGGCCACGCGGACTTGGCCGGAACGATGCCGATCACTCGATAGCGTTCGTTGTCGAGTGTCAGCGCAGAACCGACGAGCGCTGGGCTGCTACCGAACCGCGTGCGCCAGAGTTTCTCGTCACGAGCACGGACTTCGCGCCTTTCCACGCTGTATCCTCCGGCGCGAAGGCCGTGGTGCCCGCGATCGCGCGCACACCGAGTATGGAAAAGAAGTCGCCTCCGACGCTGTAGCCTTTCAGCTGATCCGGATCGCCGGATCCCGTGAGCACGGCGGAGTGTCCCTCGAGCACGGCCATGGAGACGAACGAGCGATTCTGCGCGCGGTAGTCCGCGACGTTCGCGGGCGACGATGTCGACGGCTCACCGCGATACGTCGATCGCACCATCACGAGCCGCGAGGGATCCGCGAACGGCAGCGGCCGAAGCAGAATCCCGCGCACGACGCTGAAGATTGCAGTGTTCGCGCCGATGCCGATCGCGAGGGTGAGCGCGGCGACGAGCGTGAAGGCGGGAGCGCGACGCAGCGTGCGGATCGCGAACGAGACGTCCTGTGTGAGCCCGTCGAGCAATTCCGTGCGCATCGTTTGTCTCTCTCGTCGTTCGTCGGTTCGCTTGCAGAACGTGCGGGCCTCATCGACGTTGCCGAACTGGCGGCGCGCCTCGGCGCGCGCGGCATCGGCCTCCCACCCCTGCGCGACCAGCTCGCTCGCGCGCATGTCGAGGTGGAATGCGAACTCCTCGTCCACGGCCGCCGCAGCGCGCCGGAAGAGACCGAGGCGAAATACGCGTCTGATGTCCGTGCGGGGCGGCATGAGTCAGGCGGTGCGCAGCACGCGTGTGACCGCGACGGCGAACTCCATCCAGGCGGTGCGCTCATCGCGGAGCTGTTTGCGGCCGACGGGCGTGAGGCGGTAGAACTTCGCGCGACGGTTGTTGTCGGACACGCCCCATTCGCTGTCGATCGCGCCCTGCTCTTCGAGCCGGTGCAACGACTTGTATAGCGCCGCGTCGTCCACGTCGAGTGTGCCGCCGGAGCGCTCGCGCAGCCAGTTGGAAATCGCGTAACCGTGCATGGGCTGCCAGGTGAGCGCCTTGAGCACGAGCACGTTGAGCGTGCCGTAGATCAGGTCTGAGCCTGTTTTGACGCTAGGTGCCATAGCGGTCCCCGGGAACGGTAGTTCTGGTCGCCACACCCGTTCCACTGAACAGGTAGGTGGAGCGAACATAATTGGCGGAGAGCCGCGGTGCAAGCATCTCGACTGCCCTGTATGCTTAGGTCGTGCTTACACTCCGCCCCGCCACTCCCGCCGATGCTCGGGGCGTGGCCACCGTTCACGTTCGCTCCTGG
>JBDTXN010000087.1:0-11892 GCA_040006175.1 Gemmatimonadota bacterium | reverse complement strand
GCGCGTTCTCGGCTCGGCAGGAAGCTCCGTAGTGGGCTTCCTCGCGCCACTCTGGCTGCTCGCCGGCGCCGCCGCCGCCGTGCCGCTGCTCATCCATCTCATGCGCCGCCGCGCGGGCGCGCGCATCGACTTTCCCGCCGTGCGATATCTGGTGCGTGCGGAGCGCGAGCATAGCAGAGATCTCCGGCTCCGAAATCTCCTCCTGATGATCCTCCGCGTTGCGGCGGTGCTCCTCATTACTCTCGCCGCCGCACATCCGATCGTGCGCATGGCCGGCGCCGGTCACGCACCGACCGCACTCGCCATCGTGCTCGACAATTCGCTGAGCACATCCGCCGTGGTGAACGGGCGCCCGGTGCTGCAGCAGCTGCAAGCGCGCGCGCGAGAGATCATTCGCCGTGCATCGTCGTCCGATCGACTGTGGCTCGTGACGGCGGACGGTGTGGTGCATGGTGGCTCGCGCGACGCCGTGCTCGATGCCGCCGCGCACGCGGAGCCGTTCGGCGGCGCGGGCGATCTGCGCGCAGCGACGGCGCGTGCGGCGGGGCTCGCGCGCGCGAGCGCGTTCGCGGCGAAGGAGATGGTCGTGCTCACCGATGGCCAGTCCACGAGCTGGGGCGGCCCGCTCGCCCTCGGCGACATGACGCTGCACGCGTACATGCCTGCCGCGCCCGCACCCGCGAATCACGCGGTCGTGGCCGTGCGCGCGATCCCCGCGCGCTGGACGCCGCGCGGTGCGGTGCGTGCGCGGCTTCTCGCGTCCGACTCCGCGACGTACCGCATCACGCTGGAGGGCCGCACCCTCGCACGCGGCATCGCTGCGCGCGATGAGGAGATCGTGCTGCGCGCGGAGCCACCGGAGCGCGGATGGAACGCGGGAACGGTGGAGCTCGAGCCGGACGAGCTGCGCGCGGATGACGTGCGGCACTTCGCCGTGTGGATCGGCGCCGCACCTGCCGTTTCGATCCATCCGCTCGCCGGACCGTTCGCCCACAGCGCGCTGGACGCGCTGGTGCAGAGCGGGCGTGCGAGCGTGGGGAACGAGATCGCGCTACTCCCGGCGGATGAGGCCACGAAGCTGCCAGCACTTCTCATCGCACCCGGCGATCCGGTCAGGATCGGCGCGGCCAATCGCGCGCTCGAGCGGCTCGGCATTCCGTGGCGCTTCGGCGCCGCACAGCGTGGCGAGTCCGCGGTGCGCGCGATCGACAGTACGCGCGCACTCGAGGGAGTGACGGTGGGCATCCGCTACGCACTCACGCGCTCCGCGGGTGCCGAGCGACCGGACACCATCGCGACGGCCGGCGGCGCGCCGTGGGTCGTGGCCGGTCCGGGCTACGTGCTCGTCGGCTCACCGCTCGCGCCCCCCGCCACGACGTTCCCGCTACACGCGTCGTTCGTGCCATGGCTCGACGACATGCTCTCGCAGCGGCTCAGCGGATTGGGCGGCATCCCGCGCGAAGTCGCGACCGGCGAGCACATGGCGCGTCCCGCCGGCATTGATGCGCTCGAGCTTCCGGAGGGCGGCGAAACGACGCTCAGCGGAGACTCGCTCACTGCGCCCTCGCGCGCAGGCACCTACTTCTATCTGCGTGGCACCACGCGCGTCGGCGCGCTCGTCGTCAACGCGGAGCCTGCCGAGTCGGAGCTCGCGCGGCTCACTCCGCAAGCGCTCGCGGTGAGGCTCGGCGCGCGCTCCGCGAACGTGCTCACGGACAGCACCACGCTCACCGCGCGCGTGCTCACCGCGGCGCCGCAACGGCCGCTCGTCGCTCCGCTGCTGTTCATCGCGGCGCTCACCCTTCTCGTCGAAACGCTGATCACCACGCCCACACGCCGGAGAGCCGCCTGATATGGCGCTCCCGCAGCTTCTCGACGCGATCACCGCGCTCCCCGCCTACCGCGAGCTCGTTGCCAGGCTCCCGTCGCTCGGCGAGACGGTCACCGTCGGCGGACTCCCCGGCTCCAGCGACGCGACGTTGAGTGCGTCGCTCGGGCGCGAGCTTGGCGCTACCCGGTTCCAGGTGATCCTGGCCGAAGCGCTGCCGGAGGCGGAGCGGTGGCTCGCGGATCTGGACGCGCTCGCGATCGATGGGGCCGTCGCGCTCTATCCTCCCCGCGAAGGATTCGGCGAGGTCGAGCCGCACCTCGAGGTCGCCGGCGAGCGAGTCGAGACGCTCGAGCGCGTGGCGCGCGGGCAGGTGCGCACGCTCGTCACTACCGCGCGCGCGATCCTCGAGCGCACGCGCCTCCCCGCCGCGGTACGCAACTCGCGCCTCGAGCTCCACCCGGGCGATACGCAGCGGCTCGACGCGCTCATCGACCACCTCGAGTCCGTGGGCTTCGAGCGCGTCACGCTCGTGGATGATGTCGCGCAGTTCAGCGTGCGCGGAGGCATCGTCGACATCTACAGCTTCGGCATGGCGAATCCGGTGCGCCTCGAGCTGTGGGGCGATGAGATCTCCTCGCTGCGCCACTTCGATCTCGCTACACAGCGCTCCACACGCGACGCGACGAGCGCGGTGATCCTTCCCGTGGACGGACGCACGGGCGAGGACGACGAGAGCTCCGCGCGCGGAACGGTCGCCGATCTCTTCCCTCCCGACACGCTGATCGTCGTGCCGGCGCGCTCGCACCTCGACTCCGAGATGCGCCGCACCTGGGACGAGGCCGCGCATCACATCGATCTCGCGCGCCGCCGCGGAGAAGATGTTCCGAACCGCGACGAGCTTTTTCAGACACCGGAGGAGGCGCAGCAGCAGCTCGCGCGCTTTGGTCGCGTCGCGATCCTGCATCGCGATGAGGCCACAGACGGCGGCGCGCGCAGCGCGGACATCGTCTTCCCGATCCGCCCGCCGGACTCCATCGACCGCGACATCAAGCGCCTGCGTCGCCTCGTGTCCGACGGAATGCCCACGGTCATTCTCTGCGACAACGTCGGTCAGTGCGAGCGCCTCGACGAGATCCTGAACGAGGATGCGCGCGCGCCATCTCCGGCGGCGTTGACGGTAGGAGTGGTGGATGGTGGCTTCATCGTGCCGGGGCCGCGGGCGTCGGAGCCAGGGCTCCGCATTCTCACCGACCACGAGATCTTCCGCCGCGAGCGGCGCATCCGGCGCCACCGCCGCTATGGCTCCGGCTCGTCGCTCGAGAGCATCACGGCACTCAAGCTCGGTGACTACGTCGTGCATCTCGAGCACGGCGTCGGCATCTACCGCGGCATCGAGCAGGTGTTCGTGCGCGAAAGCACGATCGAGGTCGCGGTGATCGAGTACGAAGGCGGAGATCGGCTCAACGTCCCGCTCTACCGCATCGACCAGGTCGAGCGCTATCGCTCCGCGGATGATGGCGGCAGCGATGCGCCGCCACCGCGCCTGCACAAGCTCGGCGGCAAGCGCTGGGCGCAGCAGCGCGACAAGACGCGCGCGGCGCTGCAGGAGATGACACTCGAGCTACTCGACCTCTACGCGCGCCGCCGCGTGGCCGACAAGATCCCTGCATTCCCCGACACGACATGGCAGCGCCAGCTCGAGTCGTCCTTCCTCTTCGAGGACACGCCCGATCAGCGCAAGGCGACAGTCGAGGTGAAGGCCGACATGGAGTCCACGCGCCCAATGGACCGCTTGCTCGTGGGCGACGTCGGCTATGGCAAGACCGAGATCGCGGTGCGCGCGGCATTCAAGGCGGTGCAGTCGGGACGTCAGGTCGCGGTACTGGTGCCCACTACGATTCTGGCCGAACAGCACGGTCGCACGTTCACCGAGCGCCTTGCGGATTTCCCCGTAACGGTGCGCACGCTGTCGCGCTTTCAGAGCCCGAAGGAGACGACTGCCGCGCTGGTGGAGATAGCCGAGAAGAAGGCGGACATCATCATCGGCACGCACAGATTGCTCAGCGCGGACGTGAACTTCGGCAATCTCGGTCTCGTCATCATCGACGAAGAACACCGGTTCGGTGTGAAGCACAAGGAGCGGCTCAAGCAGCTCAAGCTCGAGACGGACGTGCTCACGCTCACGGCCACGCCGATCCCGCGCACGCTGCACCAGTCGCTCGCCGGACTGCGCGACATGACCGTGATCGCGACGCCGCCGCGCGATCGCTCACCCGTGCTCACGTTCGTCGAGCCGTGGGACGAGGGGCTGATCGAAGAAGGGATCGCGCGCGAGCTCGATCGCGGTGGACAGGTGTTCTTCGTCCACAATCGCATCGAAACCATCGTCGGCATCTCGGACCACATCCAGCGCCTCGCGCCGCGCGCGCGCGTGGCCGTTGCACACGGGCAGATGCGCGAGCGCGATCTCGAGGAGGCGATGCGCAAATTCGTGAGCGGCGAGGTCGACGTGCTCGTCTCCACGATGATCGTCGAGTCGGGGCTGGACGTGCCGAACGCCAACACGATGTTCGTGAATCGCGCCGATCATTTCGGACTGGCGCAGCTCTACCAGCTCCGCGGCCGCGTGGGCCGATCGTATCGTCGCGCGTACTGTTATCTGCTCGTGCCCGACGCTGTGGACATCGACGCGGAGCGCCGCCTGCAGGTGCTCGAGCATCACACGGAGCTCGGCTCCGGCTACCGCGTGGCGCTCAAGGATCTCGAGCTGCGCGGCGCCGGCAACCTCCTCGGGCCCGAGCAGTCGGGCTTCGTCCAGGCGGTCGGATTCGAGCTGTATCTTCGCATGCTCGACGAGACCGTCTCTCGCATGATCAAGGGCGACAACGCGCCCAAGCTGCGCCCCGCAGATGTGTCGATGGACATCGCGGCGTTCATCCCCGATGACTACGTGCCGATCCAGGAGGCGAAGCTCGACGTGTACCGGCGGCTCTCGACCTTCACGAACGCGGAGGAGGTCGAGGCGCTCCGCGCAGAGCTGCGCGACCGTTTCGGACCGCTGCCACCCGCCGCCAACGCGTTCCTCTCGAGCGCGCTGCTGCGCGTGAGCGGCGGCGCGATCGGCATAGAGGGAATCCTGGTGCGCGGTGACGAGGCGCGTATTACCTTTCGCGACGATGCGGTACCCCGGCTCAAGGGGCTCACATCGGCGTTCCACGAAGTGCAATTCCAGGCGGAAGTGCGTCGCGCGCATCCGCTCTCGCTCAAGCTCACGCGCCTCGGCGGCGCATCGCTTCTCGACGGGCTCGTTCGCGTTCTTCGCGGAGCCACGCGCGATGCGTGACCGCGCCGAGCCTTCTGCCGCGCGGCCACCCCGTCCTCAGCCTACAACTCTCCGCCAATGAAACGCTCTTTCGCCATATTCATGATCGTCGGCGTGCTCGTCGCCTGTGAAGGATTCAAGAAGGCGATGGGCTCGCACTCCGACACGGTCGCCAAGGCGGGCTCGCAGGAGCTCTCCGTCGACCGTCTCGCAGCGCTCCTCGGCCAGGCCAAGGTGCCGGTGACGTCGGAGATCGCGAAGGCCATCACGAACGTCTGGGTCGACTACCAGCTCCTCGGCGTCGCGGCGGCGCACAACGATTCGCTCACCGACGCGAAGATGATCGACGACGCGCTCTGGCCGATCATCGCGCAGATGCGTGCCGGCAAGTGGCACGATGTGGTGGTGAAGGGCTTCCACATCGACACGACGGGCTCGGAGACGAAGTTCAACGCCGGCGAGGTGCTCGCCGCGCGCCACATTCTCTTGACGGTGCCGCAGGGCGCAACGCCCGCGCAGAGCGACTCGATTCGCAAGGTGGCGGAGGGCGTTCGCGCGCAGGTGACGCCGTCCAATTTCACCGCGATGGCCACGAAGTACACGCAGGAGCCGGGCGGTGCCCAGCGCGGTGGCGATCTCGGCGTCTTCCCGAAGGGCGCAATGGTGCCGCAGTTCGAGCAGGCGGTGTCCGCCCTCAAGCCCGGCCAGGTGTCGCCGCTCGTCAAGACGCAGTTCGGCTACCACATCATCCGCCGGTCCACGTATCCGGAAGTGGCCGCGGAAGTCGCGTCGCGACTGAACGGTCCCGCGCTTCAGACGGCGGACAGCACGTACATCGCGCAGCTCGAGGCGTCCGGGAACATCCAGTTCAAGCCGAACGCAGTGGCGACGATCAAGGACGCAGCCAAGGACCTCGAAGCGCACCGCGCGGACAAGACGGTGATCGCGACGTCCAAGGCGGGAGATTTCACGGTGTCTCGCCTGACACGCTGGCTCGAGGCCTTCCAGCAGCGAGAGGACCTCGGCAAGCGCCTCCAGACGGCGCCGGACTCGACCGTTCTGAGCTTTGCGAAGAACGTGCTCCGGAACGAGCTCGTGCTTCATCAGGCCGACAGCGCCAAGATCGAGCTCACGGCTGATGAGATGAAGGAGCTTCATGGCAAGTTCACGCAGGTCGTCGGTGCGAGCTGGGATCAGCTTGGCCTCAATCCCAAGTCGCTGGCGGACAGCGCGAAGTCGGTCTCCGATCGCGAGAAGCTCGCGAGCACACGCGTGAATGCCTACCTCGACAAGCTCATGCAGCAGCAGGCGGGCTTCGTTCAGGTGCCGCCGCCGCTCGAGCTCGCGCTCAAGGAGAAGTACAACGTGACGATCAACGGCGCGGCCATGGACAAAGCCGTTGCGGCGTCGACGGCACTCAAGAGCAAGTCGGATTCGCTGCGCGCCAAGAACGCGCCGCCCACCGAGGTTCCGATGGGTGGAATGCAGATGCCGCCGCAGGGTGCGCCTGCTCCCGCAGCTCCCGCAGCTCCCGCTCCGGCCCCGGCTCCGGCGCCTCCGAAGCCGCACAACTGAGCGAAGCAGAATGAGAACTACGGCGCGAGTCGCGGGTACGGTGAGCATGCGTCATACATTCATGTTCGCGGCTCTTGCCGCGGTCGTTCTCGTTGCGCCGGTTGGCGCTCAGCAGACCGCCGCGAACGCTCGCGGCGGCGCCCCGCCGGTGGACGGCATTATCGCCGTCGTGGGCACGACTCCGGTTCTGCGCTCCGACGTCGAGGAGCGCCTCGCGCAGGCTCGCGCGTCCGGACAGAAGATGCCCGAGGACTCCGCGAGCCAGCAGGCGATGCTCAGAAGCATTCTCGACGCGATCATCGACGAGGAGCTGCTCGTCCAGAAGGCGAAGGACGAGAAGATCGAGGTCTCGGAGAACGACATCAACGCCGATGTCGACAAGCGCATGCAGACGATTCGCACGCGCTTCACCACCGAGAAGGAATTCCGCGACGAGCTGAAGAAGTCCGGCTTCGGCACCGTCGATGAGTTCCGTCGCTGGCTCACCGACCAGTCGCGCCGCAGCCAGCTGCAGCAGAAGCTGTTCGAGAAGCTTCGATCCGACGGGAAGATCGCCCCCGCCTCGGTATCGAACGCCGAAGTGGATGAGTTCTTCAACAAGAACTCGAGTCAGCTTCAGAAGCTTCCGGCCACTGTGACGCTGCGACAGATCGTCGTGTCGCCGAAGCCGAGCCCGCACCAGGATTCGATGGCGGTGCTGAAGGCAGAATCGCTGTACGTCGAGATCTCGAAGGGCGGTGACTTCGAGCAGATCGCGAAGCGCGTGTCCATGGACCCGAGCACGAAAGAGCTCGGCGGAGATCTGGGCTGGCGGCGCCGCGGCGATTTCGTTCCGGAATTCGATCGCGTGTACTTCGGATTGCGCCCGGGCGTCGTGAGCCCGCCGGTGAAAACGGTGTTCGGCTACCATCTCATTCGCGTGGATCGCGTGCAGCCGGCGGAAGTGAAGGGGCGGCACATTCTCATCCGTCCGGCTATCGACTCGGCGGACATCTCCGCGGCGCGCGCGGAAGCGGCGAACGTCGCGAAGCAGTGGCGAGCCGGCGTCTCCTTCGACACGCTGCGCGCGAAGCACCACGACCCCTCCGAGGAGTCGTCGATCCCGCAGCCGTTCCCGCAGTCGCAGCTTCCGCAGGAATACCAGACAGCCATCGCGGGGCACAAGGCGAACGACATCCTCGATCCGTTCTCGATCGAGGACAAGACGCGCGGCACGCCCAAGTTCTTCGTCGTGCAGATCACGTCGATCGCTGGGGAGCACGAGCCCACCGTTGCGGACTGGCGCGAGAAGATTCGCGACCAGCTCGCGGAGGAGAAGTCGATCCGGCGGTATCTGGACGGTCTGCGGAAGGTCAGCTACGTGTCCGTTCGCATCTGAGTCGTGCGCGTCGACCTCGCGCTGAAGCGGCTCCTGCTCGTGAAGAGTCGCACCGAGGGAAAGGAAGCGTGCGATGTGGGTGCGGTGACGGTGAACGGAAAGCGCGTGAAGGCGTCGGCGGAGGTCGGCACGGGTGACCACATCAAGCTCGACTACGCGCATCGCACGCTCGAGATCGAGCTCCTTGCCGACATCGGGAAGAACGTGAGCCGCGCAGAGGCGAAGACGCTGTATCGCACCGTGAGCGATGTGGTGACGGAGTGAGCAAACCCCGTCTCGCGATCACACTGGGCGATCCGCGCGGGATCGGATCCGAGATCGTGGCCGCGGCCCTCGCCGATTCGCGCGTGCGTGCGCGTGCGGAGCTCGTGATCGTGGGCCCGAGCGGCACATCGGTGCCCGTGAACGAGGAGGTCGGCGAGTGGCACACCGGCGGCAGTGCCGCGCTTGGCGGACGCCTCGCGGGGCTCGCGATCGAGCGTGCGACCGCCCTCGCGCTTGCGGGCGACGTGCAGGGGATCGTCACCGCCCCGATAGACAAGCACGCGCTCTTCGCGGGCGGCTACGACTTTCCGGGACACACCGAGATGCTCGCGGAGCTCACGGGCTCGCACGTTGCCATGATGCTCGCATCCGACCGCCTGCGCGTCGTGCTCGTGACGACGCACATCGCGCTGCACGAGGTGCATCGCGAGCTCACGCACGCACGCATTGTCGAATGCGCGGAGCTCACGCGACGTGGCCTGCGACAGCTCTACGGAATATCGGAGCCCCGGATCGCACTCTGCGCTCTCAACCCGCACATGGGGGACGGCGGTCGCTTCGGATCCGAGGACGACACGCTGCTCGCGCCTGCCGCGCGCGCCGCGAACATCCTCGGACCTTTTCCCGCGGACACCGTATTCGTACGCGCGATGCGGGGCGCCTTTGATGCCGTACTCGCACCGTACCATGATGTCGGGATGACTGCGATCAAGGTCGCGTCGTTCGGCAGCGCCGTGAACGTCACGATGGGGCTTCCGTTTCCGCGCACCTCGCCCGATCACGGCACCGCGCTCGACATTGCGGGGCAGAACCGCGCAGATCCCGCGAGCATGATCGAGGCGATTCTCGAGTGCGCGCGTTTCTCCGAAGCATTGGTGCCCGCGAAGAAGTGATTGCGGCGCTGCATCTGGACGAGCCCGCAGCGCGGGTGAAGCTTTCACGCATGCCACCCACACACGCGCACGGGCACACGGGTCACTCGCACGGGCACTCGCACGCGAGCCACGGGAACGCTGGCCACTCGCACTCGCACGGACAGAGCAGCTCGGTGAACCGGCTGCGCATTGCGCTCGCGATCACCGCCGTGATCCTGATCGCGGAGGCCGTGGGCGGATATCTCGCGAACTCGCTGGCGTTGCTGGCCGACGCGGGCCACATGCTCACCGACGTTGCGGCGCTCGCTCTCTCGCTCTTCGTCGCCTGGTTCAGCCAGCGCCCCGAGACCGACAAGCGCACGTACGGCTATCTGCGACTGGAGATTCTTGCCGCCTTCCTGAACGGCGCGACGCTGCTGCTCATCTCCGTGTGGATCATCTGGGAGGCCGTGAACCGACTTCGCACGCCCGAGCCAGTGCAGAGTGGGCTCATGTTCGGCGTCGCGGTACTCGGGCTCGTTGCCAATGCCGTCTCGGCATGGGTGCTCCACCCGAGCGGTGAGGACAACCTCAACGTGCGCGGCGCGTACCTCCACATCCTCGGCGACCTGCTTGGCTTCGTGGGAACGATCATCGCGGCGGTGCTCATCTGGCGCTTCGGCTGGCTGGCTGCGGATCCGATCGCTTCGATCATCGTGAGCACCCTGATCCTGCGCGGCGCATGGACGCTGGTGCGCGATTCGACCGACGTGCTCCTCGAGTCCACCCCTGCGCACATCTCCGCCGCGGCGGTGCGCGATCAGCTCACGGCGATTCCGGGCATCGAGTCCGTGCACGATCTGCACGTGTGGACGGTGACGTCGAACGTCATCGCGATGAGCGTACACGCCATCGTGCGTGAGCCCGAGCGCCATCAGCACGTGCTGGAGCACGTGCTCGATGCGATGCGGCTGTTCGGCATCCAGCATGTGACCGTCCAGCTCGAGCGGCAGGAGATGTACGAACGGGAGCTGCACCTGCACGCCTGATCCCCTGTCGAGCGATCGCTGAGGCGGATCTCGGGAGGAGTGCCCTTAAGATGATTCTAATGCGCGCCAAATAGCCCTCGGACCGTGACGGCGGGGCTCGAGGGCTCGTCTCCCCACAGACCAGTGTGAGGGGAATACCCGCGTGTCACCGTCACAGGCGTGGAACGATGTTCGAATCGAGAAGGAGCGAGTTGCCGTCTCGATCACGATGGTCGGGGGAGAGCTGCTGAGCGGTAGTCTGTTTGCGCCGCAGATCTACCCTCCTGGTGGCCCGGAAGACCCGCTTCAGCTGCTCAACGATACCGAGCCTTTCTTCCCGCTCGGACTCGCGACCGGCGAAGTGCTCCTGATTGCAAAGGACCGGGTGCTCGAGGTCATCCTCGACGGCGCCTCGGGTTCCGAGGAGCTCCCTGGAAGCGCGCCCACGGCGCTGCTCCAGCTCACCCTTGCGGGCGGTCAGACGCACGTCGGCTCCATGCGACTCGAAGCGCGTGCGTCGCGACCGCGCGTTCTCGACTACATGAACTATTGCACGGAGCGCTTCATGGCGCTTCGAACCGATGAAGGCGTTCGCATGATCAATCGGAAGATGATCGAGCGCGTACGCCCACTGGATTGATAATGGCGCAACTCGATCGCTTCCTTGCCGCTCTCGTCTCGCACCGCGCGAGCGCCCTCGTGCTCGGCTCCGACGTACCGGCGCAGCTGGACATGAACGGCACGCCGCGCGCGATCACGAAGACAGCCTTCACGGAGCCGCAGCTGCTCGCGCTGCTACAGGAGATGGCGCCCGGGAACGCGCGCATGGCACTGGATTCGGGTGCGCCGGCGGCATTCGCGTACGCATCGGAGGATGGCGCCTTCGACGTGCAGGTGTCTGCGCGCGCGGAAGGGCTTCGCGCAGTGGTGCGCGTGCAGAGCGCTGCGCAGAAGCCGGACAGCGCTGTGGCATCGCCGGAGGCGAGCATCTCTGCGAGCATCCCTGCGAGCAGCACGGCGAGCGCGCCGCAGATCCCAGCGGCGCGGGTCCGCGTCGAGGATTCGTTCGAAGAGAGTGGCGCGCCCGGGATGAGTCCCGAGCGCGATCGGATGGAGGGGCTGTTGCGGGTCATGGTCCAGCGCGGCTCGTCCGACTTGCACCTTCGCGTGGGCGAGCCGCCGATCGTGCGCGTGGATGGCGAGATGGTTCGCATTCCGGACACGGAGGTGCTGCATTCACGCGAGATGGAAGCGCTCGTCAAGTCGATCATGCCCGAGCGCAATCGCGCAGAGTTCGAGAGCTCGAACGACACCGACTTTGCGCACGATATTCCCGGCACCGGCCGCTTTCGCTGCAACGTGCTGCGCGAGCACAAGGGATGCGCCGCCGTCTTCCGTATCATCCCGGCGAAAGTCGTGAGCGTCGAGCAGCTCGGAATTACCGACGAGGTGCAGAAGCTCTGTTATCTCACCCGCGGCCTGGTGCTCGTGACCGGTCCCACTGGTTCCGGAAAGTCGACCACGCTCTGCTCGCTCATCGATCTGATCAATCGCAAGCGCAGCGAGCACGTGATCACGATCGAGGATCCGATCGAGTTCGTGCACGAGAACAAGCAGTGCATCATCACGCAGCGACAGGT